>NZ_LNCQ01000022.1:341192-712885 GCF_002831785.1 Allobosea sp. FBZP-16 | reverse complement strand
GCTGCCGATTATCGCGCAGGAGGCCTTGTCGCGCTTCGGCGCCGGCCCGGTCAGGACGATCCGCGAGCCGAAGCCGTTTGGATTGTCCTCCATCATCCCCGCGACCGGGTAGGCGGCCGGCTCGCAGCCCTTCTTGAAGACATAGGCGGTACCACTGATCCGCTTGCCGTTGAAGCGTCCCTCGAACAGCAAGGTTCCGGCGCGGACCGTGCCGGCAATCGCGGCCTTGGGCTCGTCATAGACGATCCTGCCACGAGCCTCGTCGACGAGGACGGTCGAACCATTATGGTTCCAGAGCGAGCCGTCGAGCCCCGCGGCCGAAGCTTGTGCGAATGTTGTTGCGAAGGCGATGGCGGCCAGGCTGGTGATGCGCTGCATGATGCTCCTCTCTGCTTGCAAGCTGCATAGCAGCGACGTGTAAGCAATCGGTCCGCTTGCGGCGCGCAAGTCGAGCGAGCGAATTCATCGATGATTAGGATGGCACGGCACGTGCCCGGCTGCGGCGGTTCGGCTGATGGACAGCGGTCAGGCAGGTCGCTATCGACGGTGCCGGGGAGCCGGTCCTTGAGCGCAGCCAAGTCCATCAGAGCAAGATCCTGGGTCGCGATAGTCGCGGCCTATGTGCTTGTGCTGCAGGGGCTTTTCGGCGCGCTCGTCTCCGGGCAGAGTCTCGCGCCGGCGCTGCTCGATCGCGCCGCGCATCTGACGCTGTGCGCTCCCGGTTCCGAGAGCGTGCCGGTGCCGGGGCAGGAGCCCGCGCCACATCTGCCGGCCTGCTGCCTGCTCGGCTGCGCCTGGGTCGGCGCGGCGTATGCGCCGCCCGACCGGCCGGCGCTCCTCGAGGAGGTCGAGGCCGGCGTCACGATCGTCGGCTTTGACGATCTGACCGAACGGCCGCTGCCGGGGCAGGAGCGGCTCGCCGCACGCCCGAGAGGACCGCCCATTCGGACCTGACGCCGCGGCGGCCTTGAGGCCGCTTCCGCCGCAATGACCGAATGCTCCGCCAGGCCAGCGCGCCGGCGGCATTTCGGCAGGTCCATTTCGGGAAACCCAGCCATGACCGCTCACGCGGATATCCGCACGCGCGCCGATGCCGGCCGCACCCTTGCATTATCGTCCGAATTCAAGGCCTTCATCGCGAGGCTGCACTTCTATTCCGGGCTGTTCGTCGGTCCGTTCATCCTCGTCGCGGCGCTGACCGGCACGCTCTATGTGCTGACGCCGCAGATCGAGAGTTTCATCTACCGCGAGCAACTGACGGCGACGGCTACGGGCGAGCCGGCCTCGCTCGCTGCGCAGGTTGCCGCCGCACGAACGCATATCGGCGAGGGGCCGCGCTTCTTCGCCATCCGTCCCGCGCCAGCCGCGGGCCAGACTACGCGCGTGATGTTCGCTCAAGCCGGTCTCGGCGATTCCGAAAGCCGGGCGATCTTCGTCGACCCGGTCTCGCTGGCGATCAAAGGCGACCTCATCGTCTACGGCACCAGCGGCATCCTGCCGTTCCGGACGCAGCTCGACTATCTGCATCGCAACCTGCTGCTCGGCGAATTCGGCCGCAACTACAGCGAGCTTGCCGCATCCTGGCTCTGGGCGGTGGTTCTGGGCGGCGTCCTGATGTGGTTCTGGCGGCGCCATCCACGAGCCGCTGAGCGGGCGCGGACGAACCCTGCGCTGCGCGACCGGCGCTGGCACGGGCTGATCGGGCTGACGCTGTCGCTCGGCCTCGTCTTCCTGTCGATCACCGGGCTGACCTGGTCGAAATACGCAGGCGACCGGATCGATGCGCTCCGGGCCAATCTCGGCTGGGTGACCCCTTCGGTCTCGCTGAAGCTCGGCGCGGCGCCCGCTACCGACGCCCATGCCCATCACGGCGATCATGGCTCGGCCGTGGGTTCGGACGCGCCTGGGAGCTTTCGACAGCTCGATGCGGCCTTTTCCGCCGCAAAGGCGGCCGGCATCGATTCTCCGCATGTCGAGATGCGCCCGCCCCGGGCCGAGGGGCAGGCCTGGCTCGTGCGCGAATACGATCGGAGCTGGCCGACGCAGGTCGACACGGTCGCGCTTGATCCGCGCGATCTCTCCGTCGTCAGCCGGGCCGACTTCGAGACTTTTCCGCTGATCGCCAAGCTGATCCGCTGGGGCATCGACGCCCATATGGGCATCCTGTTCGGCTGGCCGAACCAATTGCTGATGGCGGGGCTCGGCCTCGCGCTCGTCGTGACGACATTGCTCGGCTACCGGATCTGGTGGCGCCAGCGACCGGCGCCGGGCTCGCTGCCGCGCACGCTGGTCCAAGCCTGGCTGCGGCTTGGCTGGGCGGGCAAGGCGATTGCCGCCGTCGTTGCCGCGGGCTTGGGCTGGGCGCTGCCGCTGGTGGGCGTGAGCCTTGTGGCCTTCCTGCTCGTCGACATCGCCCGCTGGCGGTTGGCGCGAACGGCCTGAGCCTAAGCTCGATCCGGGGCGGCTCAGCCGCTCCGGATCACCGCCCTGATGCCGTCGATGACGAACTGTACCGCCAGCGCGGCGAGGATGACGCCGAGCAGGCGGGTCAGCACGACATTGCCGGTGACGCCCAGCAGGCGCGCGATCGGCACCGCCATCAGGAAGACGACGAGGCAGGAAAGGATCACCAGCCCGCAGATCGCGGCGAGCGAGGACAGCATCACGATGTCGCCGTCGGCGCGGCCGGCGAGCAGCATCATCGCGGTCAGGGCGCCGGGGCCGGCCATCAGCGGGATCGCCAGCGGGAAGGCGGCGACATTGCGGATATGGTCTTGGGTGATCGCGGTGTCGGCGGTCTGCTGCTTGCGCTCGTTGCGGCGCTCGAACACCATCTCGAACGAGATCCAGAACAGCAGGAAACCGCCGGCGATGCGGAAGGCCGGCAGCGAAACGCCGAGCGCCTTCAGCACGACATCGCCGGCGAGGCCGAAGAAGGCCATGATGCAGAAGGCGATGATGCAGGCACGCACCGCGACCTGCCGCCGCTCATTCGCCGACATGCCGCGCGTCAGCGACAGGAAGATCGGCGCCAGCCCCGGCGGGTCGAGCGTCACCAGCAAGGTGACGAGGGCGGAGGAGAGATATTCGGCGAACATGTCTCACCCCGAGCTTACTGCACTGCTCTTGTTGTCCTCTCGCCATTCCGGTGCTGCGCCGCGAGGCGGCTTGTCCGGAACGATGGCGCGATTCCGCGCTTGCCGGGGCACTCTAGGCTCGGCCCGCAGCACCCGTCACGCAGGAAACATGGCGAGATTGGGGAGCCGACGCGAAAGCGAATCAAAAACGCCTCGTAAGTCGCTGCGATGAAACGGTTTTATTTTCTCTGAATAGATTCGCGTTTTGCTGGCTTCATGCGCCGGAATCGGGTAGCCAGAGCGTTGAAAAACCAGCGGTAAACGGGACTTTTTCCCTTGAGCGAAGACAACGACGACAAGCGCGACGACGGCCCGCAGCCGGGTGGCGACATCAAGCCGATCGCGATCACCGACGAGATGAAGAAGAGCTATCTCGATTACGCCATGAGCGTGATCGTGAGCCGCGCTCTCCCGGACGTCCGCGACGGCCTCAAGCCCGTGCACCGGCGCATCCTGTTCTCGATGCACGAGAACAAGAACCTGCCCGACCGACCCTATACGAAGTGCGCGCGCATCGTCGGCGACACGATGGGTAAATACCACCCGCACGGCAATCTCGCGGTCTATGACGCGCTGGTGCGCATGGCGCAGGACTTCTCGCTGCGCCTGCCGCTGATCGACGGCCAGGGCAATTTCGGCTCGATGGACGGCGACAGCCCGGCGGCCGATCGCTACACCGAGGCACGCCTCGACAAGGCGGCGATGCCGCTGCTGGAAGATCTCGACCTCGACACCGTCAACTTCCAGCCGAACTATGACGGCAAGGAGCACGAGCCGACGGTCCTGCCGGCGCGCTATCCGAACCTCCTGGTCAACGGCGCCGGCGGCATCGCCGTCGGCATGGCGACCAACATTCCGCCGCACAATCTCGGCGAGGTCATCGACGCCTGCATCGCGCTGATCGACGAGCCCGAGCTTTCGATCGACGACCTGATCGCGATCGTGCCAGGCCCGGATTTCCCGACCGGCGCCCAGATCATGGGCCGCAGCGGCATCCATTCGGCCTATCACACCGGGCGTGGCTCGATCGTGATGCGGGCCAAGACGCATATCGAGGAGCTGCGCAAGGAGCGCGAGGCGATCATCGTCACCGAGGTTCCCTATCAGGTGAACAAGGCGACGATGGTCGAGAAGATCGCCGATCTCGTCCGCGAGAAGCGGATCGAGGGCATCTCCGACCTGCGTGACGAATCGAACCGCGAGGGCGTGCGCGTCGTCATCGAGATCAAGCGCGACGCCGTCGCCGATGTGGTGCTGAACCAGCTCTACCGCTTCACGCCGCTGCAGACCTCGTTCGGCGCCAATATGGTGGCGCTGACCGGCGGGCGGCCGGAAGTCCTGAACCTCAAGGACTTCATCTCGGCCTTCGTCGAGTTCCGCGAGGAAGTGGTCTCGCGGCGTACCCGCTACCTGCTCAACAAGGCGCGCGAGCGCGCCCATGTCCTGTGCGGCCTCGCCACCGCCGTCGCCAATATCGACGAGGTCATCCGGCTGATCCGCACCGCGCCGACTCCGTCCGCCGCACATGAGGCGCTGATGGCGCGCGACTGGCCGGCCGACGACATCGCGCCGCTGATCGCGCTGGTCGACGATCCGCGTCACCCGATGAATGCGGATGGTACCTACCGCCTCTCGGATGCGCAGGCCAAGGCGATCCTCGAGCTGCGCCTTGCCCGCCTGACCGCTCTCGGCCGCGACGAGATCGGCGACGAGCTCGAGAAGCTCGCCAAGGAGATCGCCAACTATCTCGACATCCTGCGCTCGCGGGTGCGCATCCAGGAGATCATCAAGACCGAGCTCCTGGAGGTGAAGACCGCCTTCGCGACGCCGCGCCGCACCGAGATCCACGATTGGGGCTCGGATCTCGACGACGAGGACCTGATCGCCCGGGAGGACATGGTCGTCACCGTCTCCCATGCCGGCTACATCAAGCGCGTGCCGCTCTCGACCTATCGGGCGCAGAAGCGCGGCGGCAAGGGCCGCTCCGGCATGTCGACCCGCGACGAGGATTTCGTCACCCGCCTCTTCGTCGCCGACACGCATACGCCGATCATCTTCTTCTCCTCGCTGGGCCAGGCCTACAAGGAGAAGGTCTGGCGGCTGCCGCTTTCGGCGCCCAATGCGCGCGGAAAATTCCTCAACAACATGCTGCCGCTGGACAAGGACGAACGCATCACCACCGTGATGCCGCTGCCGGAGGACGAGGAGAGCTGGGGCCGGCTCGACGTGATGTTCGCCACCAAGACCGGCAATGTCCGGCGCAACAAGCTCTCCGACTTCGTCCAGGTCAACCGCAACGGCAAGATCGCGATGAAGCTCGACGAGGGCGATTCCATCGTCGACGTGCAGATCTGCTCCGAGCATGACGACGTCCTGCTGACCACGGCCGAGGGCCAGAGCATCCGCTTCGCGGTGCCGGAGGTGCGCGTCTTCAAGGGCCGCGACTCGACCGGCGTACGCGGCATCAACCTCGCCAAGGGCGACGAGGTGATTTCGCTCGCGATCCTGCACCATCTCGATGCGACGCCGGACGAGCGGGCCGCTTACCTTAAGCTCGCTTCGGCGGCGCGCCGCGCCGTGACCGGCGACGGTGACGAGGCGGCCGCGCCGGTCGCCGATGCGGAAGAGGCTGCCGGCGACATCGAACTCGGCCAGGACAAGTACGCCGAGATGGGCGCGTCCGAACAGTTCATTCTGACGGTGTCGGAAAAGGGCTACGGCAAGCGCACCTCGTCGTTCGAGTACCGGGTCACCGGGCGCGGCGGCAAGGGCATCACCGCAATGGTCGTCAATGAGCGCAACGGCAAGCTGATCGCCTCGTTCCCGGTGACCGACACCGACCAGATCATGCTGGTCACCGATGGTGGCCAGGTCATCCGGATCCCGGTCGAAGGGCCCAAGCCGATCCGCATCGCCGGGCGCTCGACCCAGGGCGTCACCATTTTCGACACGGCCGAAGGCGAGAAGGTTGTCTCGGTCGAGCGTATCGGCGAGGAGTCCGAGGAAGAGGGCGAGGCCGGCGAGACCGAGAATGGCGCAGGTGAGGAGCCGGCCGGGGAGGCGTGAGCCTCCCTATCGGCTTCTCCTAACATTCTCCCGTTCTTGAAAGTGCGGGTCGTCCCCGGCGAAGCGGAGCGAAGAGCCGGGACCATTCCGCAACCTCTTCGGACGGGCTCCGGAATGGAGCCCGGATCGGCGCGGCTTGCCGCTTGTCCGGAATGACTCGGATGTGGAGAGTGATAGGCGCTCAGCGCAGCAGCGGGATCGCGTGGCCAATCGGCCGCAAGGCCGCATCGATCTCGGGCGTGAAGGCGGCGCCGAAGAACGGGCCGCGCAGGTCGAAGGGAACCCGCGTTGAGGTCGTCGTCGAATTCAACGCGCCGTTGAGGTCGAGCCAGCGCCGGGTGAGATCGGCAGTGCCGTTGAGGACGACAGTGTAGCCGGAGCCGGCGATCTGCGTGTCGGTGATGTAGAGCATGCCGAGATTGGCGAGCGCCGAGAGCTGCAGTGTCTCGAAGGTGCTCTTTCCCTGGCGCCAGTCGCGCGCGGAGGTCGGCGGCTTTTCCGCCTTGCGCAGCAGGTCTGGGAAGGCGATGCCGCGGAATTCGCCCTGCCGGATTGTCAGTCCGGCGCGGCCCGTCAGCGAACTCACCACCTGTTCCAGGCTGTTGCCGACGCCATCGAAGGCGAGTTGCCCGGTCGCGGTGCCGCTGAGGCGGGCGAGCGTCGGCAGGTCATCGGCGACCAGAGCGAGATTCACCTTCTCGAGGCCGAGCTGCAGCTTGACGTCAGCGCCGGCGGCGACCGGTGTGGCGAGGACGCGGGCGCGAGCCGAGCCGCCATAGGCCGAGGCGCGCAGGAGCGACGCCTCGAAGCGGCCCTTGCGGATCAGGAGCTGGGCCGCGAGATCCCCGAACCGGGCCGTGCCGATCCGGGCGGAATCGAGGGACAGGCGCAAGTCGACATCATTGGTCGTCCAGCCGTCGAACTCGAGCGGTGTGCCGGCGTTGTCACCGTTGCCGGTCGGGGCCTGCGGTTCGGCCTGGCGCAGCAGGCGCCCGAGATCGAACTCGGCGCCGGCGAGCGTGCCGGAGAGCGCCCAGTTCGGCATGGCGCCGTCGAGCTTGAGAGCGCCCTCGAGTTGGTCGCCGTCGACCATGGCGACGACCGAGTCCAGCGCGACGCTGCTCTGGTTGATCTGGGCCTGCGCGGTCAGCTCGACCTGCCGGACGAGCGAAGCGATGCGCGGACGCGGGCCGATCCAGGCCAGGGCATCGGACAGCGATTTCGTGCTGAACTCGATCTGGCCACTGGTCGCATTCTGGGCGGCCGAGCGCGTGCCGTTGAGACGCAGGTTCAGCAGGCGCGAGCCAAGCGAAAAGGCGGTGCGGGCCCGCTCGCCGGCTACCGGCCAGAGGATGTCGACCTTGGTGGCTTCGCCGCGCCAGGTGAAGGAGCCGGCGAGCGCGACCGGAGCCTGCGCCGTCCGTTCCTCGATCACCAGGTTGACGTCGCGCAGCGTCGTCAGGACCGTACGGTCGGCGCGCATCATGACGCTGCCGGAGGTCAGGATGAGCCTGGTCTGGCCATCGAGCCGTGCGAGATAGCCGAGGACGCGATCGAGCCAGCCGGCATATCCGCCGCCGGATTCGTCGGATGCGACGTCGATCTCGGGGGCGACAAGATCGATGCGGTCAAAGTCGAGCTGGCCTGTGAGCAATGGGAGAAGGCGGGCGCGGGCGCGCAGGCGCGCCGCCTTGCCGGCGAGCACGCCCTGCGGATCGGCGAAGGTCACGTCGGACAGGCTGATCCGAGGCAGCGGGAGGATCGCGATTTCGGCCCGGCGCAGCCCCGTCACCTTGAGGCCGGTACGGGTCTCGATGCCGGCGACGACGGAGCGCTCGACCTGCGACACCGCGAGATTCCACGACCGCAGCCCGAGGGTGAGCAGCAGCGCAGCGGCCGCGGCGAGGCCGATCAGGAGTGCGCGTCGTGACATGGCCTGGTGTGTGGCCTTCATCTGCATAACGGCGGGGGCCCGTCGTCAGGCAATCCGATAACGCGAGCGATTCGACCGGCGGCCGGCATATCGTCGCGGCAAGGGTTTAGTCCTCCGGCCGGGGAATGTCGAGTTCGCGCCCCCTCCGGACGTCGGAAAGGCGGGGAAACATCTCAGTTTTCGCGTGAAACCGACGTTTGCTCACCTGCGCGGGCGAGTCTCAGCGCCGGATAGATGCCGATCGCCACGATCAGCAGTGCCGCCAGCGCGCCGTCCTCGAAGACGCCGCGGGCGGCGTGGCCGTAGACCACCGTGGCGAGTGTGTCGAAGTTGAGCGGGCGCAGCAGCAGCGTCGCCGGCAGTTCCTTCATGCAGTCGACGAAGACGAGCAGGGCCGCGGCGGCGACGGCCGGGCGCATTAGCGGCCAATGCAGCCGGCGCAGCAATTCGCGCCTGTCGGCACCGAGCGAGCGCGCGGCATCGTCGATGCGCGGCGAGATGCGGGCATAGCCGCTCTCGACCCCGTTCACGGCAATGGTCAGGAAGCGCACGAGATAGGCGATGATCAACGCAGCGCCCGAGCCGAGCAGCAGCAGGCCAGGGCTCGCGCCGAAGAGCGCGCGGCTCGCATCGGCGACGACATTGTCGAAGGCGGCTAGCGGCACCAGCAGCCCGAGCGCCAGAACCGTGCCGGGTAGCGCATAGCCGAGCGAGGCGATGCGGGCGAGCAGCGGCAGGGCGCGCTCGCGCCCGAGCCGCAGCGCGGCGGCGATGCCGATGCCGATCGCGACGATCAGCGCCGCGGCGAGCGCCGAGATCGCGACGGTGTTGGCGAGTGCGCGCCAGAGCGTCGGATCGGCCTGGGCGACGAGGTCGCGGCGCCACAACTCGCCGAGCAGGTAATAGAGCGGCAGCACTGCCCCGAACAGCGCCGGCAGGAAGCAGGCGAGCGACGCGATCCAGCCGCGAGCGCCGGAGAGCCGGATACGGCCGACCGGCCGCGGCCGCTTCACGGGGAGTGCGAAGCGTCGTGCTCCGCGCGTGCGCGCCTCGGCGGCCATCAGTCCGACCACGACAAGCAGCATGACACAGGCGATCTGGGTGGCGCCGGCCAGCGAGCCGCGATTGATCCAGGTGGTATAGACCGAGATCGTCAGCGAGCGGACGCCGAGATATTCGCTGGCGCCGATGTCGTTCAGCGTCTCGAGCAGAGCGAGCGTCAGGCCGGCGGCAAGGGCGGGGCGAGCCATCGGCAGGCCGATGCGCCAGAACAGCGGCCAGCGCCTTGTGCCGAGCGTGCGGGCGGATTCGATCAGCGCGGCGCTCTGCATAGAAAAGAGCGCGCGCACGCTGAGATAGACATAAGGGTAGAGCACGATCCCGAGGATGAAGACCGCACCCGGCAGGTTGCGCGGATCGGGAAACCAGTAGTCGCGCAGAGAGCGCCAGCCGGTGAGCGCCCTGAGCGTGCTCTGGAACGGTCCCTGGAAGCCGAGGATTTCGACGTAGACGTAAGCGGTGATGTAGGTCGGCAGCGCCAGCGGCATCACGAGCAGCCATTCGAGGCTGCGGCGGCCGGGAAACTCATATTGCGTCACCAGCCAAGCCGCGCCGGTGCCGACCGCCCCGCAGAAGAGTGCGACGCCGGCGAGGAGCAGCGCAGTGTTCCAGAGCGCGACGGGCAGGACGTTGGCAGCCAGGTGCGGCCAGACCGTCAGCGCCTCGCGCGACAATGCGGTGAAGGCGAGCGCCAGCACCGGCAGCGCGACCAGGCAGGCGGCGGCGGCCGTCAGATAGACCAGACGCGTCGACGGCCGCCAGCGAGCTGGCGGCCGTTCTGGATGTGCTGCGGATGCGCTCAGGCTCAATTGTCGAAGCCGGCCTTGTCGACCAGCTCGGAGGCGGCCTTGCGGTTCTTGGCGATGTCGGCGAGCGGCAGCTTGTCCGGGGTGACGGCGCCGAGCAGCTTCACGGCCGCGGCTTCCTTGACGTCGGCATTGACCGGGAACTCGAAATTGCCGTCGGCATAGATGTGCTGCGCCTTCTCGCCGAGCATGTACTCGATCAGCTTGACGGCGTTCTCCTTGTTCGGCGCGTGCTTGGCGATCGCGGCGGCCGAGACGTTCACATGGGTGCCGCCATTGGCGAAGGTGGTCTTGAGCGGCTTGATCGCCTCGTACCAGCCCTTCTGCTCGTTCGTCGCCTTGCTCATCAGCCCGATATAGTAGGTGTTGATGATGGCGATGTCGCACTGGCCCGAGAGGATGTCGCGGGCGACGTCGCGGTCGCCGCCGCCGGGCTTGCGGGCGGTGTTGGCCTTGAGCGCCTTGAGATAGGCTTCCGTCTTCTCCGCGCCGTGATGGCCGAGATAGGCCGAGAACAGCGCCGTGTTGTAGGGGTGCTGGCCCGAGCGGATGCAGAACTTGCCCTTCCACTTGGGATCGGCGAGGTCCTCATAGGTGATCGCGTCCTGCTTGACCCGGTCCTTGGAGACGATGACGATGCGGGCGCGCTTGGTCAGCGTGATCCAGTTGTCGCCGGCGCCGCGCAGCTGGGCCGGCACGATCTTGTCGACCAGCGCCGACTTGACCGGCTGGGTGACGCCGGCATCGGCCGCTGCCTGGATCTCGCCGACATCGACGACGAGCATCACGTCGGCCGGGCTGTTGGCGCCCTCGGCCTGGATGCGCTGCTGCAGGCCGTCCTTGAGAAAGACCGCATTGACCTTGATGCCGGTGTCCTTGGTGAAGGCCTCGATCACCGGGTTGAGCAGAGCCGGCTCACGCGTCGTGTAGAGGTTGACGCTCTGCGCAAGGGCAGGGGCGGCCAGCAGGCAGGACGCCAGGGCTGTCGCGGCGAGCGCTGTGCGGATGGTCATGGTTCGCTCCTTCGGGCGGGGGCTGTGCAAATCGGCCATTCGGGAGGGAGCGGTAGTGCGGCAAATCCAGGCGGTCAAGGGAATATCCCTTTCATTTCAATGTGTTATATAGGTTCTAAACTGGCTTCTTATTTGATGAATTCTAATCTATGTAGCCTCAAAGGCACGGCAGCACTGCACTCGGCATCGGCCCGACGGTTCAAAAGTCACAGCACTTCAATGATTTGGCGGGAAGGGGCGCTGTTCCTGAGGCAGTTCGGGTCGGCGCCTGCCGAACTGGCGGTATTCACTTGATCTCTGGAACATCCGGCGTGGTGGCGGGATCGTGAGCACCGAGCAATGTGTGGCTGCACGCTGGGGTTGCAGGTGACGGCGCTTTCGATGCCGTGGCGAGCCCTGGGGACGTGACTTTTCTACAACATCGGCAGCTATTGCAGCGTTGCGGCGGCGGGCTGCCACGATTGCCGCGAAGCCGCCACAAAGCGGCCCCAGCTGCAAACTTCAGTAACTATCTGAGATACGGAAGAATTAAGCCCCCTCAGGCAGGATGTGGAGCAGAAAAATGCTCGCGGCCGGCTCAGGGGCGGGTGATTGCACCAGCGGGTGGCGGCGTGGCACATCTGGCGCCCGCCAGGTGGGGTGGCGGGACAGAGTTTGAATGGACGCGCGCGTATTCGATAAGTCGAAGCTGCCCAGCCGGCACGTCAGTGTCGGGCCGGCCCGTGCGCCGCATCGCTCCTATTACTATGCGATGGGCATGACCGCGAAGCAGATCGCGCAGCCCTTCGTCGGCGTCGCCTCCTGCTGGAACGAGGCTGCTCCCTGCAACATCGCCCTGATGCGCCAGGCCCAGGCCGTGAAGAAGGGCGTTGCCGCGGCCGCCGGCACGCCGCGCGAGTTCTGCACGATCACCGTGACCGACGGCATCGCCATGGGCCACCAGGGCATGAAGTCGTCGCTGGCCTCGCGCGAGGTCATCGCCGACTCGGTCGAGCTCACCATGCGTGGCCATTGCTACGACGCGCTGGTCGGCCTCGCCGGCTGCGACAAGTCGCTGCCCGGCATGATGATGGCGATGGTGCGCCTCAACGTGCCCTCGATCTTCATCTATGGCGGCTCGATCCTACCGGGCAATTTCAAAGGCCAGCCGGTCACCATCCAGGACGTGTTCGAGGCCGTCGGCAAGCACTCGGTCGGTGCGATGTCTGACGAGGACCTGAAGGAACTCGAGGAGGTCGCCTGCCCGTCCTCCGGCTCCTGCGGCGCCCAGTTCACCGCCAACACCATGGCGACCGTGGCCGAGGCGATCGGCCTGGCGCTGCCCTATAGCTGCGGCGCGCCGGCGCCCTACGATGTCCGCGACACCTTCTGCTACACCGCCGGCGAGATGGTGATGGACCTGATCGCCCGGAACATCCGTCCGCGCGACATCGTCACCCGCAAGGCGCTGGAGAATGCCGCGATGGTCGTCGCTGCCTCGGGCGGCTCGACCAATGCGGCGCTGCACCTGCCGGCGATCGCGCATGAATGCGGCATCGATTTCGACCTGTTCGCCGTCGCCGAGATCTTCAAGAAGACGCCCTACGTCGCCGATCTGAAGCCGGGCGGCAAATACGTCGCCAAGGACATGTTCGAGGTCGGCGGCATTCCGCTCCTGATGAAGACGCTGCTCGACAACGGCTATCTGCACGGCGACTGCATGACCGTGACCGGCCGCACCATCGCCGAGAACCTCGCTTCGGTGAAGTGGAACGACAAGCAGGACGTCGTCCATCCCGCGAACAAGCCGATCACGCAGACTGGCGGCGTCGTCGGCCTCAAGGGCAATCTCGCCCCGGAGGGCGCGATCGTGAAGATCGCCGGCATGCCGACCGAGAGCCTCGTCTTCGCCGGCCCGGCGCGCTGCTTCGACTGCGAGGAAGATGCCTTCAAGGCCGTCACCAACCGCGACTACCAGGTCGGCGACGTGCTGGTGATCCGCTATGAGGGCCCCAAGGGTGGCCCGGGCATGCGCGAGATGCTGTCGACCACCGCGGCGCTCTACGGCCAGGGCATGGGCGACAAGGTCGCGCTGATCACAGACGGGCGCTTCTCGGGTGCGACCCGCGGTTTCTGCGTCGGTCATGTCGGTCCGGAAGCCGCCGTTGGCGGGCCGATCGGCCTGATCCGCGACGGCGACATCATCGAACTCGACGCCATCACAGGAAAGCTCGCAGTCCGCCTTTCTGATGCCGAACTTGAAGCGCGTCGTAAGGACTGGACGCCGCGCCAGACGGATTATCGGTCGGGTGCGCTTTGGAAATACGCGCAGACGGTCGGATCCGCCAAGGGCGGCGCCGTCACCCATCCGGGAGGCGCAGCCGAGATACAGTGCTATGCGGATATCTGAGGCCATCATTGCAGGAGCATTGCTTGCTCTGGGCTGCCAGTCGGCAGCCTGGGCACAGAATGCGTCCGTAGAGCGCGTGCCGCTGCCGCCGCTACCGATTCCAGGCGCCGCCCTGTCGGAGCCGGAGGTGGAGAGCCGCGCTGCGCCCGTGCCGCTCAGCCGCGGCGTGATCGCGCCGGCGCCGAGCGGGCCGGCCGCCCACACCGCCTTGCCGATCGCCCCGTTCAGCAGCGCCCGCGACGCGCTGAAGGCCTGGATGCGCGATTCGACCGCCGGCGATCAGGCCGGTGCCGTCAAGGCGCTCGAATATGCGGCTGCTCAGGGCCATCTCGCCGCGCAGTTCAAGCTCGGCCGTGTCTATGCCAGCGGCGATGGCGTTCCGACCAATGATCTCAAGGCGTTCGAGTATTTCTCGAAGATCGCGGACGAGAACGCCGACGAAATTCCCGGCACCTCGGACGGGCGCATCGTCGCGGCCGCCTTCGTCGCGCTCGGCGGCTATTTCCTCGACGGGGTCAAGGGCACCTATGTGAAGCCCAATCCTGACCGCGCCTTCGACATGTTCCACTACGCCGCCTCCTATTTCGGCGACCCGGACGGCCAGTACAATCTTGCCCGGCTCTATCTCAACGGCACCGGCGTGGCGCGCGATCCGCGCCAGGCGGCGCGCTGGATGAAGCTCGCGGCCGAGAAGGGCCATGCCCCGGCGCGCGCCGTCTTCGGCGACATGCTGCTGCGCGGTGGCGACGGCGTGCCGCGCCATCCGATCATGGGCCTGATGTGGCTGGCGCTGGCCCGGGAGGGCGCCGACACTGCCCGCGAGGGCTGGATCGTCGAGCGCTATGACGCGGCCTTCGCCAATGCGAGCGCAGGCGACCGGACGGCTGCGCTTGCCCTGGCCGAGCGTCAGCACGGTCGCGCCGAGCGGCGCTGACGATCTCTGCATCCATTCCGTGCCGCGCGACGTAGCCGAGATATCGCATCTCGGAGTCTTCGCCATGCGCGACGCGGCATTCTTCAGCTTCCTCGGGGTCTGCGCCGCACTCGCCTTTCACGGGGCTGGGGCGCAGGAGCGCTTCGAAGACTGGCCGGTGCTGACGAATCCTTTCCCCAGCACGGGTGGCGGCGGCATCATGATCCATGACTATGATCCGGTCGTCGCCAGCGGCCGGTGCACGACGAAGTTCCGCGCCGTCGAGCCGAACGGCACGACCTATCACAACCTGATCGAGTTCGAGGCGGCCGAGACGCAGGGTGGCGTGCTCTGCAGCAACGGCCAATGGCGCTCCGCTGACGGCACTGCCAGCGGCACGACGCCTTTTCGGGTGTTCATCAAGGACGGTGTCAAGCGCGGCTCGCCGCAATAGCGCCGGCATTCATTCCGGGCGAGCTGCGAAGCCGCGGAGACCCTGGATGACAGCCTGATAGATGGGTGAGATTGCCGATCGCGACTCAGTTCAGCTCGATCAGCACCGGGACATGGTCCGAGGCCTTCTCCCAGCCGCGGACATGCTTGGCGATCGAGACGGCGCCGAGCCTGTCGGCGGCCTGCGGCGAGAGCAGGAGATGGTCGATGCGGATGCCGTTGTTCCGCTGCCAGGCGCCGGCCTGATAATCCCAGAATGTGTAGAGGCCGGGTGCGTCGGTGGTGGCGCGCAGCGCCTCGGTGAAGCCGAGGCTCTGCAGCTTGCGGAAGGCGGTGCGGGTCGGCGGCAGGAAGAGCGCGTCGCCGGTCCAGGCGGCGGGGTCGCGTGCGTCGCGCGGCTCGGGGATGACGTTGTAGTCGCCGGCCAGCACCAGTGGCTCCTCATGGGCCAGCAAGCCCTTGGCATGCACCGCAAGCCGCTCCATCCAGGCAAGCTTGTAGGGATACTTCTCGGTGTTCGGCGGATTGCCGTTGGGTAGGTAGATCGAGGCGAGGCGCACCACGCCGTCGCCAAGCGGCAGCACGCCTTCGAGATAGCGCGCCTGCTCGTCGCTCTCATCGCCCGGCAGACCGCGCCTGACATCCTCGAGCGCATGGCGCGAGATGATGGCGACGCCGTTGAAGCCTTTCTGGCCGTGAGTGGTGACCTGCCAGCCGGCTTCCTCGATCTCGGCGCGCGGAAAGTCGGCGTCGACGCATTTCAGCTCCTGCAGGCAGAGCGCATCGGGCTCGGCCTCCTTCAGGAAAGCGAGGACATGGGTCAGCCGCTGACGGATCGAGTTGACGTTCCAGGTGGCGATGCGCACGGGCCGGCTCCGATTCAGACGAGCGGAGACTAAGAGCCGGCCAAGCCGTCAATGCAAGTCAGCAGCGGTCATAAAAAACCTCCCGACCTGGGCCGGGAGGTTCTGATCATTCGGCGTATCGGCCGTGCCTTACGGGCAGGCGCGAACCACGCCGCCGGAGGCGATATAGGTACCGGTCTGCGGGTCGTAGCTGCGGAAGCGGCGCGAGCAATAGGCGATCGCGTCGGCATCCGGTTCCACGTAGACAGGTCGGGGCGCAGCATAGACCGGCGGCGGGACCGGCTCGGCATAGACCGGCCCGGGCGCGAGCAGGGCGCCTGCGGCAAGAGCGCCGAGCGCGCCCGCTGCAATGCCGGCGCCGACGGCTGCGCCGCGGTTATAGCGATAGCCGCGCCCGTAATAGCCATAGCGCGGGCCATAGTAGCGGCGGTACTGTACCTGCTCGACGAGATTGGTCGAGCCGGCGGTCGCTATGGCGGCGGAGGCCGGCGCGAGCGGCGCGGCCGTCACCGGTGTCGCGAGGGCGAAACCGCCAGCGAGGGCGGCGGCGATCATCGTCGTCCTGATCATCTCGAACTCCTTGTCCCTCCGAACGGGAGGATTCACGGGCGAACCTACCGGCATTGCCCGAGCTCTGTCACGTTACCTTAGGAAGTAGACGCAAAACGCGGCCAAATTTCAACGACTTCCGGCTTTCATCTGTATTTTTCGGCTTGCGTACGGCCGCGTGAAGCCCCATCTGGCGGACGTTTCCGCAGCGCACAATCCATCTGGGAGCCCCATGTCGCAGCCAGCCGATCCCGCAGACCAGCCTGCCCAAGGCCTGAAGCCGCTGCCGATGGTGATCTTCGCCTCGCGCTGGCTGCAGGTGCCGCTCTATCTCGGCCTGATCGTGGCGCAGTGCGTCTACGTCTTCCTGTTCCTCAAGGAACTCTGGCACCTCGTCAGCCACGCCTTCGATTTCAGCGAGCAGCAGATCATGCTGGTCGTGCTCGGCCTGATCGACGTGGTGATGATCTCGAACCTGCTGATCATGGTGATCGTCGGCGGCTACGAGACCTTCGTCTCGCGTCTGCGCCTGCAGGGGCATCCCGACCAGCCGGAATGGCTGAGCCATGTCAACGCCTCGATCCTGAAGATCAAGCTCGCCATGGCGATCATCGGCATCTCCTCGATCCACCTGCTGCGGACCTTCATCGAGGCCGGCAACATTGGCGGGCCGACGGCAACGAACTACACCGCGACCGGCGTTCTGCTGCAGACGCTGATCCACACCATCTTCATCTTCTCGGCGATCGGCATCGCCTGGGTCGATCGGATGACGCTCGGCGGCACCAGCAAGGGGCATTGAAGGTAGCCGTGGGCGCCACGTAAGCGGCGAGCCTGGCTAGAGTCGCGACGGTTCGTCATGCTCGCCCTTGTGGCGAGCATCCCCGTCTTGAACACCGCGCTCAATCAGCAAGGCGAAGGCGTGGATGGTCGGGACAAGCCCGCCCATGACGGGGAAGGGCGTCGATTCTGGATTCCGGGCTCAGGCCTGTCCCTGAACGACGAGAGGTTACCCCCGTGCCCGCCTCGGCGGCAGGCCCTTGACCAACGGCGAAGCCAGGCCCGGCGCGGTCTCGACGCCGAGCGCGGGCAGGGCGAGCGTACGCTGGCCGCGGAAGTCGACATGGCAGACGAGCAGGCCGCGCTCCTCGATATAGCCGATGAGGCGGCGCGCCCGGCTCGGCGAATGGCTGCCATAGGCTTCGGCCAGCTCGGCGTCGGACGGGCAGGGCGCACCCTCGATCGCGCTGCGGGCGATGAACAGGAAGAGCCCGTGCAGGTCTTCCGGCAGGGTCTCCGCGGCGGTCAGCGCCTTTTCCCAGGCCTCCGACGACAAGACTGCTTCGCTCGCCCCGGCACGGGCGACGGCGAGGCGCTTGCGGAAGGCATCCAGGCTGGTCTCCGGCCCGCTGACGCGGCGCATCCGGCAGCGCACGGTGAAATCCTGGTAGAGCACCGCGACCGGGCGGTCGCGCGCCTCGGGATCGTCGAGCAATTCGTTGAGGATCTCGACCAGCGCCGCGGCGCGCTCGGCCGGATCCATCTCGATCTCGGGCTCAGGCGGCGGCACCGGCTGGTGCGTCTCGATCCGGCGGATGATCTCGGGCGCCACCATCGGCCGCGGGCGCGGCTGCTTCGGCCAGGGCGCGGGGGCGACCTCGTCCTCTCCCGCGGTGAAGATCAGCTTGCTGGCGTCTTCCGGCGCCTGGTCGGGCAAAGGCAGCAGGCCAGGCGCGCCGCCGCGATCGATCGAAGCGACCGGACCGATCCGCACCGGCAGCGGCTTCTTCGAGAGGGCCGGCCCGAGCGCGACGAACTGGCCGCGTTCGAGATCGCGGAACATCTCGGCCTGGCGCCGGTCCATGCCGAGCAGGTCGGCGGCGCGCTGCATGTCGATGTCGAGAAAGGTGCGGCCCATCAGGAAGTTGGAGGCCTCGGCCGCGACGTTCTTGGCGAGCTTGGCGAGGCGCTGCGTCGCGATCACGCCGGCAAGGCCACGCTTGCGGCCGCGGCACATCAGGTTGGTCATTGCGCCGAGGGACAGGCGTCGCGCCTCGTCGGAGGCCTCGCCCGCCATCACTGGGGCGAAAAGCTGGGCCTCGTCGACCACGACAAGCATTGGGTACCAATGAGCGCGGTCGATGTCGAAGAGCCCGCCGAGGAAGGCGGCGGTGGCGCGCAATTGCTCGTCGGCGTCGAGTTCCTCGAGGTTGAGCACCACCGAGACCCGGTGCTGGCGCACGCGCAGCGCGATCTTCTGCAATTCGACCGGGCTCGCCGTGCCGTCGACCACGACATGGCCGAACTGGTCGGCCAGCGAGACGAAGTCGCCCTCGGGGTCGACGATGGCCTGCTGCACGAGGGGCGCGCTCTGTTCGAGCAGGCGGCGCAGCAGATGCGACTTGCCCGAGCCGGAATTGCCCTGGACCAGCAGGCGCGTTGCCAGCAATTCGGCAAGGTCGAGCTCGGCGGGCTCGCCGCCGCGCGTCGACCCCATGTCGATGCCAGTCTTCATGCCGGAATCCAGGCCGCTCCTTGCCATGGCGGGAAACGCAAGGCGGCGCTTCTAGCACGCCCGCCGGCAAGTGAGGCAAGGCCCGGCCCGCATTCCACAGCTTTGCGCAATGGAGGTGACGGCCCCTGTCAGGGGCGGCGGCGCAGGATCATGCCGCCATGGTGGAGTGTGTCCGCGTCGACGAAGGTGCCGTCGGCGGTGAAGCCGGTATCGTCCCAGTACTCGATATAGCTGCCGGTGACCTTGTAGCGGCCGCGATAGGCGCTCTCGCGACTGCCGCGCGCCTCATCATAGCGGCCATTCGGCAGCAGCTCGTGACGGACAAGGTTGTCGGCGGTGACCCACATGCCGACATAGGGGTGGCTCTCGGCAGCGGCTGCCTTAGTGATGGTCATGCGGGAGGATCCTTCCGGTCCCTTTTCAATGGTCGTGGTGGCGAGGCCGATGCCGGCGGCCAGCAAAAGCGAGGTGTTTACGAGCAAGCTGTTCATCGCGGTTCCCTTCACTGCCTGCGGCGTTCGGCGAAGACCTCCGACAATGCCTGCGACGCCGCGATCGCCCGCGAGATCCCGGCAGGGACGGTGATCAGGTAGACGATCTCCTTCAGCTCTTCCTCGGGCACGCCGATGTTCAGCGCGTAGCCGGCATGAACCTTCATGAAGGCGGTCTGGCCGGTCGCGGCGAAGGCCGCCACCGCTGCGAGCTGGCGCGTCCGATTGTCGAGGCCGGTGCGCGACCAGACATCGCCGAGCGCATAGGCCTCGGTCGCCTCGGCGAGGAAGGGAAACTCCTGCCGCATGCGCTCCAGCGCCGGCTGGGCTTCGCCCTTGTTCAGGCTGCGGATGACAGCTTCACCGCGCTTGCGCCGTTCGTCGCTCGACTCGGCGATGACGGGTGCGGGCATCGCCACGATGGCGAAGGCGGCTGCGGCGGCGCGCAGGGGAGATGGGATTGATTTGCTCATGGCTTCATCCTCAGCGGGTTGCGGTGGGGCGGACGACGATCTCGTTGACGTCGACATCGTCAGGCTGCTCGATCGCGAAGCGCACGGCGCGGCCGATCGCATCGGGCTGGAGCGCGATGGCGCGGTAGCTCCGCATCAGCTCGGCTGCGGCCGGATCGGTGATCGTGCTGGCGAGCTCGCTCTCGACCACGCCGGGGTGGATGCAGGTGACGCGCAGATCGGCGTGCTCCTGGCGCAAGCCGTCGGAGATGGCGCGCACGGCGTATTTCGTCGCGCAGTAGACGGCCGCCGTCGGCGAGACCGCGAGCGCGCCGATCGAGGCGATGTTGACGATCTGGCCGGAGCCGCGGGCCAGCATCTGCGGCAAAACAGCGGCGATGCCGTAGAGCACGCCCTTGATGTTGACGTCGACCATCCGGTCCCACTCATCGACCTTGAGCGAGGCCAGCAGCGAGAGGGGCATGACACCGGCATTGTTGACGATGACGTCGACGCGGCCGAAGGCCTCGCACGCCGCTTCGGCACAGGCGGCGACGTCGGCGCGATCGGTGACGTCGAGCCGGCGGGTGCGGACATCGCCACCTTTCGCGTTGAGCTCGTCGGCGAGTGCATCGAGGCGGTCGGTGCGACGCGCGCCGAGCATGAGCTTTGCTCCGGCGGCCGAGAGTTCGCGGGCGATGCCGACGCCGATCCCGCTGGAGGCGCCGGTGATGAGGACGACCTTGTCCATGGCCATGTCTGCTCCGTCTGGTTGTTTCGGGGCACCGCGCTGCTGCGGTTGCCCGAAAGCTAGGAGCAGGTCATTGTCGCGATAAGTCGTTCATTCCTTCCCAGACTGGAGAGCTAGTCTAACCAATGGAGATGGACCTCAATGCGCTCGCCGTGTTCGCGCTCGTCGCCGAGGAAAGGAGCTTTCGCGGCGCAGCCGACCGCATCGGCGTGACGCGTTCGGCGGTGAGTCAATCGATCCGGAAGCTGGAGGAGCGGCTCGGCATTGCGCTGGTGCAGCGGACTACGCGCAGCGTCAGCTTGACCGAGGCGGGTGAGCGCCTCCTCGCCGATCTCGATCCAGCCCTGGCTGATCTGCGGGCCGCCGTCGAGGCGACGCGGGATCTGCGCGCCGGAGCGCGCGGGCGCCTGCGCCTCGCCGTGTCGTCGATCGCCGAGCGCTTCCTGTCGGGGCCGTTCCTGGCGGGCTTCGTCGCGGGCCATCCCGAGGTCGAGCTCGACATCACCGTGACAGACGAGGAGTTCGACATCGTCGCCGCCGGTTACGATGCCGGCGTCAGGCTCGGCGAGGTCATCGAGCAGGACATGATCGCGGTCCCGATCGGCGGCGAGGAGCGCCAGCTCGCCGTCTGTGCGCCGGCCTATCGCCAGCGCTTCGGCATCCCTTCACATCCGCGCGAGTTGGCGACGCATCGCTGCATCGGCTGGCGGCCGGGCCCGAAGCTGCCGCCTTATCGCTGGGAGTTCGCCGAGGACGGCAGGGAATTCAGCGTCGCCGTCGCGCCGGAGATCACGACCAGCGACATGGCGCTCATGATCAAGCTCGCGGTAGCGGGGGCCGGCATCACCTTCGGCATGGAAGAGAGCTTCCGCCCGGCGATCGCGCGTGGCGAGCTGGTGCCGTTGCTGGAGGAATACAGCCCGTATTTCGCGGGCTTCTATCTCTATTATCCCAGCCGCCGCGCCCTGGCGCCGAAGCTGCGTGCCCTGGTCGACCATCTGCGCGGCTTCGATTGGGACAGGCACAGGGCGACGGCCTGAACGGGATCGGCTATGATTTGATTCCAGGCGCGGCCCGCGCCTCCGCCCTCCATCAGGGAAGCACGCTGCCGTGCAGGGTATTTCCGTCATCGAATCGACTGTTCGAGCGCTGCGCATAAGGAGGGGTTGCGGATCTGGCTCGGATCAGGAGGTCCATCGATGAAGCTTTCCGCCCCCATCTATCGCCTGAAGCGCAAGGCCAAGGAGCTGGCGCGCAAGGACGACATCCCGCTCCATCTCGCGCTAGACCGCGTCGCCATTGGCGAAGGCTTCGGCGCCTGGAGCCTGCTCGCGGCCAGATCCGCCGAGAGCCTGTCTGCCGAGGGGCCGCTGGCCTGGCTGGAGCCAGGCGACCTGCTGCTGATCGGCGCGCGGCCCGGGCATGGCAAGACGCTGCTCAGCCTCCAGCTCGCGGTCGAGGCGATGAAGGCCGGCCGCCGCGCGGTGTTCTTCACGCTGGAATACACGGCCCGGGATGTGGTTGGCCGCTTTCGCGCACTCGGTGTCGATCCCGCCCAATTCGAGGCGCTGTTTTCCTTCGACGATTCGGAGGCGATCAGTGCCGATCACATCATGCGGGCGCTGGCGGAGGCGCCGCGCGGCACGCTGGCGATCGTCGACTATCTGCAACTGCTCGACCAGAAGCGCGGCAATGCGGAGCTGGCGGACCAGATCCGCGATCTCAAGGCGTTCGCGCTGGCGAGGGGCGTAATCCTCGCCTTCATCTCGCAGATCGACCGGTCCTATGATCCGGCGGCGAAACCCTGTCCCGATCTTGGGGATGTTCGCCTGCCGAACCCGCTCGACCTCTCGCTGTTCAGCAAGACCTGCTTCCTGAACGAGGGCGAAGTCCGGTTTCAGGCGGCGGGGTAGCGGCTTCGCCGCATTCCGTCATTCTGGACAAGCGGTCTTAGCCGCGCAGATCCGGAATTCGTCGTAGTGTGCTGTGCTCTACGAAGGTTTCCGGCGCTCCGCTTCGCTGCGGCCGGAATGACGGGTAGATGAAGGATAATGCTCAGCGAGGGCAGCGGCTCGTGCGTTCGGCGCGCTGGATGTCGGCGATGATGCGGCGCTGCGTCGGCGAGAGCGGCACGTCCTCGACATTGTCGTACTGGCAGCCGGCATTGCCGAAGGCGCTGATGCCGCGCTGGGTGCGGAAGCAATAGCCCTGCGCCTTGTAGATCTCGTTGCGCTGGTACCACAGGTCCTCGCAGCTCTGGGCGGCCGCGGGCGTCACAGTCCCGAAGAGCGGCAGGGCGACGCCGAGAGCGAGGACGGGGGTGAGCAGCTTCGACATGACGACCTCTTGCGGTGCGAACGTTATGTTGTCGCCCTTTGCGGACGCGACAAGTCTTTTCGCTCGCTGCCATGGCACGATCACGATCTTGTTGCACGAGGGCGCGATCGCCCCGCTGGCAAAGCTGTGAATTGACGCAGCCTTGCCTGCGGAGGACAAGAATTGAGGGATTTTTCAGCCTTTCGCCTCCCAGATCGAGGCGAGCCGGGTTCCGGCCAAATTGCCGCAGGGATCGCCGGCGGCACTGCGCGCAGGTGCCGTCATCAGGTATGTTACTCCCGACAAACAATGATAGTGCGCGCGAATCGCGCCCTGGAAAGGACCGTCGTCATGATCTTCTCTTCGCTGCGCCGTCTGGCGCTCGCCGGCTTCGCCGCCTGTGCGCTTGGCGTCGCCGTCGCGCCGGCCCAGGCCCAGTCGCTCTCGGCCGAGCAACGCAGCGCCGTGGTCGAGCTGATCAAGGAGACGCTGCTGAAGAATCCGGAGCTGATCCAGGAGGCGCTGGTCGAGCTCGAGAAGCGCAACCAGGTCGCGCAGGTCGAGGCGCAGCGCAATGCGCTCTCGGCCGAGAAGGCGAGCCTGACCGACCCCGCGACCTCGGTGATCGCCGGCAACCCGCAGGGTGACGTCACCCTCGTCGAGTTCATGGATTACAATTGCGGCTTCTGCAAAAGGGCGATGGAAGACGTTCGCGCCCTCGCCAAGGACGATGCCAAGCTCAAGGTCGTGATCAAGGACTTCCCGATCCTCGGCCCCGACTCGGTCGAGGCCAGCCGCGTCGCCATCGCCGTGAAGAACCAGCTCCAGGGCCAGAAATACTGGGATTTCCATCTCAAGCTGATGGCGACCAAGGGCCGGATCAATGGCGCCAAGGCGCTGGAGATCGCCAAGGAAGCCGGCGCCGACATCGAACGCGTCAAGAAGGAGATCGATGCTCCGGCGACGCGCGCCGTGATCGAGCAGACGGTCGCGCTCGGCGACCGGCTCGGCCTCACCGGCACGCCGGCCTTCATCATCGGCGACGAGGTGGTGTTCGGCGCGGTCGGCCAGGCGGCGCTGAAGCAGAAGATCGAAGCCGTCCGCAAATGCGGCAAGGCGACCTGCAGCGGCTGAACCGATACGACCTTCAAGCTGGCTCGCGGCGTCGTTTGCTGTGGACCAACGCGCGGGATGGCGGCGATTTGCATAGGCAAGGTGCCCACAGGGCGCCTTCGCCCTTTTCCTGACCCGCCGTTCCGGGTAAAGACGCGCGACATCGCGAGGCTGCCGGCTTGATCCGGCGCCATTCATTCGCATATGCGCATCCTCTTCGGGACCTGCCGTCCCGCCCAACCGAGCTCACGAAGACGGTGAAATCCGCCATGGCGACCAAGAGCCCTATCGATCCCGAACTCGTGCGCGAGATGGCGCAACTGATCAACGAGACCGATCTGACCGAGATCGAGGTGCAGAAGGGCGACCTGCGCATCCGCGTCGCCCGTACCATCACCGCGACGGTGATGGCTCCGGTTGCGCCTGCGCCGGCCTTCGCGCCTGCACCTGTGGCGGCCGCCGCTGCCGCTCCGGCCGAAGCCAAGGCCGCCGCTGCCCATCCCGGCACGGTCAACTCGCCGATGGTCGGCACCGCCTATCGCCGGCCCTCGCCGGATGCCAAGCCGTTCATCGAGATCGGCCAGGAGGTGAAGGCCGGCGAGCGCGTGCTGCTCGTCGAAGCCATGAAGACCTTCAACGACATCGTCGCCCCGCGTGCCGGCAAGGTCGTCGCGATTCTCGTCGAGGACGGCCAGCCGGTCGAATACGGCGAGCCCCTGCTGGTGATCGAGTGAGGATTCATCCGGGCGGGAGCGGGCTCAAGATGTTCGACAAGATCCTGATCGCCAATCGCGGCGAGATCGCGCTGCGGGTGCTGCGAGCTGCCAAGGAACTCGGCATCGCGACGGTTGCGGTGCATTCGACCGCAGACGCCAACGCCATGCATGTGCGCCTCGCCGACGAGAGCGTCTGCATCGGCCCGCCGCCGGCGCGCGAGAGCTATCTCAACATCCCGGCCTTGATCGCCGCCTGCGAGATCACCGGTGCCGACGCGGTCCACCCCGGCTACGGCTTCCTCTCGGAGAACGCCCGCTTCGCCGAGATCCTCGAACGGCACAACATCGCCTTCATCGGCCCCAAGGCCGAGCATATCCGCAGCATGGGCGACAAGATCGAGGCCAAGCGCACGGCCAAGCGTCTCGGCATCCCCTGCGTGCCGGGCTCCGAGGGCGGGGTCGCCGATGACGATGAGGCGCTGCGCATCATCAGAGAGATCGGGCTGCCCGTCATCATCAAGGCGGCATCCGGCGGCGGCGGCAAGGGCATGAAAGTCGTGCGCAGCGAGGACGAGGTGTCCGTCGCGCTTGCCACGGCCCGCAGCGAGGCCAAGGCCAATTTCGGCGACGACGCCGTCTATATCGAGAAATACCTAGAGAAGCCGCGCCATATCGAGATCCAGGTGCTCGGCGACGGCAAGGGCCGGGCGATCCATCTCGGCGAGCGCGACTGCTCGCTGCAGCGCCGCCACCAGAAGGTCTGGGAGGAGGGGCCGTCGCCGGCCCTCAATGCCGGCGAACGCGACCGGATCGGCAACATCTGCGCCAAGGCGATGGCCGATATGGGCTATCTCGGCGCCGGCACGATCGAGTTCCTCTACGAGGACGGCGAGTTCTACTTCATCGAGATGAACACCCGCATCCAGGTCGAGCATCCGGTCACCGAGATGATCACCGGGATCGACCTCGTCAACGAGCAGATCCGGATCGCTGCCGGGGCGCCGCTCTCGATCAGCCAGAAGGACGTCGTCATCGAGGGCCA
Source organism: Allobosea sp. FBZP-16 (assembly GCF_002831785.1). Taxonomy (NCBI): domain Bacteria; kingdom Pseudomonadati; phylum Pseudomonadota; class Alphaproteobacteria; order Hyphomicrobiales; family Alloboseaceae; genus Allobosea; species Allobosea sp. FBZP-16. Next base: position 687,305 of record NZ_LNCQ01000022.1, on the reverse strand, counting down.
TGCCATCGAATGCCGCGTCAATGCCGAGCACCCCGCGACCTTCCGGCCCTCGCCAGGCAAGATCGCCTCGTTCCATACGCCTGGCGGGCTCGGCGTGCGCGTCGATTCGGCGGCCTATCAGGGCTATGTCATCCCGCCGCATTACGACTCGCTGGTCGGCAAGCTGATCGTGCACGGCCGCAACCGGGCCGAATGCCTGATGCGCCTGCGCCGTTCGCTCGACGAGTTCGTCGTCGACGGCGTCGATACCACGCTGCCGCTGTTCCGCACGCTGGTGCGCAATCCCGACATCCTGAACGGCGACTACAACATCCACTGGCTGGAGAAATTCCTCGCCAATGGCGGCATGGACCAGCCGGGCGAGGTGTGAGGTCCGGCACATGCCGTCAAGCTCGGGCCTGACCCGAGCCTCTCAGGCGGGAAGGGCTCGGTAACGCCTTCTCGTCACGAGATTCCCGGGTCTGCGCTTCGCTCCACCCGAGAACGACGCTTCGGGTTTGACTCAACCGCCGACCCGCGCTCCCATCGCCGCATGAAGGCCCGTTCCACACCCGCGCGCACGCCGGCCATCACGCCGGAGATCCTGCTGCGCGCCTATGCGGCCGGTGTCTTCCCGATGGCGGAGAGCGCCGACGATCCCGGCCTGTTCTGGGTCGAGCCGGAAATTCGCGGCATCATCCCGCTCGACGCCTTCCATCTGCCGGGCCGGTTGGCGCGCACTGTCCGGTCCGATCGTTTCGAGATCCGGATCGATCACGATTTCGCCCGCGTGATCGCGGCCTGCGCCGAAAGCCGGCCTGACCGGACCGAGACCTGGATCAACGGCCGCATCCGGGCGCTCTATGGCGAGCTCTTCCATCTCGGCTATGTTCACACCGTCGAATGCTGGCGCGAGGACAGGCTGGTCGGCGGGCTCTATGGCCTGTCGCTGGGCGGCGCCTTCTTCGGCGAGAGCATGTTCCACCGTGAGACCGACGCCTCGAAGGTGGCGCTTGTCCATCTCATCGCCCGGCTCCGGCGCGGCGGCTACCGCTTGCTCGATACCCAGTTCCAGACTGCGCATCTCTCACAGTTCGGCACGCGCGAGGTCCCGCGCGAGGCCTATCGCGAACTGCTCGACGCGGCGGTCGCGGCCGATGGCGACTGGTGGGCCTGGCCTGCCGGGCAGGCGGTCACCGGGGGCGAGGCGCTTGGCGAGCTGTCCGGCTGAGAGCCGGTCAGGTCGCCTGTCCGCCGCTTGCCATCGGCGAGGGCTCCCAGAGCTCGATCGGATTGCCCTCGGGATCGTGGATGCGGCAGAAGCGGCCGACTTCCGAATCCCATTCCGGTCGCGTCTCGACCGCGATGCCCGCGGCACGGAGCGAAGCCATCATCACATCGAGATCGTCGACGCGGAAATTGACCATCCATTGCTGGTCCGGCCTGCCGAAATAGTCCGTCGTTGCAGCGAAGGGGCCGAAAATGGTCGGCCCGGCCTCCTGGCTCCAGACCACCTTGTTCATGTCGGCGATGCCGAGGTGAAGCTCGTACCAGGCCGATAGAGCCTGTGGATCGCTGCCGCGGAAGAACAGGCCACCAATGCCGGTGACCCGCGCCATGGTCAGTTGTTGCCGGCCGGGTCGCGGCCCTGCACCGGATTGGTCGGGAAGAAGCGCTGCGAGGGCGTCTGGCGCGGCTGCACCGGTATGCCCTGCGGCGGGGCGACGTCGATGCGCTGATTGCCCGGTGGCGGTGTCTGCTGGGCCGGACGGGCCGGGCGACGTTGGTCCGGGGGGAGAGGCGGAGGCGCGGTCTCCGGCTCCTTCGGATCGACCACGAGTTCGGTGCCGCCTTTGCAGTCGGTCAGCCAGACATCATAGATCGCGTGCTCGACGCCATGCAGGCCCGGGCTGGACGCATACATCCAGCCGGTGAAGATGCGCCGGTACTCGTTGTTGAAGGTGACCTCGTCGACCTCGGTGAAGGAGGTCGTCTGCGGCGCCTCGGTCGGTGGACGGGTCCAGCAGATGCGCGGCGTGATCTGCAGCGCGCCGAACTGCACGGTCTCGTCGATCGCCACCTCGAAGGAGATGATCCGGCCGGTGATCTTGTCGAGCCCGGCGAAGACCGCCGTCGGATTGCGGATACGGTCGGCCTTGGCGGGGACGGCCAGTGCGAGCGCTGCGCCGGAGACGGCGGCGAGGGCGAGGATCCTGCGGAGCGAAGGCATGCCGGTATGCGATTCTCTTCAAGCGGGCCCGAGCCGCGATGGGGCGCAGTAGCACGGCAATCGCAGCGGAAAAAGGGCGAGAGGCCGGTGAATGCCCGGGCTCGCACCGAAAGCGCGACGACGCCCGTCGCCGGTTCATGCGTTTCCTCGGATAGAGCCGGCATCGAGACGCATGCCGAACAGCGCTTTCGCTCTTGCGAACCGTTTGCATGTCTCTATCTTGCGAATGCACTGCAAGAGCAGAATTGGGATCAGGCATGGACGCTCGGGTCGAGAAGGTGCCCGCAGGCTGGCGCAGCGAGCGGGGCGAGGCTTCGCTGGCCGATGTCCATCGCTCGATCGCGGTGCGCAACTCCGGACCGGGCTGGCGCCGTGCCGTGGCCTTCGCCGGGCCGGGCTATCTCGTCGCCGTCGGCTATATGGATCCCGGCAACTGGGCGACCTCGATCGCAGGTGGCTCCAAGTTCGGCTACACGCTGCTCGTCGTCGCACTGGTCTCCAACATCATGGCGATCGTGCTGCAGTCGCTCTGCGCGCGGCTCGCCATCGCGTCGGGGCGCGACCTCGCCCAGGCCTGCCGCGACGCCTTCCCCAGGCCCGTCGCCTATGTGCTGTGGTTCCTCGCCGAAACCGCGATCATCGCCACCGACATCGCGGAAGTGATCGGCACCGCGATCGGCCTCAACCTGATCTTCGGCATTCCGCTAGAGCTCGGCGTCATCATCACCGCGCTCGACGTCTTCCTGATCCTCTATCTGCAGCGGCTCGGGTTCCGCTGGGTCGAGGCGCTGATCATCACGCTGCTCGGCGTGATCGCGGTCTGCTTCGCCATCCAGATCGCGCTCGCCGATCCGAACTGGGGGCAGGTGATCCGCGGCTTTGCGCCGACCACCGAGATCGTCACCAATCCGGAGATGCTGTACCTCGCGCTCGGCATCCTCGGTGCGACGGTGATGCCGCACAACCTCTATCTGCATTCGGGCATCGTGCAGACGCGCGCCTATGGCGAAACCCTGCCGGAGAAGCGTCAGGCGCTGAAATTCGCCACGATCGATTCGACGGTCGCGCTGATGTTCGCGCTGCTGATCAACGCCTCGATCCTGATCCTGGCGGCGGCGACCTTCTACAAGACCGGCCAGACCGAGGTCGCCGAGCTCGGCGACGCGCACAAGCTGCTTGGCCCGCTGCTGGGCGTGGCGATCGCGCCGACCCTGTTCGGCATCGCGCTGCTCTGCTGCGGCATCAACTCGACGGTGACGGCGACGCTCGCCGGCCAGATCGTGATGGAGGGGTTTCTCAAGATCAGGCTGGCGCCCTGGCTGCGCCGGCTGATCACCCGAGGCATCGCCATCATACCGGCGGCAGCGGTAACGATCTGGTACGGCGATTCCGGCACGGCGCGCCTCCTGATCCTGACCCAGGTCGTCCTCTCGCTGCAGCTCTCCTTTGCGGTCTTCCCTCTGGTGATGTTCACTGCCGACAAAGCCAAGATGGGCGAGCTGGTCGCGCCGCGCTGGCTCATCGCCTTCGCCTATCTGATCGCGGTGGTGATCGCGGCGCTCAACGTCAAGCTGCTGGTCGACTTTATCGGCGTGGCAGGTTGAGTCAGCGCGCAGCGCGCCTGGCGCGGAAGCGGGCGACCTTGTCGCGGTTGCCACAGAGGCTCATCGTGCACCAGCGCCGGGTGTTGTTGCGGCCGCGATCGTAGAAGACGAGCGTGCAATCATCGGCGGCGCAGCACTTTAGCCGCGCCGGCTCGGCCTCGCAGACGAAACGAGCCAGATCGAGCGCGATCTGAGCGGCGGGCCCGGCGGGATCGAACGCGAATCCGAGCGCGGGACCATTGTCCCCGCGCTGCAGGACATGGTGGCCGTTGAGGCCGGCCAACCGCCGGTTGACCGACGCCAGAACCGCATTGGGCAGCGGCTGGCCTGCCTCAAGCGTCTCAAAGACCGGCCGCAGCTCAGCGCGCAATGTGCGCAGATCGGTCATTGCCTCGCTTCCATCCCCGGCAGCATCGCCGAGGCCGGCCGCTCTCAGCCAGGCCAATGCCCGCTCGGGACCATCGATCAGCTCCTGGGGACCGGTTTCGCCGGCGGGCGTGGTGTTGAGCAGATCCAGCCAGGTCGAACCCCCGACGAATGGGAAGCCGTCGCGGAATTCGCTGGAAGCCTCTGTCGCAGACGTCATCTCGGATCTCGGAGGGATATGTCGATCTGTAACCGCTTATTTATCGATTGACAGGTGTCAAATCAAGTGACACCGTTGAAGAAGATAAACAGAGGTTACATCACTCGCGATGCCCCGTTCCCTCAGCCGCTTTGCCGCCATCACCCTCGCCGCAGGAGTTCTTGCCATGACGTCCGTTGCCGTCGCCGAGCCCGGCCCAACTCAGTTCCGCACCACCGAGATCGCCGGTACCGAGATCTTCTATCGCGAGGCCGGGCCGCAGGACGCGCCGGCGCTCCTGCTGCTGCACGGTTTTCCGTCCTCGTCGCACATGTTTCGCGACCTGATTCCGCGCCTTTCGGGGCAGTACCGGGTGATCGCGCCCGACTATCCCGGCTTCGGCCATAGCGGCGCGCCGTCGCCGGCCGCGTTCGATTATCGCTTCGACCGCCTCGCCGAGGTGGTGGAAGCGCTGGTCGATCGGCTCGGGCTGAAGAGCTATGTGCTCTATCTGCAAGACTATGGCGGCCCGGTGGGCTTCCGCCTGGCGCTGCGCCGGCCGGAGCGGGTGCGCGGGCTGATCGTGCAGAACGCCGTCGCCAATGCCGAGGGCTGGAACCCCGAGATCACCGCGTCGATGGGGCCGTTCTGGCGCGAGCGCAACGCCGAGACCGAGAAGCCCTTCGCCGATCTGCTGAAGCCGGAGACGACGCGCTTCCAATACACCCACGGTGCCGCGCGGGCCGAACGGCTCTCGCCCGATGCGTGGACGATGGACCAGGCCGGGCTGGACCGACCGGGCAATCGCGAGATCCAGCTCCGGCTGCTGCACGATTATCAGAGCAATTTCGCAGCCTATCCGGCCTGGCAGCGCTACCTCACCGAACGCCAGCCGCCGATGCTGATCGTCTGGGGGAAGAACGACCCGTTCTTCACGCTCCAGGGGGTCGACTATCTGAAGCAGCAGGTGCCGGGCGCCGAGGTGCATCTGTTCGACGCCGGCCATTTCGCGCTGGAGACGCATGCCGGCGAGATCGCCGAACGCATCCGGGCGTTCATGGCGCGGTTGCCTGCGCGGTAGTCCGTGTGCTGGGCTCCGGCATGAGCAGAAGCAGCAGCGCCAGCGCGATGCCAGCGGCGATGCCGAGCGTGATGAAGGCCGCGCCGTAGCCGTAGCCGACGACGATCGCCCCGGCGACAGAGGTGCTCAGGGCGCCGCCGATGCCTTGCGCAGTCGCGATGGCGCCCTGGGCGACGTTGAAGTGGCCGGTGCCTGTGGTGAGATCAGCGACGATCAATGGAAAGAGCGCGCCGAAGATGCCGGCGCCGACGCCGTCCAGCAGCTGGACGCCGATCAGCCAGGGCGTCGCATCCGAGAGCGGGTAGAGCAGGCCGCGCAGGCACAGGACCGCCAGCGCCACCGCGAAGATCCGCTTGCGGCCCCAGCGATCGGCCTTGGCGCCCACGACGAGGGCGACCGGGACCATCACCAATTGGGCTGCGACGATGCAGGCCGACATCAAGGTGGTGGCAAGCTCCGGATTGGCCAACGCCAGCTTCTGGCCGACGAGCGGCAGCATCGCCGCATTGGCGAAATGAAAGAGCGTGGTCGACGCAGCGAAGACCAGCAGAGGCGGGTTGGCGAGAAGCACGCTGAAGCCCGACGGGCGTGCCTCGCCGGAGCCCGTGGACGCGCTGTCGAGGCCGCGGGCGACGTCGTGATCGATTGCAGCCGCGGGCACGCTCAGCGTGGCGGCGATGCTGGCCACCGCCATCGCCGCCATCAGCCAGAAGACCGCGACGGGGCCAAGCCAATAGGCAAGCGCCCCGGCGAGCAAAGCGGCGACGGCGTTGCCGGTATGGTTGAAGGCCTCATTGCGGCCGATCCGGGCCGCAAAAGCCTTCGGTCCGACGATGCCGAGCGTGATCGCGGCGATCGCCGGAGGGAACACGGCGCCGGCGACCCCCGAGATCGCCTGCAGGATCGTGACCGGCACCAGGCCGGGAAAGAGCGGAATGGCGAGCGAAGCGGCCGTGATCGCGAGCGCAGCGGCGACGAGAATGGCGCGTTTCGCCCGTACGACATCGATCAGCGCACCCGCCGGCGTCTGCGCGACGATTCCGGTGATCCCCGCCGCCGAGAGCGTGAAGCCGATCGAGGCCTCGTCCCAGTGCTGAACCGTCAGCAGGTAGATCGCGAGATAGGGGCCGAGGCCGTCGCGGACATCGGCGAGGAAGAAGTTCAGCGCGTCGAGCGGCCCGCGAGCCGATGAGGTGCGATCAGGGGCCATATCGATCTCGCGGCTAGAACGGCGCGCCGATCAACGGGCGAGGACGAGCCTGGTTCCCTTGCGTCCAGGCACCAAAAACCGGCGATGCGTGGCATCGCCGGCGTGAGCTCGCATCTTCGTCCGCCTGTCAGCGGCCGGGCGTCCAGGCCTGATAGTCGCCGGTCGCGGCCGGGGTCTTGTTCTCGCCGAGGGTCGAGCCAGGCGGGTGATAGGCCATGGCGGTGCCGGTGTAATTCGGCTGGTGCGGCTTCTGCCATTCGCGCGGGGTATACTTTTCCTCGGAGGGAGCGACATCGACGGTGTGATGGAGCCAGCCGTTCCAGCCGGGCGGGATGATCGAGGCTTCGATCGGGCCGTTGTAGACCACCCAACGGCGCTGGATGCCGAGCGCCTTGTCCTTCACGCCGCCTTTGGTGCGGTAGTAGACGTTGCCGAACTCGTCCTCGCCGACCTTCTCGCCGAAGCGCCAGGTGTGGAACCGCGTGCCGATCGTCTGGCCGTTCCACCAGGTGAAGAGCTGGAGCAGGGTCTTGGTCATCGCTTTGCGTCCGCGCAGGCCTTGGAGCCGTCGCCCGACTTATGAAGAGCGAGGCGAGGGATGTCCAGTGCGGCCCGGCGCAGCAGCGTCGTCGGGTTCGAGTTGATGAATGGCCACGAGGTAATGATGGCCATTCTCGATATCGCCTGTGCCTGGCGGCAGCCGCTCGCGGCCCCTTGCATCTAAGCCCGGTCAGGAGCTGTCGCTGTCCAGCATGGCGGAACGCCGGTGCGACCGATCTCGCCTGCCACGTCGCGGCGTCCCCGCCACGATTCGGTCATGATTCGGAGCGCCTTCGATGAGCCTCGTTGACGCGCCAGCCGCCCAAGCTTCGCGCGGATTCAAGCACTTGTGGCTGCCGCTGCAGAGAGGACTTCCACTAGTAGGGTTCGCGAGGTCCTGTTGATGCCCTGTTAACCATGGTCCGGCGGATTTTAGTGATTTCACACCGGCAAGGATCGTTGCAAGCTCGCAACGGCGCCGCGATTCCACATGTGATTCCTTGAGCTTAGCAGGTGCCTTGAAACTTATCCCCATGATCCACATCTCCCTACAAGATGTCGTATCCACACCTATCGCCTCGCACTAATCCTTGACGGCGCGACCCAATCGGGACTAAATTTTGACGGTCGCGTGACGGTTGGCGGAGACGCCTTTTTCGACCCGCGAAACGAGTTCCCAGACGGGTCAAGGCGATCACCGCGGCGCGCCAGAGATGGCGACGGCGAACGGCGACGTGCGTGCTCCGGCTGGCCGCATCAGGAAACCGATGACGGGGCACACCGTCGCGGGGTCCGGGAGCATCAAACCGAGTTGGTCTGACATCAGGAGCCGGTGAGCAACCGGCCGCGCGGGGCGCCATGATGCGTCCGCGGCAAGCATTGGGGACGAAGCTTATGCGCATCGAGCGCCGCCATACCACCGCCGGCCAGTCGCCCTATGCGGCGATCCCGTTCCGCTCGGCGGTAAGCGAGATCCGCAATCCCGATGGTTCGATCGTCTTCCGGCTCGAAGGCATCGAGGTGCCGGAGGCCTGGTCGCAGGTGGCGAGCGACGTGCTCGCACAGAAGTACTTCCGCAAGGCCGGCGTTCCGGCCGCGTCCAAGAAGGTCGAGGAGAACGACGTCCCGTCCTTCCTCTGGCGTTCGGTTCCCGACGAGGCTGCGCTCGCCAAGCTGCCGGAAGACAAGCGTTTCGGCTCCGAGATCTCGTCCAAGCAGGTCTTCGACCGGCTCGCCGGCTGCTGGACCTATTGGGGCTGGAAGGGTGGCTATTTCTCCTCGGAGGAGGATGCCCACGCTTTCCATGACGAGCTGCGTTTCATGCTGGCCTCGCAGATGGTCGCGCCGAACTCGCCGCAATGGTTCAACACCGGCCTGCACTGGGCCTATGGCATCGACGGGCCGAGCCAGGGCCATTTCTACGTCGACTTCAAGACCGGCAAGCTGGTGAAGTCGAAGTCGAGCTACGAGCACCCGCAGCCGCATGCCTGCTTCATCCAGGGCGTGCAGGACGACCTCGTCAACGAGGGCGGCATCATGGACCTCTGGGTCCGTGAGGCCCGCCTGTTCAAGTATGGCTCGGGCACCGGCTCGAACTTCTCGATGCTGCGCGGCGAGGGCGAGAAGCTCGCCGGCGGCGGCCGTTCCTCCGGCCTGATGTCCTTCCTCAAGATCGGCGATCGTGCCGCCGGCGCGATCAAGTCGGGCGGCACCACCCGCCGCGCCGCCAAGATGGTCGTCGTCGACGTCGATCACCCGGACATCGAGACCTATATCGACTGGAAGGTGAAGGAGGAGCAGAAGGTCGCGGCGCTCGTCGCCGGCTCCAAGATCGTCCAGAAGGCGATGAAGGCGGTGATGAAGGCCTGCGTCAACTGCGAGGCCGCCGACGATGCCTGCTTCGATCCCGAGAAGAACCCGGCGCTGAAGCGAGAGATCAAGCTCGCCCGCAAGGCGATGGTGCCTGACAACTACATCAAGCGCGTCATCCAGTTCGCCAGGCAGGGCTACACCGAGATCCAGTTCGACACCTACGACACCGACTGGGATTCGGAGGCCTATCTCACCGTTTCCGGCCAGAACTCGAACAACTCCGTCTCGCTGACCGACGACTTCCTCCGCGCGGTCGAGAATGACGGCGACTGGAACCTGATCGGCCGCACCACGGGCAAGGTCACCAAGACCCTGAAGGCGCGCGACCTCTGGGAGAAGATCGGCTACGCCGCCTGGGCCTCGGCCGATCCCGGCCTGCACTTCAACACCACGATGAACGACTGGCACACCAGCCCGGCCTCGGGACGCATCCGCGCCTCGAACCCGTGCTCGGAGTACATGTTCCTCGACGATACCGCCTGCAACCTGGCCTCGGCCAACCTGCTGCAGTTCTACGACCGGCAGAGCAAGGCCTTCGACGTCGCCGGCTACGAGCATCTCTGCCGGCTCTGGACCATCGTGCTCGAGATCTCGGTGACGATGGCGCAGTTCCCGAGCCGCGAGATCGCCGAGCTCTCCTATGAGTACCGCACGCTCGGCCTCGGCTACGCCAATATCGGCGGCCTGCTGATGACCATGGGCCTCGGCTACGACAGCGACGAGGGCAGGGCGCTCGCCGGCGGCCTGACCGCGATCATGACCGGCGTCGCCTATGCGACCTCGGCCGAGATGGCGGGCGAGCTCGGCCCCTTCCCGGGCTACAAGAAGAACGCCCAGCACATGCTGCGCGTCATCCGCAACCACCGCGTCGCGGCGCATGGCCAGGCCTCCGGCTATGAGGGCCTGCAGGTCACGCCGGTGCCGCTCGACCATGCCACGCTGGAGCGCCTCGGCGGCTCCTCGGCGACGGTGTCGGAGCGGGCCAAGGCGAGCTGGGACGAGGCGCTGGCGCTCGGCGAGAAGCACGGCTACCGCAACGCCCAGTCGACCGTGATCGCGCCGACGGGCACGATCGGCCTGGTCATGGATTGCGACACCACCGGCATCGAGCCCGATTTTGCGCTGGTGAAGTTCAAGAAGCTCGCCGGCGGCGGCTACTTCAAGATCATCAACGGCGCGGTTCCCGATGCGCTGCGTGCGCTCGGCTATCGCGAGGCGGATATCGCCGAGATCGAGGCCTATGCCGTCGGCCATGGCTCGATGAAGCAGGCGCCAGGCATCAACCCCGGCTCGCTCCGGGCCAAGGGTTTCAGCGACGAGAAGATCGAGGCGGTCGAGAAGGGGCTGAAGAGCGCTTTCGACATCAAGTTCGTCTTCAACAAGTGGACCCTGGGCGAGGATTTCCTCACCGGCACGCTCAAGGTTCCGGCCGAGAAGCTGAACGACATGTCGTTCGAGCTCCTGCCCTTCCTCGGCTTCAGCAAGGCCGAGATCGAGGCCGCCAACGTCCATGTCTGCGGGGCGATGACGCTGGAAGGCGCGCCGCACCTGAAGAAGGAGCACTACAACGTCTTCGACTGCGCCAACCCCTGCGGGCGCATCGGCAAGCGCTATCTCTCGGTCGAGAGCCATATCCGCATGATGGCGGCGGCGCAGCCCTTCATCTCGGGCGCGATCTCCAAGACCATCAACATGCCGAACGACGCCACCGTCGAGGATTGCAAGAGCGCCTATCTGCTCTCCTGGAAGCTGGCGCTGAAGGCGAACGCGCTCTATCGCGACGGCTCGAAGCTGTCGCAGCCGCTGAACTCAGCCCTGATCGCCGACGAGGACGACGACGCGGATGAGGCGACCGAGGCGCTCTACCAGCAGCCGCTGGCGGCGCGCGCTACCCAGATCGCGGAAAAGATCGTCGAGCGCGTCGTCGAACGCGTGGAACGTGTCCGCGAGCGTGAGAAGATGCCGGCGCGTCGCACCGGCTACATCCAGAAGGCGGTGGTCGGCGGCCACAAGGTCTATGTCCACACCGGCGAATATGCCGATGGCCGCCTCGGCGAGATCTTCATCGACATGCACAAGGAGGGCGCGGCCTTCCGGGCGATGATGAACAACTTCGCCATCGCGGTCTCGCTCGGCCTGCAATACGGCGTGCCGCTGGAGGAGTATGTCGAGGCCTTCACCTTCACCCGCTTCGAGCCCTCGGGTTTCGTGCAGGGCAACCAGTCGATCAAGAACGCGACCTCGATCCTCGACTACGTCTTCCGCGAGCTGGCGATCTCCTATCTCGGCCGGCACGACCTCGCCCATGTCGATCCCAGCGAGATCGGCCATGACGTGATGGGCAGCGGCGTCGAGCAGGGCAAGGCGCCGGATGCGGCCGGGCCGATCACCTCGACCCCGCTGGCCTCCTCGGGCTTCCGCCGCGGCAAGCCGATCAACCTCCTCGCCATCCAGGGCGGCGCTGCGGCCAACGACGCGGTCGCTCGCGGTGGCGCCAGCGTGACCGGCATCTCGACGCTCGGCGCCACCGCGCTGAAGGAAGAGCCGGAGACTTATGGCGAAGAGCAGATGAGCAAGCTCGGCTTCGCCGCGCCGGCCGCCCAGCCGACCGCTTCCGAGCGCCGGGCCGAGGCGATCATGAAGGGCTATGTCGGCGACTCGTGCGGCGAATGCGGCAACTTTACGCTGGTGCGGAATGGCACGTGTTTGAAGTGCAACACGTGTGGCTCGACGACCGGGTGTTCGTGAGGCTCGATCTAAGTCGATAGATGGATGCGATGACGGCCGGAGCTTGCTCCGGCCGTTTTTGCGTGAACCTTGGGCCTAGATTCCGGTCAGCATCAGATCGAGCGCCGCCGTGATGGCGAAATGCTCCTTTGCCAGTGATGCGACGGGCGGCCCCAGCAGGCTGCGACGGATTGCGACGATCTCGGTCGGCACCAGAACGACCTTCGCGCCGTTGATCGTGAAACCGGGGTTCAGGCGCTTGATCGCCGGCAACAATTCGGCTCGGCGCAGCGGCGCAATCACGCGAGTGTCGAGCGAAGAAAGCAGATCGGCCTGAAGGTCGATGACGAACGGATATTCTGCTCGCAGACGCTCGCCGGGGTGCTCGTAGACGTCGTATTGCGCCACGCGCTCACCAGCCGCGGAATTCGTCGGAGAACAGGCCGCGCTCGGCCGTCCAGGCATTCTGGGCCGTGATCGCTTCGCCATTCTCCGCGAGCCAGCGCCGAGCATCTTCTTCCGCGATCCGCTTCCGCAGAGCGTCCTCGGTGATGGCCGAGAGGTTGAGCCCGTGGGCTCGCGCCGCCTCGATCAGGTCGGCATCCAGCGAAAGATTGATCGGTCTCTTGGCAGCACGGTTCATGCGCATGGATTATGCACATCAGGCAGGTGCTGTCACGCGACACGCTTGCTCAGGCGAGATCAAGGCTGCGCTCAGCCCCAATCCGACATGCGTCATCCGCCAAGGCGCTTCACCGGCAACGCGCTTGTCTCGGCAATTCCCGATCGGCCAACATCGGCTGCTTCGCGGTCGCTGGTCGCGGGCCAACCGAGGCATGAGGGGCAAGCGCAGATGAGCGGACTGTTGATTTCGGGTGGCCGTGTCGTCGATCCGGAAAGCGGCCATGATGGCATCGCCGATGTCGCGGTCGCGGACGGAAAGATCGTCGCGATCGGCTCCAGCCTCGGCAGCGCCGAGCGCGTGATCGACGCACGGGGGCTGGTCGTCGCGCCCGGCTTCATCGACCTTCATGCCCATGGCCAGTCGATTCCGGCCGACCGCATGCAGGCCTTCGACGGCGTCACCACGACGCTGGACCTCGAGGCCGGCGTGCTGCCGGTCGCCTCCTGGTATCGCCGCCAGGCGGAGCAGGGCCGCATCCTGAACTACGGCGCCGCCACGAACTGGGCCTTCGCCCGGATCGGCGCGATGATCGGGATCAACGAGGAATCGTCGCTGGAAGCGTTCGGACGCGCGATGCGCGATCCGCGCTGGATGGATGAGATCTCCTCGCCCTCCGAACAGCAGAACATCCTCGAGCGCATCGCGGCGGGGCTCGACGAGGGCGGCATCGGCATCGGCATCCTGAATGCCTATGCGCCCGGCGCCGGCGTGCAGGAGCTGACGGCGCTCTGCCAGCTCGCCGCCGAGCGCGGCGTGCCGACCTTCACCCATATCGCCTATATGGCGAACACCGACCCGAAGAGCGCGGCCGAGGCCTATATCCGCCTGATCGGCTATGCCGGCGCCACCGGCGCGCATATGCACATCTGCCACTTCAACAGCTCCAGCAAGACCGATGTCGAGCGGTGCGAGCGATTGATCCGGAAGGCACAGGCGCAGGGGCTGCCGATCACGGTGGAGGCCTATCCCTATGGCACCGGCTCGACGGTGATCGCGGCGGCGTTCTTCAGCGATCCCGAATTCGAGCGCCGCAATGACACCCGCTACGAGCAGATCCAGCTCGTCACCAGCGGGCGCCGAATCCAGGACCGCGAGGACCTGCTGTCCGCGCAGTCGGAGGACCCGTCGCAGCTCGTTCTCTGGCATGTGCTCGACACCGAGAACAACGCCCGCCATCGCGACATGCTCGACCTCTCGGTGCTGTATCCCGGTGGCGCGATCGCCTCGGACGCCATGCCGTGGTCGATGCCGGACGGATCGACCTATACCGGCGATGCCTGGCCGCTGCCGGATGAAGCGACCTCGCATCCGCGCTCGTCCGGCACCTTCACGCGCTTTCTGCGGCACTGGGTGCGCGAGCGGCAGGCGGTCAGCCTGCAGGAGGGGATCGCGAAGTGCACCCTGATCCCGGCCGAGATCCTGGCCGCGAGCACGCCCGCCATGCGTGACAAGGGCCGGCTGAAGGCTGGCGCCGATGCCGATGTCGTGGTGTTCGACCTCGACACGCTGACCGATCGGGCGGAGTTTTCGGCGATGAACCGACCGGCGGAAGGCGTCCGGCATCTCATCGTCAGCGGGGAGCCGGTCATCGCCGACGGAGTCATGGACGTCGCGGCCCGGCCGGGCCGGCCTGTGCGCCGACCGCTCAGTGCGGCGGCCTGACGCCATGCCGGTTCCGATCCTGCTGGTGACGGGCTTTCTCGGAGCCGGCAAGACGACGCTGGTCAACCGCATCCTGCAACAGGCGGACGGGCGCCGCATCGCTGCCGTCGTCAATGATTTCGGCGCGATCAACATCGATGCGGAGCTGATCGCCGGCGCGGAGGACGGGGTCGTCAGCCTCGCTAATGGCTGCATCTGCTGCTCGCTGGAAGGCGACCTGCTGCGGACGCTCTCCAATCTGCTGCGGCGAACCCCGCGCCCCGAAGCCATCGTGATCGAGACCAGCGGCGTCGCCGATCCCGAAGACATCATCCGTAACCTGATGGACCCGGTGATCTGGCGCGAAGCGCCCCTGGAGACGGTGCTGTGCGTCGTCGATGCGGCGGCACCGGAGGCGCTGCTCGACGACCCGCTGTTCCTGAGCCAGCTGCGAGCCGCCGATCTTCTCGCCGTCAGCAAGGGCGATCTCGTCGATAAGGCCTCGCTCGACGAGCGTTGCCGCTCCCTGTCGCAGATCAACCGCAGGGCCACCCTCGTCGAGGCGACCGGCGGCGATTTTCCGCTCGATCTTGTCTTTCCTGAAGTCGGGACGGCTCGCGAGCGGACGACGCGCCCGAAAAGGCCGAGCATCGATCGTTTCGAAAGCTTCAACTGGACATCCGGCGCGCCGATCTCGCTCGCCGGCTTTCAGCAGGTCGTCGGCCGGCTTGCGCCGCGGCTGGTCCGCGCGAAGGGATTTCTCGACACGATCGAGAAGCCCGATGGCCGATATCTTTTTCAGCTCGCGGGTGGGAGAGCCACGCTGGCGCCTCTCGATCGGGACGAGCCGGCGCGAGGCACCAGAATCGTCTTCATCGCGGAGATCGGCAGGATCACTCAGGTGGACATCGATGACGCGATGATCCGGGCGAGTGGGCATCAGGCCAAATAGCCCCCCGGGGGGGCTCATAGGCATTGCAGGCGTCTCGGTTCAGGTCTGCGGCGTGTCGAGCCCCATCTGCCAGAAATCGGCCTCCAGCTTCGAAGCCTGGCCGAACAGGGCGGCGAGCTCGGAAAAGCGCGCTTCGGTCATCGCCCGCGCCGCGAGCGCGTCGAGATGGCGGCGGGCGTCGCGGGCGACCTGCTGATAGGCCTGCCCGGCATACTCGCCGATCCAGTCGCGATAAGGGTGGGTTTCGAGCGCCGGGCCTAGGTCGGCCGCGAGCCTCGCGCCGATCTCGGCATAGCCGACGATGCAGGGGCTGAGCGCGACATGCAGGTCGAGCAGGTCGCCCGAGACGCCGCAATCGAGCACGAAGCGGGTATAGGCGACCGTCGCCTGATGCTCGGGCGCGGCTTCAAGCTGCTCGGGCGAGAGGCCCCAGCGGCCGCAGAGCCGGACATGCAGGTCCATTTCGAGGTCGAGGATCGCCGACAGGCCGGCCTTGGCGGCGCGCATGTCGGCGAGGGTTCGGCTCTTATACGCCGCCAGCGCATAGGCGCGGGCGAACTGGATCAGGAAGAGATAGTCCTGCACGAGATAGGTCCGGAAGGCGGCCTGCGGCAGCGAGCCGTCGCCCATTTGCCGGACGAAATCATGTTCGACATAGGACGCCCAATCGGCGGCTGCGGTGGCTTTCAACCTGTCGAAGATGTCCACGGCCTGAGGCTCCTTCCGGATCGGATTCGCGCGGCAGTCATAGCGCAAACCGCCGCTGCGCGGCGTGCCGCGGATGACGCAGGTTTGATCCGCGCCGGCGGCGACAGGGTGCAGATGCCGCGTTAGCCTTCCACCGTGTCTGGACAATCAGGAGGGTGCGACCATGACCAGTTTCGCGATCGGCCGGCGGGCGCTTCTCTGCGGAGCGGCGGTTTCCGCTCTCGCGCTGCCGGCCCTGGCGCATCATGGCTGGGGCTGGGCGGTCGACGAGCAGAGTGAGCTCAAGGGCACGATCCGCGCGATCTCGATGGCGCCGCCGCATCCGACGCTGCAGGTCGCGGCGACCGATGGCGTCCTCTGGCAGATCGATCTCGGCAATCCCAGCCAGACCGCACGGGCCAATTTTACCGGCGACACAGCGAAGGTCGGCGACGCCATCACCGTGCTCGGCAACCGGCATCAGGACGCCAGCAAAAGGCAGATGAAGGCGGTACGCATCACCATCGGTGGCAAGAACTACGACATGTATCCGGAGCGAATCAAAACGAACTGAGCGCCTGTGGCGACAGTGATCGACTGGCTCGGTAACTGGCCGGGAGCGCTGCTGCTGCAACGCTCCGGCACCGCATATCTCTTGGTCAATGCCGCGCACATCCTCGGAATCGGCCTGCTGCTCGGCGCGATCCTGCCGCTCGATCTCCGGCTGGCCGGCGTCTTGCGCGCCTCGGCGCTGCCGCTGATCGGCCCGATCCTGATCCGCACGGCCGCATTCGGGCTGGCGCTGGCGCTGACGACCGGGCTCTGGCTGTTCACAGTGAAGCCGGGCGAATATCTCGGGAACACCGCCTTCCTGAGCAAGCTCGGCCTGCTGGTGCTGGCGCTCGGCAACATCGCGCTACAGCATCATGGCTTGAAGCCGGCACTGGCGGGCGGTGTGATCGGCCTGCGCGTTCGGGTGCTGGCCATGGTTTCCGCCTCGCTCTGGCTCTGCGTGTTGGTCGCCGGGCGCTGGATCGGCTTCGTCTGACCAGGCCGAGACCTCGCCGATGGTGTTGCGCTGGTCGGTCATGGACATGGCAACCTGGTAGCGCCTCCGCCTGATGGAAGGTCAAGCGCCACCGAAATCGATCGAATGCGAGCCATCGCGGCAAGGCGGGCGAAACCCTGCCGGGCGAAAGCTGTGTGCCCAGCACCCGCCGTCAAAGCGGCGTTAGCCAGTTGCCGCCATTGTCTTGCGCGTGCACGCCCCACGCCACGATCCGATCTTCAGGCATGCCGAGCCGGCGGGCGAACCGCCGAGCGCTGGGGCGGTGGCGCGTCGCCTCGACGGCCTCGGCTTCGAGCCGGTGCTGGAACGCGAGTATCGGCAGCACATGCGCGCCGACCAGCGCCGCAGCACGCTGGTCTGCCTGATCACGGCGCTCGGCATCTGGCTGACCTTCATCGGGCTCGACCTGACGCGCCTCGACAATCTCATCGCGATCGGGAGCCAGGACAGCTTCGTCGAACTCGCGATCGTGCTGAGGCTGGGGACGCTCGCCGTGATCCTGCGCCTGCTCTGGATCGTGCGCCGCAACCGCCAGGCCCATGCCTATCACCACCTCACCATGCTGGCGCTGGCGCTGATCGGGGTGACCTGCGCCTTCATCGCCAACATGTACAAGCTGCGCGGCCTGCCGCAGGCCGACATCGCCCAGCTCGTGATCATTGCTGCTGTCTTCCTGCCGGTCGGGCTGACCTTCCTGCAGAGCCTGGGCATCGCTTTGCTGATCGCGGTGTTCACCACTGTGCTCGGCGTGCTGATGCTCGAACCGGCGCAACTGGCCGAGCATGGGCGGCTGTCGATCCTGCTGTTCTTCGCAGTATTCGTCAGTGCCGTCGGTGCCTGGCTGCGCGAGAGAGCCGAGCGCGACCAGTTCCTGCTACGCCGCATGCTGCACAGCCGGGCAATGTCGGATGCGCTCACTGGCATCGCCAACCGGCGCGGTTTCGAGGAGCATGTCGCGATGGCATTGCTGCAGGCGCGGCGCGAGCGGGTGCCGGTCGTCTTCGCGGTGCTCGATGTCGACCATTTCAAGCGCTACAACGACCGCTATGGCCACCAGGCCGGTGACATCGCGCTGGCCCTGATCGCCCGCGCGATCGACAGCAAGCTGCGTCCGCCGATGGACATGGTCGGGCGACTCGGCGGCGAGGAATTCGGCCTGCTGCTCTACGACACCACGCCGCAGAGGGCTCAGGAGCGGCTGGAACGGGTCGCGCAGGCGATCGCCGAGCTCAGGATCGAGCACGCAGCGTCGCCGACGGCGTCATACATCACCGTCAGCATGGGGGCGGTCGGGTTCGACGGGCAGGAGACGGCGGCCGATCTCTACCGGCGCGCCGACGCGGCGCTCTATGCCGGCAAGGCTTCGGGCCGGAACCGGGTCGAGCTGATCAAGGGCGGCGAACGCCGGGCGGGGTAGCCTGCTGCATTGCCGAGCTGCTATGCGGCCTGCGTCCTGACGCGATGAGAGATTTGCCATGTCCGCACCCGTTTCCATCGGCCTGATCGGCGCCGGCATCATGGGCGAGCGCATGCTGCGCGCGATCCTGGCGCAATCGCCGGAGCTGGTGCGCGCTGCCGGCATCTGGGACCCGTCCGGCGAGGCGCTGGCGCGGATCGGCAGCGAGCTGCCTGATGTCGCGCAGAAGCCCGATGCGGCCGCTGTGATCGCGGCGAGCGACTGCGTCTACATCGCCTCGCCGCCGGCCTCGCATCTCGGCCATGCCCGCGCCGCGCTCGCGGCCGGCAGAACCGTCTTCTGCGAGAAGCCGCTCGCGATCGACGTCGCCGATTCCCGTGCCTTCGTCGCCGAGGCGGGTGTGCGCGGAGCAGTCAATTTCCCGTTCGCCTCCTCGCCGGCGGTCGCGCAATTGCAGGACTGGGCCGGCGGCGTCGGCGGCAACCGGCGGATCTCAATCGAGGTCGCCTTCGCAACCTGGCCACGCTCCTGGCAGGCCGATGCGGCAGGCTGGCTCGACCGGCGCGAACAGGGCGGCTTCACCCGCGAGGTCGTCTCGCATTTCCTCTTCCTGAGCCGGCGGCTCGGCGGGGTGCTCCACGGCCTGCAGGCCAGTGTCTCCTTCCCGGAGGAGGGCAAGTCTGAACGCCGGATCGAGGCGCGCCTGATGGCGGGCGACATCCCGGTGACGCTGATCGGCAGCGTCGGCACGACGCCAAAGGACGATCACAACATCTGGATGCTGGAAGGTGAGGGCGGCGCGATCCGGCTCTGCGACTGGTCGCTGGCCGAGCAGCGCCAGCCGGACGGCTCCTGGCAGCGGGCTCCGGATGCGCTGACGCAGCTCGAAGCGCGGCCGGTCGCGCTGAAGCGGCAGCTCGAAGGCGTCGCCAAGCTGGCGCGCGGCGAGGCGCACCAGCTGGCGACGCTGGAAGAAGCGCTGAATGTCCAGGAGATCGTCGAGGCGATCCTGGCGAGCTGACCGCCTTCGTTGAGATGGCATGGCAAGGGCACTATGATCGGCGGGCTCAGGAGGCCTGCCGATGCGCCATGCCTTCCTCACCGATGCGCAGATCGACGCTCGCGCCCTGGCGCATCGGCGCGGGCTCGGCTTTCGCGACGACGAGGCCGTAGAGGTCGCTGTGCTGCTGGCGAGGCTCAAGGCGCGCTACCCCGAATTCTCCTATGAGCGGGTGCTGGACGGCGCGCTCGGCGAGGCCGAGGCACAGTGGGATTCGCAAGCCGAGCGGCTGCTGCTTCCGGAGGCGGTGTTCCAGGCAGCCGAACGCGGCGAGGGCAGGGCGCTGATGACGGTTGCGCACGAGATCGGCCATGCGCTGCTCGGCCATGAGGGCAGTCTGAACCGAGGGCCGGCCGGCGGACGGGCCGAGCGGGTTTCGGCGAAGCTCCGGTCGATGGAATATCAGGCGCGGCGCTATGCGGCCGCCTTCCTGATTCCGGACACCCCGGCGGTGCGCCGGCTCGACGCGACCGCGCTCAGCGAGCGCTATCGGGTCAGCATGAGCGCCGCGATCGTGCGCCATAGCGAGCTGAAATCCGGCGAGAGCGCACGAGCCCTGTCTTCGCGGCAAGGCTCGCTCGACCTCTGAGCCGCTTGCGGTCGGCGCGCCCGCAGGGCATGGCTCGGGCAACGTGACTGCTATCGAGGACGCCATGACCATCGCCGCTACCGGCCTGCCGCCGGCGCCGAAGCCCGCGCAACGCGCGCAGGGCGTTTCGCCCTTCATCGTCATGGACGTGATGAACGCGGCCGAGGCGATCGAGCGGCGCGGCGGCTCGGTCGTGCACATGGAGGTTGGTCAGCCTTCAGCGGCGACGCCGGCCAGCATCCGGGCCGCCGCGGCGCGGGCGCTGGAGCATGGCCGCATCGGCTATACCCAGGCGCTCGGCATCGGCTCGCTCCGGTCCCGGATCGCGCAGCACTATCGCGACACCTACGGCGTCGAGGTGCCGGCCGAGCGCGTCGTGGTGACGACCGGGTCCTCCGGTGGCTTCATCCTTTCCTTCCTCGCCTGCTTCGAGCCGGGGGCGCGCATCGCGATCACCGCGCCGGGCTATCCGGCCTATCGCAACATCCTGATCGCGCTCGGGCTCGAGCCGGTCGCGATCCCCGTTGGACCGGAAACGCGCTATGCGCTGACGCCGCAGCTGATCGCCAAGGCCCATGCCGAAAGGCCGCTCGCCGGCGTGCTGACGATGAGCCCGGCCAATCCGACCGGCGTGGTGATGACGCCGGAGGCGATCGCTGCGGTGGCGGCCGAATGCCGGCGGCTCGGCCTCTGGTACATCTCCGACGAGATCTATCACGGCCTGACCTATGAGCGGCCGGCGACGACGGCGCTTGCCGCCGACCCCGACGCGATCATCGTCAACTCCTTCTCCAAGTACTACTGCATGACCGGCTGGCGCGTCGGCTGGCTGGTGGTACCGGAGCGGTTGGTGCGGGTGATCGAGCGGCTGCAGCAGAATTTTTCGATCTCGGTGCCGATGCTGAGCCAGGTCGCAGGCGAGGCCGCGTTCGACGCAACCGATGAATGCGAAGCGATCAAGGCCGGCTACGCGGAAAACCGTGCTTACCTGCTGAAGGCGTTGCCGGAGATCGGGCTGGGCGATTTCCTGCCCGTCGACGGCGCCTTCTACATCTATCTCGACATCGGGCGATATTCAAACGATTCCATGAGCTTCTGCCGGGACGCTCTGGAGAATGCCGGCGTTGCGATCACGCCAGGGCTCGATTTCGACGAGGAGCGCGGGGCGAGGACGGTGCGGCTTTCCTTCGCCGGCTCGCTGGCCGAATGCGAGGAGGCGGTGGCGCGCCTGGAGCGCTGGCTGAAGACGCGTTGAAGCGGCGCTTGCCAAGGCGAAGCGGTAGACTCAATCTGATCCGGCTTGGGGGCAGGACATGGTCGCGATGCGGAACTGGCTGAAAGCCATGGCGTTGTGCGCGGCGGCGCTGCTGGCTGGCGTCGCCGCGGGCCCGGGCGCCGCGCAGCAGGCCAAGACGGACGCTGCGCCGGTCCTGACGCTGCGCGGCGACGAGACGCCCGAGACGGTGCGCAACCTGGTCGATGCCCTGTCGACCGGCGGCCGCAAGGTCGAGATCAGGATCGCCGGCAAGGACGAGGTCAAGGCCCCAGTCGCGCCGGCCGCCGCGCCAGCGAGCCCTGGTGCTGCACCGCCAGCCAGTGCTCCCGCCGAAAGCGAAACGCCTGCCGAGGCGTTCTGGGACCATTTCGTCGATGGCGTGACGCAAGGCCTCGGAGCCTTGCCGCGCGTTGCCCAGATACCGGACGCCTGGCGTGCTGCCTGGGCGCAGAACCGCAATGGTTCGGCCGGCTGGTGGCTTTCGGTGGCCGTTGTACTCGCGTTTGCCGTAGCCTGGCTGTTTCGGCTCGCGACCAAAGATTGGTTCACGCGCCGGCTGCAGCCGCAAGGGCCGGAGTTCACGCCGCGCCTGATCGCGTCGTCCTGGGGCTTGCTGCAGGACCTGGCGACACTCGGGCTCTGGCTTGCAGCGCTGCATGCGGTCCGCAAATTCTGGCTGCCGGAGCCCGACCTTGCCCATATGGTGCTGCGCACGATCGCCAACGGCCTCACCATTGGCTCCGGATATCTGATCCTCGGACGCTTCCTGCTCGCTCCCGGGGCCTCGGAACGTCGGATCATGCCGCTGCCGCGGGCCGAGCGGGCTTTCAAATTCCTGATCTTCTTCGGCATTCTCACACCCGTACTGCTGACGGCGACGGTGTCGATCCAGCATGCCACCGGCCCTGGAGCCGTCGTCGGGCTGTTCGCCCTGGTCAGCATTGTCTCGACCTTGTTCAAGGTCTGGTGGTTCATCGATGCACGGCACGATCTTGCGGCGCTCATCCTTGCCTCGGCCCATGAGCCCGGGCCGGCGCGCCGCGTGATCGCGTGGACGACGGGTTGGCTCTATGCAGCGCTCGCCGTGCTGATCTGGATGGTCGGCAATGCCTCCTCGATGATGGAGGGGGGCGCGCGCTGGGCGGAGGCTGCCGCACTGACGCAATTCATCATCGTGCTGGCACCGATCCTGGCGGTCGGCGTTACCAGCCTGATGGCCTGCCGGCAGGCACATGCGGCGGCGATGGGCGAGAAGGCGCCGCTTTCGCTCGCGGTCGGACATGCGCTGCGGGCTGCCGCCGGCGGCGCGATCTGGGCCGGCGGCTTCTATTTGCTGGCGCGGCTCTGGGCCGGCTTCCTTTTTGGCGTCAGTTCCGATCAGTTCGCCGTGCTGATGCGCCAGGCGGGGGGCGTTGCCGTGCTCGCCTTCGCGGGCTGGGTCGCGATCGTTTTCCTGCGCAGCTTCTTCGACGCCTATGCGCCGCCCCGGGCTGTGGCTGGCCCGGCCGATGAGGATGCGGTTTCGCACGACCATGTGCCGTCACGGCTGGCGACCGTGATGCCGATCCTGCGCGGCGTGGTACTCACCGCCGTGTTCGGCCTGACCGGGCTCGTCCTGCTGTCGCGCCTGGGTGTCGATATCGGTCCGCTGCTGGCGGCCTTCAGCATCCTCGGCCTCGCGATTTCGTTCGGTTCGCAGGCGCTGGTGCGCGACATCGTCTCCGGCTTCTTCTTCATGCTGGAGGACGCTTTCCGCGTCGGCGAATATGTCGATACCGGCCGGCTCAAGGGCACGGTCGAGAAGATCTCGTTGCGTTCGATGCAGCTCCGCCATCAGAGCGGCCAGGTCCACACCGTGCCGTTCGGCCAGGTCCAGTCGCTGACCAATGCCAGCCGCGACTGGGCGACGGTGAAGTTCAACGTCCGCCTCGACCATTCCGCCGACATCGAGAAGGCGCGCAAGACGATCAAGAAGATCGGGGCGGCGCTGCTGGAGGATCCGGAATACGGGCCGCATTTCATCGCCCAGCTCAAGATGCAGGGCGTCGCCGACATCACCGAAGCGGCGATCGTGATCAGGCTGAAATTCACCGCCAAGCCGAACCAGGCCTCGATGCTGCAGCGCGAGGCGCTGAAGCGGGTCTATCGCGGGCTGATCGAGGCGGAAGTGCCTTTCGCCTCCAATGCCGTCACCGTAAAGGAAGGGAGCGGCAAGAGCGCTGCCGCGGCGATAGCGACCATCCCGCCGCCGACG
Organism: Allobosea sp. FBZP-16; assembly: GCF_002831785.1. Lineage (NCBI taxonomy): Bacteria > Pseudomonadati > Pseudomonadota > Alphaproteobacteria > Hyphomicrobiales > Alloboseaceae > Allobosea > Allobosea sp. FBZP-16. Next base: position 663,867 of record NZ_LNCQ01000022.1, on the reverse strand, counting down.
CCGCTCGCACCGGCGGCGGAGTGAAGCAAGTCCCGCTCAGCCGGTCTGCTGCCCGAATTCCAGGATGAGGAAGAAGCCGAAGCCGACGAGAGCCAGCAGAGTCCCCATGCCGGCGGCGAGGCGGGCGGCCGAGAGCTGGCGCTGCCATGCATGGCGCCGATCGGCGCGCTCGGCGTCGTGCTCGCGGCCGTACTTGCCGAACTGGCTGGCATAGAGATCGGGCGTCATCTGCGGGCCGACCGGCAGATTCCCCTCAAGCTCGTAGCGCACCGCAACGAAAAGGGTGAACAGGCCGATGAGGCCGACGCCGAGCCAGCCGATCGCCTGCTGGGCGATGACGGCCACGCCGATCAAGCCGGCGCAGGCAAGGGCGGCGATCACGACTCGCTCGGCGTTTCGCGGTGGCCGCATATGCTCTCCGCCTAAGGAAAAGGCCGCCGCGATCGCTCGCGACGGCCCTGATATCACTTGCGTCCGGCCAGCTTGTTCCACCAGCCACCGCGCTTAGGCCGGTCCGGATCCGGCGGCGTCAGCACGACCGCGACGGGCTCCTCGACGACCCGTGGAGCAGGCGCCGCTTCGACGACCGGTTCGGGGGCCGGAGCGGCAACGGCTTCAGGCGTTGCCGGCTCGGGAGCAGGCGCGACCTCAGCCGGGGCGGCGGCGACGCCATCTTCGCTGATCGGCACGACCTTCTTGCGCGAGCGGCTCCGCTTGGGCTTTTCCGCCGGCTCGGCGACGCTCTCCGCTGCGCTCTCCACTGCCTTGGCAGCTTCCTTCACAGCCTTCTTGGGGGCTTCGGCGGTTTCAGACTGTGCCTCTGTCTCTGCCTCCGCCTTCTTGGCACGGCCGCGGCGCGCCCGCTTCGGCTTGGCGTCGGCCTCCGGTTCCGCAGCAGGCGCTTCGGTCACGGCCGGAGCTTCATCCTCGGGGGTAGCCGCGACAGGAGCCGAAGCAGTGTTCTCGTCCTCGCCGGAGTCGTCTTCGTCGCTTTCGGCCTGGTCGTCGCCCTCGGCAGCGCCCTGCTGGTCTTGCCCGTCACGCTCGCCACCACGCCGGCGACGCCGGCGCCGACGCCGGCGGCGCCCGTCGCGACTCTCCTGGCTTTCGCCCTCGGCAGCGGCGCGCGGCTCAGCCGCGGTCTCACGTTCGGCCCCGCTTTCAATCTCTGCCTCGGCCTCAACCTCGACTTCGACGATGTCCTCGTCCTCGGGCTCGTCGATGATCGCTTCGGCGCGCATGCTGGAGACCGGCACGACGCGGTTCTCGTTGCCGACGAACTCGCCGCGCTCGACCTCGAAATAGCGGGTGCCGAGCAAGGCCGCGTCGGCCGAGACGGTGATCGTGATGTTGAAGCGCTCCTCCAGGTCGCGCAGATGGGCGCGCTTCTGGTTGAGCACATAGAGCGCGACCTCGGGCCGGGTGCGGACCTCGAGATTATGCGAGGCGCTCTTGATCAGCGCCTCTTCGAGGGCGCGCAGGATCTGCAGCGCGATGGAGGGCGTCGAGCGGACGAGGCCGGCGCCGGCGCAATGCGGGCAGGGCACCGAGGAGCTCTCGAGCACGCCGGTGCGGATGCGCTGGCGCGACATCTCCAGCAGGCCGAAGGCGGAGATGCGGCCGACCTGGATGCGGGCCCGGTCGTTCTTCAGGCACTCCTTCAGCTTCTTCTCGACCGCGCGGTTATTGCGATTCTCCTCCATGTCGATGAAATCGATCACGATGAGGCCGGCAAGGTCGCGCAGGCGCAGCTGGCGCGAGATTTCCTCGGCAGCTTCGAGATTGGTCTTGAGGGCGGTGTCCTCGATGTTGTGTTCGCGGGTCGAGCGCCCGGAGTTGATGTCGATCGCGACCAGCGCCTCGGTCTGGTTGATGACGATATAGCCGCCCGACTTCAGCGTCACCGTGTTCGAGAACATCGCGTCGAGCTGGCTCTCGACGCCGAAGGCGGCGAAGAGCGGGGTCTGCTCGCGATAGGGTTTCACGCTCTTGGCATGGCTCGGCATGAGCATGCGCATGAAGTCCTTGGCCTCGCGATAGGCGCTCTCGCCGGCGACGTGAACCTCGTCGATGTCCTTGTTGTAGAGGTCGCGGATCGAGCGCTTGACGAGGTTGCCCTCCTCATAGACCAGCGCCGGAGCGACCGAGCCGAGCGTCAATTCGCGAACGCTCTCCCACATCCGCATCAGATATTCGTAGTCGCGCCTGATCTCCGGCTTGGTGCGGGAGGCGCCGGCGGTGCGCAGGATGATGCCCATCCCCTCCGGCACCTCCAGCTCCTGGGCGATCTCCTTGAGGCGCTTGCGGTCCTCGGCATTGGTGATCTTGCGCGATATGCCGCCGCCCTTGCCGGTGTTCGGCATCAGCACCGAATAGCGGCCGGCGAGCGAGAGGTAGGTGGTGAGGGCCGCGCCCTTGTTGCCGCGCTCCTCCTTGACGACCTGGACCAGGATGATCTGGCGGCGCTTGATCACCTCCTGGATCTTGTACTGGCGACGCAGATTGCGCGGGCGCTCGGGCATGTCGTCGAGAGCGTCGCCGCCGCCGAGCTGCTCCGGCTCTTCCTGGGCTTCGTCGCCGCTGTTCTCCTCGCCGTCTTCGTCGTCCTGCGACGGGCGGCGCGCTTCAGCCGCTTCGTCGCCATCCTCGGAGACCGGCGCCTCGGCGGTGGTCTCGAAGGTCAGCGGCGCGGAATTCTCGGCCGCGTCCTCATTGGCGGATTCGGCGATCTCGGGCGCGAAGCTCTCGCCGAAGGCGGGGGCGCCTTCGTTGACCATGGCCGCTTCCTTGCCGTTGGTCTCGACCAGGTCCCCGGGCTGAGCGGCGCCGGCATCGACCTCGGCGCTGACGGTCTCGCCGCTCTCGGCGGCGCGCTTGGGCCGGTTGTCGCGGTCGCGGCGGCCACGGCGGCCACGGCGCTCGCGCTTCTCCTCGTCGCGCTCCTCTTCGCGCTCGGCGCGCGCTTCCTCGGCGAGCAGGGCCTGCCGGTCGGCGACCGGGATCTGGTAGTAGTCCGGATGAATCTCGGAGAAGGCGAGGAAGCCGTGGCGGTTGCCGCCATACTCGACGAAGGCGGCCTGGAGCGAAGGCTCCACCCGCGTCACTTTCGCCAGATAGATATTGCCGCGGAGCGGCTTGCGGCTGGCTGATTCGAAATCAAACTCTTCGATACGCGAGCCGCGAGACACCACGACCCGGGTCTCTTCCGGGTGGGTGGCGTCGATGAGCATCTTGTTGGCCATGGCACAATTCCATTGGCGCGGCGGCCTCGGCAATCCGCCGGGCCGCGGACATGCGTCCACGGCCGCGGGCAGGGGCACCGCGCGTTTGCCGGCTGAAGCCGGCCTGTTGCAGGGAGAGCAGTTCGGTCTGGGACGGACGACGGGAGCGGGTGGCGGAGCGGGCAATCAGCCCGTCGCCACCTGAGAGGTTTCGACGAAACACCGAAAAGGAGAACGGCGTCGTTTGCTCCGACATCTTACCTTTGACCTGCAGCGCGCCTCGAACGGGGCGCACCGCGTTGACACGCTCGCGGACAACAAGACCGGCGCCGATTGCTGCCTGGCGCAAGCCCGTCCGCGGACGATTCCGTTGCTGGCTGCCTTCGCGCCGGCCTGGATCGGGATGATCCGGTCGTTCGGCCAGTTCGCAGGGCGTCAGCGGGCCAGGGACCCGGTTTGCGCGCTGCGGTAGCCTTCGCGATGCAACCGTCTCCATTACAGACAGGCGATGCATTTTTGCAAGCGCGTTAACGGTGGGTGATCGGGCAGGCGCGGTTTCCGCTGTCGGTCGGCCGTGGTAACGGGTTGTCAACGATTGGCGACGCTATGGTTAAGTCTTGTTAAGCGTCGAACCAGCGAATCGAGGAGCTTCCTCCTGCTTCACCGGCTTCGCCTCTCCGCAAAGGGCGTCCCGCACCGCATCGCCATGCCGGCCTTGCGGCTTCTCACATGTGCGGCACTGCTTCTATCGTCACTCTCTCTCGCAGCTGCGAATTCGCCGGCGCGTCTTGCCGCCACCGACCTTCCGGTCGCCACCGACGCGCGGCTCGAGGTCAATGGCGAGAATGTCCGGTTGAGCATGGCGCTGTCGCGGCCGGTGAGCGCGAGCGCCACGGTCATGGCAGGGCCCGATCGCGTCATCGTCGAGCTGCCCTCGATCAACTTCCAGGTCGACCCGAAACAGGGGCGCAAGTCCGCGGGCTTCGTCTCCGGCTTCCGCTACGGCCTGTTCATGGCCGACCGATCCCGCATCATCCTCGATCTCGCCCAGCCAGCCGCGGTAGCGAGCGTCTCGGTCAAGCCGGTGCGCGGCGGCTTCGGCGAGCTGGTCGTCGAGTTGAAGCGGACGAGTCGCGAGGAGTTTGCCGCGCTCGCCCGCGAAGCGACGGCGAAGACGCAGCTGCCGAGTATCCCTGTCGAGCGCAAGGCCGAGGGCGATTCGCGCCGGATCGTGGTGATCGATCCCGGACATGGCGGTATCGACCCCGGCACCCAGGTCGCGGCGATCGCCGAGAAGGCGGTCGTCCTCGCCTTCGGGCTGAAGCTGAAGGAACAGCTCGAGGCGCAGGGGCGCTACCGGGTGATCATGACCCGCTCGGATGACACCTTCATCTCGCTGAACGACCGTGTCCGTATCGCACGCGGCGTCGAGGCCAGCCTCTTCATCTCGATCCACGCCGATTCGCTGGCGCAGGCCCAAGATGTACGCGGCGCCACCGTCTACACCGGCTCGGAGCGCGCCAGCGATGCCGAGGCGGCGCGGCTGGCAGCCAAGGAAAACCAGGCCGATGCCGTCGCGGGCCTCGACTCGAGCGAGGACGTGCATGATGTCGCGGGCATCCTGATGGATCTCGCCAAGCGCGAGACCCGCAGCTTCTCGACGATCTTCGCGCGAAACCTGGTCGAAAGGCTCGGTGGCTCGGTGAAGATGCACAAGGTGCCGTTGCGTTCGGCAGGTTTTCGCGTATTGACCGCGCCTGACGTGCCGTCGGTGCTGATCGAGCTCGGCTACATGTCGAGCCCGAAGGATGCCGAGCTCCTGAATTCCGAGGGCTGGCGCACGCAGGCTTCCGCGGCCGTCCAGCAGGCGATCGACCAGTATTTCGAGCGCGTGCAAAGCCCCGGCAAGGCCGCGCAAAGCAAGCCTTGACTGTTCGACGGTCGAAGATGGCGATTTGTGGTCGCAAAGCCACGGTTCCGCCATTTCTGCCGTGATATAGGAATGAGTTGAAGATCAGCCGGGCAGGTCGCGACGCCAAAGGGGGAGGGCGCCGACACTGCCGCTAGCCAGGGTCAAAATTCTCGATGCGGTTCATACTGCGCCTTTTCGGATGGGCGTTCGCCGTCGGTACGATCCTGTTCGTGATCGGCGTCGCGGGCGCGGCCGGCGTGATCTGGCACTACTCCAAGGACCTGCCCGATTCGGCGCAGCTGCGGAATTACGAGCCGCCGGTGATGAGCCGCGTCCATGCCGGCGACGGCAGCCTGATCGCCGAGTTCGCGCGCGAGCGGCGGCTCTATCTGCCGATCCAGGCGGTGCCGAAGCTGATCATCGACGCCTTCCTCTCGGCCGAGGACAAGAATTTCTACAAGCATTTCGGCGTCGACCCCGAGGGCCTGGCCCGCGCCGCGGTCTCGAACTTCCGCAATCGCGGCTCCGGCCGCCGGCCGCAGGGCGCCTCGACCATCACCCAGCAGGTGGCGAAGAACTTCCTGGTCGGCTCCGAGCAGAGCATCGAGCGCAAGATCCGCGAGGCGCTGATCGCGCTGCGAATCGAGTCGACCTATTCGAAGGACAAGATCCTCGAGCTCTACCTCAACGAGATCTATCTCGGCGCGCCGGCGCCGGGGCAGGGCAGTTACGGCGTCGCCGCGGCGGCGCTGAACTATTTCGGCAAGTCGGTGCATGAGCTCAACGCGCAGGAGGCGGCCTATCTCGCCGCGCTGCCGAAGGCGCCGACCGACCTGCACCCGTTCCGCAACCGCGAGCGCGCGATCGAGCGCCGCAACTACGTGCTCGACCGCATGGCCGAGAACGGTTTCCTCAAGCGGCCGGATGCCGATGCTGCGAAGAAGCAGCCGCTCGGCGTCAACCCGCGCACGGTCTCGCCGAACCAGATCGCCGCCGGCTATTTCGCCGAGGAAATCCGGCGCGAGCTGCAGGACCGCTATGGCGAGAAGAAGCTGCTCGAAGGCGGCCTCTCGGTGCGTGCCACGGTCGATCCCAAGATGCAGCTGATGGCGCGCAAGGCGCTGGTCGACGGTCTCGTGCGCTTCGACGAGGCGCGCGGCTGGCGCGGCGCGATCCAGAAGATCGACGCTGCGAGCCGCGAATGGGGCCTCGCCATCGCCGAGCTGCCGGTGCTCGGCGACGTCAAGCCCTGGCGCCTGGCCGTCGTGCTCGACGCCAGCGGCGACAGCGCTCGCCTCGGCCTGCAGCCTGTCCGCGAAGCCTCGGGCCAGCTCCGTCCGGAGCGCGAGACGGTGACGCTCGGGCCGGACGGCATCCGCTGGACGCGGCGTACCCGCGTGTCGCAGGCCGTCTCGCCGGGTGACGTCGTCTATGTCGAGCCGATCGACGGCAAGCCGGGCCAGGTTCGCCTGCGCCAGATGCCTGAGGTCAATGGCGCGATCACCGTGATGGACCCGTTCTCGGGCCGCGTGCTCGCCATGGTCGGCGGCTTCTCGCATGACCAGTCCGAGTTCAACCGCGCGACGCAGGCGCTGCGCCAGCCGGGCTCGTCCTTCAAGCCCTTCGTCTATGCGACCGCGCTCGACAACGGCTACACCCCGTCCAGCATCGTGCTCGACGCGCCGATCGAGGTCGACCAGGGCGGTGGTCTCGGCATGTGGACGCCGAGCAATTACGACGGCAAGTTCACCGGCCCACGCACGCTGCGCTACGGCATCCAGTTCTCGAAGAACCTGATGACGGTGCGCCTCGCCAAGGATGTCGGCATGCCGCTGATCGCGGAGTATGCCCGCCGCTTCGGCATCTATGACGACATGCTGCCGGTGCTCTCGATGTCGCTCGGTGCCGGCGAAACCACGGTCATGCGGATGACTGCGGCCTATTCGATGCTGGCGAACGGCGGCAAGCGCATTCGGCCGACGCTGATCGACCGCATCCAGGACCGCTGGGGTGCGACGATCTTCAAGCACGACCAGCGCACCTGCGAAGGTTGCGAGGCCGAAAAGTGGAGCAACCAGCGTGAGCCGCGCCTGATCGACAATCGCGAGCAGGTCCTCGATCCGCTGACCGCCTACCAGATGGTCTCGATGCTCGAAGGCGTCGTCAATGCCGGCACCGCGACGGTGGTCAAGTCGGTCGGCAAGCCGCTCGCCGGCAAGACCGGCACGACCAACGACGCCAAGGACGTCTGGTTCGTCGGCTTCTCGCCGGACCTCGCCGTCGGCGTCTATATGGGCTTCGACAAGCCGAAGTCGCTCGGCAACTCGGCGACCGCCGGCCAGTACGCCGCGCCGATCTTCCGCGACTTCATGCAGGTCGCGCTGAAGGACAAGCCGGCGACGCCGTTCCGCGTGCCGCCCGGCATCAAGCTGATCCGCGTCGATCCCCGCACCGGCATGCGCGCCGGCGGCGAAGGCGGCATCCTCGAAGCCTTCAAGCCGGGCACGGCGCCGCCGGACAGCTATTCGGTGATCGGCGCTTCTGACGGCACCGGCGGGGCGATGAGCGTCGCGCCGGCGGGCGGGCGCTCGGTCGGCTCGGGCACCGGCGGTCTCTACTGAGCCGCCGGGCCGAGCGCGGTACAGTCGATCTCAAGATCGAAGGGCTTTGGCCAGGACGCGACCGGGACGAAGGTTCTGGCCGGTGGATCGACCGGGAAGAATTGCGCGTAGACCCGGTTGATCGTGTCGTAATGGCCGGCGTTCGCGGCGTAGACCCGGATCATCAGGACGTTTTCGGCACGCGATCCGGCCGCCGTCAAGCAATGCAGCAAAGCCTCCAGACAGGCCTTTGTCTGAGTGGCGATGTCGCCCTCGCGAAGCTTGCCGCTGTCGAGATCCAGCGGCGGCATTCCCGAGACGAAAACCAGACCGCCTCCGGCCGTCACCGGCGACAACGGCACGTTCATATCCCGGAGTGCCGCAGAGAGTACCGGTACTTCGACGATGCGCCGCGCGCTCACCGGTCCTCTCCTATTGCATGTCGCAACGCCGCCCGAGCGAGCAATCGAGTCGAATCGAGTGTCGGCAGCGCGGAATTATCGTCATCGATGATGAGCGGGATTTCGGTGCAGCCTAGAATGACGGCATCGCATCCCTGAATCTTGAAGTCGTCGATGACGCGCTGGAACGTCAGGACTGAATCCCGGCCGAATTTTCCATAGACCAACTCGTCCATGATGATCCTGCTTGTCAGGTCGCGATTGGCGGCGGACGGCCTGCGCCACTCCAGGCCGATACGGTCGAGGGCCTCAGGGTAGACTTCGCTGTCGACCAGCCACGCCGTCCCGGTGAGGCCGAGGCGGTGATAGCCGCGCCGCTGCGCTTCGGCGGCCACGACTTCGGCAATATGCAGCCATGGACGCGGTGAGCGCCCGGCCAGCAGCGAAAATGCCTGATGGATCGTGTTGTCGGGGCAGATCAGAAAATCCGCGCCGGCGGACGCAAGCTTATGCGCCGAGGCGAGCATAAGGTCGGCAACGCCGACCAGGTCGCCATGATCGAGGCACGCGACATACTCCGCGAGGGAGGGGGTGTGCAGCGATACTTCCGGGTGGGCATGCGGGCCAAGCAACGCTGCTCCTTCTGAGCAGATCGTGCGGTAGCACAGTGCCGCCCCCTCGGCCGAGCAGCCGACAATACCGATATGCAGCGTCATTCTCCGATCTCCAGACTAGCGCCGTCAAAGTGGTGCCTTGTGTTGCATTATATCGAACAGCAGTACAATATAATGCTATTGGTGGGATGCCGGTCAAGAGAATCGGCGGAGCCGCCGGTCAAGAGGGTGTGTCTCATGTCGATCGGAGCCGAGGAGGGGCCGCATCACGGCCCGGCAGAGGACGCAACCGGACCGAGCGCGCTTGTCGCACTCGCCGTACGTCGCGAGCGCGAGCGTCTGGGGCTGACGGCAAGCGATCTGGCGAAGCGCGCTGGCCTTTCGAAATCAACGCTGTCGCAGCTCGAGGCCGGCAACGGTAACCCGAGCATCGAGACTCTCTGGGGACTGGCTGGCGTCCTCGGCGTGCCGGTCAGCCGCTTGATCGAACCGCCGCGACAGGGTGTGACCGTGGTGCGCGCCGGGCAGGGAGCGACGGTACGCGCAGAGCAATCGGATTATGCTGCGACGTTGCTCGCGACGTGCCCGCCCGCGGCGCGACGAGACATCTACAGGCTCGTCGTGCAGCCTGGTCAGCCGCATGAATCCCAGCCGCATCGGCCTGGCACGGTCGAGCACCTTCTGCTCTGTCAGGGACGTGCCCTGGCCGGCCCGATCGGGAGCGCCGTCGAATTGTCCGCGGGTGATTTCATCAGCTACCCGGCCGACGTCCCGCATCTGTTCGCAGCTCGCGAGCCGGATACCAGCGCGATGCTCATCATTGAAACCATCTGAGGGCCAAGCGATGTTGACCGAAGAGCAATCCCATCAGGCCGCCGAGCTGCTTGTCGAAGCGGAGAGGACGCGCCAGCGCATGCCCCAGCTCAGCATGCTCCATCCCGAGATAACGCTCGACGAAGCCTACCGTATCCAATCGTCATATGTGCGCCAACGCCTCGATGGAGGCGCTCGTATCGTCGGACACAAGATCGGCCTGACGTCACGGGCCATGCAGATCGCTGCCGGGATCGCCGAGCCGGACTATGGTTGCATCCTCGATGACCGGCTGTTCCGCGATGGCAGCCAGATCTCCGCGGCGATGTTTCTGGCGCCCAAGATCGAGGTCGAACTCGCCTTCGTCATGGGCGAGGATCTGACCGGGCCGGGATGCGCGGTTCATGATGTGCTGCGCGCGACCGAATTCGTCATGCCGGCGCTCGAGATCATAGATTTTCGCACGGAGCCGCCACTCGTCGTGACTGATACGATCGCCGACAATGCCGCATTCGGTGCACTCGTAACCGGCGGGAGGATCGTCCGACCGCAGGAGGCCGACCTGCGCTGGATCGGTGCTACGCTGTCGCGAAATGGCGTGATCGAGGAATCGGGCTTGTCGGCGGCGATTATGGGACATCCCGCAGCTGGCATCGCCTGGCTCGCCAACAAGCTCGCAGCTCACGGCGTCACGCTCCGACGGGGCGAGATCGTGCTCTGCGGCTCCTTCACGCGCGCCGTCGACGTGGTGGCCGGCGATGTCTTCCACGCCGATTTCGGCCGACTCGGCGCAATCGGAGTTTCGTTCGCCTGAAGCTTGCTCCGCCGGTTACCGTCGACGATTGAGCATTTACAGCTGGGATCATCCCCCCTATCTCCAGCTGCCAACAGCGACCGAAAGCGGACAACGCGAACCAATCATGCGACCCGAAATCCAGACGCAACTCGACAACGCCAAGCAGTCGATCGGACTGCTGAGGAGGCATCTTTGACTGGGATGTCGCACAACGACGCCTGGCGGAGCTGAACGCGCTCTCCGAAGGCCCCGATTTCTGGAACGACGCGGAAGCCGCGCAGAAGCTGATGCGCGAGCGCACCCAGCTCGAGACGCAGATCGAGGGCATCACGCGGCTCGAGCGTGAGGTCGAGGATGCGCTGACCCTGATCGAGCTCGGCGAGATGGAAGACGACGCGGCCACCATCGCCGAGGGCGAAGCGGCGATCAGGACGGTCGAGGTCGAGGCTGGCCGGCTGCAGGTCGAATCGCTGCTTTCCGGCGAAGCCGACATGCTCGACACCTATGTCGAGATCCACCCCGGCGCCGGTGGTACAGAGAGCCAGGACTGGGCCGAGATGCTGCTGCGCATGTATCGGCGCTGGGGCGAGCGGCGAAAGTTCAAGGTCGACATGCTGGAATACCAGGATGGCGACCAGGCCGGCATCAAATCGGCCACGTTGCAGTTCAAGGGCCATAACGCCTATGGCTGGCTGAAGACGGAGTCGGGCGTGCATCGGCTGGTGCGCATCTCGCCGTTCGACTCCAATGCGCGTCGACAGACGTCCTTTGCGTCGGTCTGGGTCTACCCGGTCGTCGATGACCGCATCGTCATCGACATCAAGGAATCCGACTGCCGCATCGACACCTACCGGGCCCAGGGTGCCGGCGGCCAGCACATCAACACCACCGATTCGGCGGTGCGCATCACCCATATCCCAACTGGTATCGTGGCGGCCTGCCAGCAGGAGCGTTCGCAGCACAAGAACCGGGCCAAGGCCTGGGACATGCTGCGCGCTCGCCTCTACGAGGCCGAGCTGAAGAAGCGCGAGGAGAAGGCCAACGCCGAGCAGGCCTCCAAGACCGATATCGGCTGGGGCCACCAGATCCGCTCCTATGTGCTGCAGCCCTATCAGCTGGTGAAGGACCTGCGCACGGGCGTGACCTCGACGGCGCCCTCCGATGTGCTCGACGGCGATCTCGACCCGTTCATGGAAGCGTCGCTGGCGCAGCGTGTCTACGGCACGAGCGTCGAAGTCGAAGACATCGACTGAGAGCGGGCTCGCTCCGACTGGCTTCTCGAATCAAAACAACCGGTTGCAGCTCAATGCTGCAGCCGGTTGTCAGGATTTGCGCTCGTCGGTCGCGGACTGTCAGAGCTGCCCGGCCAGCTTGTCGCCGGCACGCAGGAAACGATTCGGATCGGCAGGCTCGCCGTCGATGCGTGTCTCGTAGTGCAGATGAGGGCCCGTCGAGCGGCCGGTGGAGCCGACACGGCCGACCAGCGTGCCGGCCGTCACCATCTGCCCCTCGCTGACCAGGATTGCCGACATGTGAGCATAGCGGGTGCTGAGGCCGCCGGCATGCTCGATCTCGACCATATTGCCGTAGCCGCCGGAATACTCGGCCGTCACGACCTTGCCAGGGCCGGTCGCGCGCACCGGCGAGCCGTGCTCGGCACGCAGGTCCATGCCGGTGTGCAGGGCCGCGCCACGCGTGAAGGGATCGGCGCGATAGCCGTAATTGGAGCTCAGCTCGAGTTCTCCCGCGAGCGGCCGGCGCAGGGGCAGCTGCTCGACGAGGCCGCGCAGGCGGAAGACGGTCGCGATACGCGGCTGCAGCGAACTCAGGGTTGCCTCGAACGGCCCCGCTGACGGATCGAGATTGACCGGGACCAAGGGGCCACCGACGCCCTTCGGGGCCTGGACGGCGACAGCGAGCTTGTCGGTGTCCAGGCGGGTTTCGGCAAGGGCGCTGCGCAGCGTCTTCTGGGTATCGCCGAGATTCCTGTCGAGCTCGCGCAAGGCCGCGAGTTGCGTGACCGAGCTGCGCTCGATCGACTGGTCGAGCTGGGTCAAGGCCTCGGCGACGCGCTTGGCCGGCGCGACCGGCGCCTCGGTCTCGCCCGACTGCCAGGGCGCCGGGCGGTCGTCGGCGCCGCGCAGCGGCAGGGTCTCCGGCGCCGGAGTCGGCTTGCCCGAGGCAAAGGGCGCGAAGCTGGTGACGCCGGAGGCGCGGACCGGTTCCTCGGGCTTGATCATGCGCTGGCGCAGCGGGTTCTTGGCCGCCTGCGACACACCGATCCCTGCCGATTGCAGGCTTTCGGCGACAGCGCTGACCAGAGATTGTCGCGATTCGAGCTCGGCCTGGCGCGCGGCGATCTCGCCGACGCGGGCCTCGACGCCATCCTGGTCAAGCAAGGCGCGGCTGGCGAGCCGGTCGACATCGGCGCGCAGGGCGGCGATCCGATCCTCATAGGCGTATTGGCGGGAGGTCTCGCGGCTGATCAACCGCGCGGCGAGGTCGTCCTTGCGCAGGATGTACCAGCTCGTCGCGCCGCTCCAGGCAGTGGTCAGCGCCAGGAGGCTGAGACCGAGCAGCGCGGTCGAGCGGCGAACGGTGAAGCTGCGGCGGGCAAGAATGCCAGTCACTGCAAGCTCGTGGCCGGCGGCCTGAGCAGGGGAATCCGAGGAGGTCATACGCAAAACCGGGAGTGACGCTGCGATAGGATGATTAGACCTCGTTAGGGTTAACCAATCGCAAATCGCAGCGGGTTTTGCGGATCTCCGAGAGCTGGCCTCAGAGCTCCCGGACGGCCGCGAGCACGGCCTCGGCATGGCCCTTGACCCGGACCTTGGCCCAGACGCGGACGATCTTGCCGGCCTCGTCGATCAGGAAGGTGCTGCGCTCCACGCCCATATAGTGGCGGCCATACATCTGCTTCTCGACCCACAGGCCGTAGGCTTCGATCGCCTTGCGTTCCTCGTCGGAAACCAAGGTCAGCTTCAGGTCGTATTTCTGCTTGAACTTGTCGTGGCTCTTCACCGAATCCGGCGAGATACCGATGACGGTCGTGCCGGCGGCGGCGAAATCGTCCAGCAGCGCGTTGAAGGACAGCGCCTCGTTGGTGCAGCTCGTCGTGTTGTCTTCCGGATAAGCATAGAGCACGACCTTGCCACCACGCAGGCTGGACAGCGTCAGCGAGCCGCCACCATCCGTCGGCAAGGTGAAGTCGGGAGCCTGGATGCCTTCGCTCAATGCCATCTTCGCCTTCCTTTGGTCGCGATCACATGTAACGGCCGGGCGAGCGGTACGCCGCAAGCCGGCTTAAATCACAAACCGGACCCGCTGGGAACGAATCAGCTAGCCTGTCGTTGCTGTACCGCTCCCGGGATCAGGCGCATCATGCGAATGGCTCGGCGGCCCTCGCACCAGCCATCGCATCGATCCGCACGATTCGACCAACAAGACAAGAAGCGATTCGTTGAGCAAGGACAGCAAGATCGACGCGGCCCCAGCACCCGCCAGGACCTCCGAGGCGGAGTGCCAGGAGGTCGCTGCCGTGACCAGGCGCGCCTGGCGTGGGATCGTCGTGGTCGCGGCTGCGGTCTGCATGGCCATGGTGGCCCTAGGGCTCGGCGGCGTCGCCTTGCTGGTGACCGGCGTCGTTCCGCTGCCGGGACTGGAGGGGCGGATCTCGGCAGCGATAGAGGAGCGGCTCGGCCCGAATTGGAAGGTCGAAGCGGGGAATGCCGAGCTCGACCGCGTCGATGGCCGCTCGCGCCTGCGGGTCCGCGAAGTCTCGTTCCGGCATGCCGGCGGCGCATCGTTCCGGGCGCCCGAGGCGGTGCTGGGCTATGAGCCGATGGCGCTTCTGCGCGGCGATATCCGCCTGGTCTCGCTCGACCTGCGCGGCGTCAACATCCGGCTCGGCGTGAGGCAGGACGGCTCGCTGCTGCTGGAGCAGGACGCCCAGCCGGAGCAGTCTCCGAAGGCGCCGGTTGCAGGCGACCCCGTCGATTGGGACGCTTTTGCCGGGGCGATGAACGCGATCGGCGCGCTGGTCTCTAATGAGGGGCTGCTCGGCTCGCTCGAGGTCGCCAGCATCGGCGGGGCGCGGGTAACGCTGATCGACCCGGCCGGGCGGCAACGCTCCGGCCTGGAGGATGTGGACATCAAGCTCGAGCGGTTCGGCGGCGGCCAGGCCCGGCTGTCGATGAAGGGGCGGATCGGTCCGCGCTGGAAGGAGCTGGCGATCGACCTTGCGAGCGCGCCGGACGGGACGCGCAGCGCGACCATCGAGATCCAGCGCTTCGAACCGGCGGAGGCGGTAGCGCTGGCCTTCGGCAACGCCATGGTCGCTCTCGATGGCCTGGCGCTCAGTGGCAAGATCTCGATGACCCAGACCGGCGGCGGCGAACGCAGGATCGCCGCAGGGCTCTCCCTCGCGCCGGGGGTGGTCAAGGTCCCCAATGCCGGGTTCGCCCCGGTCGAGATCCAGGGCGCCAAGCTCGACTTCACCAGCGAGGACGGCCTCAAGACGGTCAAGATCGCGACCGCCCAGCTCCAGGCTGGCGAGACCAGGCTCGCCGGCCGCGGCGAGGCGAGCAACGAGAGCGGCATCTGGCGTCTGGCACTCGACGGCGCTGGACAGGTCGCCGGCATCGACAAGGATCCCGCTGTCGTCATCTCCACCCTGCATACGCAGCTGGAGGTCGACCCCGGCGCGGGTGAGATCAGAATGGGCCAGCTCTCGTTCAAGGGGCCGCTGATCAACGCCGAAGGCTCGGGCATGGCGCGCCGGCGCGACGACAAGAATTCGCATCGCTTCCAGATCAGGGCCGTCGATACCGACATGCGCGCGGCGCTCGCCGTCTGGCCGGCCGTGACTTCGCCCGGGCTGCATGGGGCGCTGGTCGAGATGGTGAAGAGCGGGCGGGTCGAGGAGATCGACGTCAGGCTGGCGATGTCACCGGAGGCGAACGCCCGGCTGGCGGACGGCAAAGGCATGGATGACGACGCCGTCGCCGTGAGCCTAAAGGCCTCGCAGGTCAGTTTCCTGCCGAATCCCGGCTTGCCGCTCCTCACCGATGCCCGTGTCGTCGGCTCGACGACCGGCCGCACCGTCGATCTCACGATCTTGCAGGCCACGGCTGAGGTCGGCGAGGGCCGCAAGCTCCAGCTCGGCGAAGGCACCTTCGCCATGTCCGACACCTGGGCGGCCCGGCCGCAGGCGCGGATCGGCTTCAAGTCGACAGGCCCGGCCGATGCGCTGGTCGCGCTCCTCAATTTCCCGTCGCTGCGCGAATTCTCGCCGCTCAAGATCGAGCCGGGTGCGCTGCGCGGCTCGATCGATCTCACCAACCAGCTCTCGCTGCCGCTGGTCAACGATCTGACGTTCAATGACGTGATGATTCGCAGCACTGGCACGCTTTCGAACGTCGCCTCCGACAATCTGCTCGGTGGCGAAAAGCTCGAGGGCGCCAATCTGGCGCTGAACTACGACCGCGGCCAGCTCGCGATCAAGGGCGAAGGCAGGGTCGGCGGCGACAAGGCGCCGATCGAGCTGAGGCAGAATGCAAAGGGCCAGGGCGAGGCGACCGTTTCGCTCAATCTCGACAGTGCCGCGCTGAAGCGGCGTGGCCTCGGCCCCGAGACTGGCCTCAGCGGGTCGATGCAGGTCAAGGTCGTGAAACCGCTCGGCAAGAGCCCCGAGGCGCCGCCGCGCATCGAGGTCGACCTGACCAAGGCGGCGATCGACACCGGCGTGCCCGGCATCAGCAAGCCTGCCGGCCGCGCAGGCAAGGCAGTCTTCACCTATGTCGTCGACGATGACGGTCCGGATCTGGAGGATCTGACGATCGAGAGCGCGCCGCTCCTGGCCAAGGGGCGAATCTCGCTGACCAGGCAGAACGCGTTCGAGAGCGCGAGCTTCTCGCAATTGCGCCTGTCGCCGGGCGACAACCTGACCAAGGTCGAGATCGGCCGCGATGGCGGCCTGACCAAGCTCTCGGTGCGCGGGGCGGTGCTCGATGCCCGGCCCTTCATCCGCGAGCTGTTCGATGCGCCTGCCGCCCCCTCCAGAAGCGGCGCACGCGGCGGCCAGAACGCCGCGTCCGGGCCCGATTTCGACCTCGATCTCGATGTGCCGATCCTGACCGGCTTCAACAGCGAGGCGCTCGGCAATTCGCAGCTCAAGCTCTCGCGCCGGAACGGTGCCGTCCGCTCGATCGCTTATCAGGGCCGGATCGGCAAGGCAGACCTTTCGATCAAGCAGGTCAGGCAGGGTGAGGGGCCGGGTTCGATCGTGGTGCAGTCGGAGAACGGCGGCGCCACCTTGCGCTTCCTCGACCTCTATCGTCGTGCCTATGGCGGCGACCTCGTGCTGCAGATCGGGGCCGCCGAGGGGCGCCAGCCGGGCGAGCTGCTCCTGCGCAATTTCACGGTGCGGGACGAGCCGGCCCTGCGCCGCGTCGTCGGCCCGCCGGGCTCTCAGGCGCCGGGCGCGCTCGACAGCACCGGCGCGCCAGCCCCGCGCATCGATGCGAGCGATGTCGCCTTCACCAAATTGCGCGCCGAGTTCGTGCGCAGCGCCAGCCGGATCGACATCAACGACGCGGTGCTCTGGGGCCAGCAGGTCGGCTTCACGATCCAGGGCAATGTCGATTATGGCCGCGACCGCGTCGACATCGGCGGCACTTTCGTGCCCGGCTATGCTTTCAACAACGCCTTCGCTCAGGTGCCTGTGGTCGGCATGATCCTTGGTGGTGGGCAATATGGCGGGCTATTCGCGGTCAACTTCCGCGTCTCGGGCTCTGCCAGCCAGCCGACCATGACGGTGAACCCGCTCTCGGCCATTGCGCCCGGTATTCTGCGCCGCTTCGTCGACCCGCTCGGCGGCGGACCGGTGGGGCAAGGGCGGCCCGGCGGCAATGCTCCCGTGCCAGGAACTCCGGAGCGCTAGAACAGGCGCTCGGTTCGCGATGTGAACCGAGAGCTCAAGCTCGTATTTGCCGAGTGTAGCCGTCACACCGGCCGCAGCAGGACGTGCTTTTTCTTGCCGAAGGAGAGCTTGACCGCGCCGTCGACCAGATCGGCCGGCGTCAGCGTCGCGCGCTCGTCCGAGACCTGGGCATCGTTGACGCGCAGGCCGCCGGCCTTGATCTGGCGGCGAGCCTCGCCGGTCGAGGGTACGAGACCGGCGCTGACGAAAGCGCTGAGCACGCCGAGGCCGGCCTGCAGCTCGGCAGCCGGTACCTGGACGCTCGGCAGGTCCTGGGCGGCGCCGCCTTCCTCGAAGGTCTTGCGGGCGGTCTCGGCCGCCGCCTCGGCCGCCTCGCGGCCGTGCAGCAGCGCGGTGGCCTCGGTCGCCAGCACCTTCTTGGCCTCGTTGATCTCCGAGCCGCCGAGCGCGGCAAGCCTGGCGATCTCGGACAGCGGCAGGCGTGTGAACACCTTGAGGAAGCGGCCGACATCGGCGTCCTCGGTGTTGCGGAAATACTGCCAGAACTCATAGGGGCTGAAGAGGTCGCCATTGAGCCAGACGGCGCCGCTGGCGGTCTTGCCCATCTTGGCGCCCGACGAGGTCGTCAGCAGCGGCGTCGTCAGCGCGAAGAGCTGCTTGCCCTCCATGCGGTGCGAGAGGTCGACGCCGTTGATGATGTTGCCCCACTGGTCGGACCCGCCCATCTGCAGGCGGCAATCATAGCGGCGGCTGAGCTCGACGAAGTCGTAGCCCTGCATGATCATGTAGTTGAATTCGAGGAAGGAGAGCGACTGCTCGCGATCGAGCCGCAGCTTCACCGAGTCGAAGGAGAGCATGCGGTTGACCGAGAAGTGCCGGCCGACATCGCGCAGGAACTCGACATAGTTGAGCTTGAGCAGCCAGTCGGCGTTGTTGACCATCAGCGCGTCGGTCGGGCCGTCGCCATAGCGCAGGATGCGCGAGTAGACCTTCTTGATGCTTTCGATATTGGCGTTGATCTCCTCGATCGAGAGCAGCTTGCGCTGGTCGTCGCGGAAGGAGGGGTCGCCGACCATCGAGGTGCCGCCGCCCATCAGCGTGATCGGCCGATGCCCGGTCTCCTGGAACCAGTAGAGCATGGTGACCGAGATCAGGTTGCCGATATGCAGGCTGGTCGCGGTCGCGTCATAGCCGACATAGGCCGTCTGCGGCCCCTGCAGGCAGAGCTTGTCCAGCTCCTCAGGGTTGGAGATCTGGTGGATCAGGCCGCGCTCGTCGAGCACGCGCAGGAAATCGGACTTGAAGGCGGTCATGACGGGACTCGATGGTTTGACGGTTCTCGCGTCATGGTCGGGCTTGTCCCGACCATCCACGTCTTCTCTGGTCGCAGGCAGTGTTCAAGACATGGATGCTCGCCGCGAGGGCGAGCATGACGGCGCTGGCGCTCAGGCCTTTTCTTGCTCGCTCTTGAGGATCTCGGGGCCGACCTTGCGGTCGAGATAGACGCCGACCTGCTCCATCAGTTGGTCGACGCGGCCGTCGAAGAAGTGGTTGGCGCCCTCGACCACGGCATGCTCGATCTGGATGCCCTTCTGGGTCTTCACCTTCTCGATCACCGCCATCACCTCCTTCACAGGGGCGACGCGATCTTCCGAACCATGCACAAACAGGCCGGAGGACGGGCAGGGCGCGAGGAAGGAGAAGTCGTAGCGGTTGGCCATCGCGGCGATCGAGAGGAAGCCCTCGATCTCAGGGCGGCGCATCAGGAGCTGCATGCCGATCCAGGCGCCGAAGGAGACGCCGGTGATCCAGCAGCTCTTGGCCTCGGGGTTCAGGGCCTGCATCCAGTCCAGCGCGGCTGCGGCATCCGAAAGCTCGCCGGCGCCGTGGTCGAACTGGCCCTGGCTGCGGCCGACGCCGCGGAAATTGAAGCGCAGCGCCGAGAAGCCGCGGTTCACGAAAGTGTAGAACAGGTTGTAGACGATCTGGTTGTTCATCGTCCCGCCGAATTGCGGGTGCGGATGCAGGATGATCGCCAGCGGCGCGCCGCGCTTCTTGGCGGGCTGGTACCGCCCCTCGATCCGGCCGGCCGGTCCGTTGAAAATCACCTCTGGCATCACATCTCGCCTTTTGTCGGGCGAGGCACGCAGGCGGCGGGCTGAAAAGCGGCTTTGCTGCCGCCGAAAAGCCTGCCTACCCTTGACGACCCCGCCGCTCGCGCCCTACATCAAGCGCTTAGAATGGTTCTAACAGCCGTGAACAGAACCGGAACGTGCGAGCAAGATCTGCTTGCGGTTCCGGTTCATCGCGGCTCGGACGGGCGGCTATAGCACGGCGCAGGGGTGCGATTTCAAGCATTTCGTGCCGCGTGTTCGGGCAAACCCGCCAGAGCGGAGCATGAGCGCAGGTGTTCGCGACGACCCGCAGCTATCTCGACCACAACGCCACGACGCCGGTTCGCCCCGTCGTGGCCGAGGCGATGCTGCGGGCCTTGCAGATGCCGGGCAACCCGTCTTCCGTCCACAATGAGGGCCGGGCGGCCCGCGGCGCGATCGAAAAGGCGCGCGAACAGGTTGCGGCGCTTTGCAGCGCCAAGGCGAGCAATGTCGTCTTCACCAGCGGCGGCACCGAGGCCAACGCGACGATCCTGTCGCCCGGTCTCAGCGATTGCAGCGGCGCGCGCGATTGCGTGCGGGCGCCGGTGACGCTGCTGCTCTCCAGCGCCAGCGAGCATCCTTGCGTGCGGGACGGCCATCGTTTCCCGATCGGCCAGGCCGAGACGATCCCGGTCGGTGGCGATGGGCTCGTCGATCTCGGCTGGCTGGATGAGCGGCTGTCACTTTTCGCGGCGGAGCGGCCGGACGAGCGCGCGCTGGTCTCCGTCCATCTCGCCAACAACGAGACGGGCGTGCTGCAGCCGATCACCGAGATCGTCGCCATCGCCAGGCGCTACGACGCGCTGGTGCATTCCGATGCCGTGCAGGCCGCCGGCAAGATCGCGATCGATATCAATGACTTGGGCGTCGATGCCCTGACGCTGTCTGCCCACAAGATCGGTGGCCCCAAGGGCGTCGGCGCGATCGTGTTCCGCACGGGCGCGCTCGAACTCGTCGACAAGCCCCTGCGCGGCGGCGGCCAGGAGCGCGGCTGGCGCGCCGGCACCGAGAACATGCCGGGCATCGTCGGCTTTGGCGTCGCGGCGGAAGAGGCGGGCAAGGCGCTCGCCGGGGAAGCGGCACGTCTGACGGCGCTGCGTGACCAGCTGGAGGCACGGCTGATACTGCTCGCGCCCGATACGGCCATCTTCGGCGCCAAGGCTCCGCGCCTGCCCAACACGTCCGCCTTCGCCACGCCCGGCATCAAGGCCGAAACGGCGCTGATCATGCTCGATCTGTCCGGCGTCGCCCTGTCCTCGGGCTCGGCCTGTTCCTCCGGCAAGGTCAGGCGCTCGCATGTCCTGACGGCCATGGGCGTCGACCCTGTCATGAGCGAAGGGGCCTTGCGCGCCTCGCTCGGATGGACCACCTGCGAGGCGGACATCGACCAATTCATCGCGGCCTATGCCAAGGCGCTGACCGCGAACCCGAACCGGAAGGTTCAGGCAGCCGCCTGAGGCCTTGCGCAAGACCAAGACCGAACCGGCGGGCCTTGAACCCGCGACAGGAGTGTAGACATGGCAGCGGTCCAGGAGACCATCGATCAGGTCAAGTCGATCGACGTGACCGAGTACAAATACGGCTTCGTCACCGAGATCGAGGTCGACAAGCCGGCCAAAGGCCTGACCGAGGACACCGTCCGCTACATCTCGGCCCGCAAGGGCGAGCCGGAATGGATGCTGGAATGGCGGCTCGACGCCTTCCGTCGCTGGAAGACCATGACCGAGCCGACCTGGTCGCGCGTCAACTATCCGCCGATCAACTACCAGGACATCTATTATTACGCCGCGCCGAAGAAGGGTGCCGATCCGAAGTCGCTCGACGAGGTCGATCCGGCGATCCTGGAGACCTACAAGAAGCTCGGTATCCCGCTGCGCGAGCAGGAGATCCTGGCCGGCGTCGCGCCGGAGAACCGCGTCGCGGTCGATGCCGTGTTCGACTCGGTTTCGGTCGTCACGACCTTCAAGAAGGAGCTGGCGGAGGCCGGCGTGATCTTCTGTTCGATCTCGGATGCGATCAAGGAGCATCCCGAGCTGGTGAAGAAGTACCTCGCCACCGTCGTGCCGGTGACAGATAATTACTTTGCCACGCTGAACTGCGCGGTCTTCACCGACGGCTCCTTCGTCTACATCCCCAAGGGCGTGCGCTGCCCGATGGAGCTGTCGACCTACTTTCGCATCAACGAGCAGAACACCGGACAGTTCGAGCGCACGTTGATCATCGCCGACGAGGGCTCCTATGTGAGCTATCTCGAAGGCTGCACGGCGCCCAAGCGCGACGAGAACCAGCTGCATGCGGCGGTGGTCGAGCTGATCGCGCTCGACGATGCCGAGATCAAGTACTCGACCGTCCAGAACTGGTACCCCGGCGATGCCGAGGGCAAGGGTGGCATCTACAACTTCGTGACCAAGCGCGGCGATTGCCGCGGCAGGAACTCGAAAATCTCATGGACGCAGGTCGAGACCGGCTCGGCGATCACCTGGAAGTACCCGTCCTGCATCCTGCGCGGCGACGGCTCGCGCGGCGAGTTCTACTCGATCGCGGTGTCGAATGGCGCTCAGCAGGTTGATAGCGGCACCAAGATGCTGCATCTCGGCAAGAACACCACCTCGAAGATCATCGCCAAGGGCATTGCGGCGGGCAAGTCCGACTCGACCTATCGCGGCATGGTCTCGGCCCATCGCAAGGCGACCGGCGCGCGCAACTTCACCAATTGCGACT
Organism: Allobosea sp. FBZP-16; assembly: GCF_002831785.1. Taxonomy (NCBI): domain Bacteria; kingdom Pseudomonadati; phylum Pseudomonadota; class Alphaproteobacteria; order Hyphomicrobiales; family Alloboseaceae; genus Allobosea; species Allobosea sp. FBZP-16. The sequence goes on along the minus strand of NZ_LNCQ01000022.1, from coordinate 641,690 downwards.
CGCTGCTGATCGGCGACCAGTGCGGCGCCCACACCATCCCCTACATCGAGGCCAAGACCGCGACCGCGATCTTCGAGCATGAGGCGACCACGTCGAAGATCGGCGAGGACCAGATGTTCTACTGCCAGCAGCGCGGCCTCTCCGAGGAGGAGGCGGTGGCGCTGATCGTCAACGGCTTCGTCAAGGAGGTGCTGCAGCAGCTCCCGATGGAGTTCGCCGTCGAGGCGCAGAAGCTGATCACGATCTCGCTGGAAGGCTCGGTCGGCTGAGCCCGTCATGGTCGGGCTTGTCCCGACCATCCACGCCTTTTGTTTGCAATGCGCGCGTCGCGGACGCTCGGCACAAGGCCGAGCCTGACGTGGCAGGAAATCGGAACTGAACGATGCTCGAAATTCGCAATCTCACCGTCAAGATCGCCGACGAGGACAAGCAGATCCTCAACGGTCTCAACCTGACCGTGAACGCCGGCGAGGTCGCCGCGATCATGGGGCCGAACGGCTCCGGCAAGTCGACGCTGAGCTATGTCATCGCCGGCAAGGAGGACTACGAGGTCCTCGACGGCGAAATCCTGCTCAATGGCGAGAACCTGCTGGAGATGGAGGCCGATGCCCGCGCCGCCGCCGGCATCTTCCTGGCCTTCCAGTACCCGCTGGAGATCCCCGGCGTCGCCACCATGACTTTCCTCAAGGCTGCGATGAACGCGCAGCGCAAGGCGCGCGGCGAGGCCGAGCTGCTGACGCCGGACTTCATCAAGCAGGTGAACGCTGCCGCCGACAAGCTCGGCATCAACCGGGACATGCTGCGCCGGCCGCTCAATGTCGGCTTCTCCGGTGGCGAGAAGAAGCGCATGGAGATCCTGCAGATGGCGCTGCTGGCGCCGTCGATGTGCATCCTCGACGAGACCGATTCCGGCCTCGACATCGACGCGCTGCGCATCGTCGCCGACGGGGTGAACGCGCTGCGCGCCCAGAACCGCGGCTTCCTGGTCATCACCCACTACCAGCGCCTGCTCGACCATATCGTGCCCGACACCGTCCACGTGATGTCGAAGGGCCGGATCGTCAGGACCGGCGGCAAGGAGCTGGCGCTCGAGCTCGAGAAGAGCGGCTATGCCGCTTATGGCGAGGCGGCGTGATGGCGATCATCACCCCACTCAAGACCGCGGCCGAGCAGCAGCTCGTCGAGCAGTTCGCCAGCGTCAAGGCCGAGCTGCCGGGCGCCGGCGCGATGCGCAAGGTGCGTGAGGATGCCTTCGCCGGCTTCGAGGCCAAGGGCCTGCCGCATCGCCGGCTCGAATCCTGGCGCTATACCGATCTGCGCGCGCTCTGGCGCGAGGCGAAGCCGCTGGCGCGCCGCCCGACCCGGCCGCAGGCGATCGCCGACCGGCTGGCGCTGCAGACCATCGCCGGCCGGCGCTTCGTCACCATCGACGGCGTGTTCAGCGCTGCCGATTCCGATCTGCAGGGCCTGCCTGCCGGCATCACGGCGCGCAGCCTTGCCGAGGCGCTGACCGAGAGCCCGGAGGAGATTGCCGCGGCCTTCACGGCGCCGGAGGTGGCACGCGACGACAGCGCCCTGATGCTGAACGCCGCTTTCGCCCAGGACGGCGTCGTGATCGACGTGGCCGATGGCACCGAGCTCGATCAGCCGATCGTTCTCCTGGCGCTCGGTACCGGTGCGAGCGAAGCCTCGATCGTCTCGCGCTCGCTGGTCAGGATCGGCGCCGGCGCCAAGGTCACCGTGGTCGAGCTGCAGGAAAGCGTCGGCCCGGCGCCGGTCCAGGTCAACCATGCGACCTCCTTCGTCATCGGCGAGGGCGCAGAGGTCGAGCATGTGCGCATGGTCTCGCGCCAGCGCGCCGAGACCGTGCAGGTGCAGTCGTTGCTGGTCGAGCTCGGTGGCCATGCCGCTTTCGATTCCGTCGCGGTCGCCGTGAACTGCGGCGTGCTGCGCCAGCAGAGCTTCCTGCGCTATGGCGGCGAGCACAGCCGCGCGGCGCTGCGCGGCATCAACCTGCTGCGCAAGCAGGAGCACTCCGACGTCACGCTGGTGATGGACCATGCGGCGGCCCATGGCGAGAGCCGCGAGCTGTTCAAGACCATTGCCGAGGGCGAAGGCACCGGCGTCTTCCAGGGCAAGGTCATCGTCCGTCAGCATTCGCAGAAGGTCGACGGCAGCATGAAGAGCCATGCGCTGCTGCTGAACGACGGCGCCACCATGTTCAACAAGCCGGAGCTCGAGATCTTCGCAGATGACGTGGTCTGCGGCCATGGCGCGACCGTGGCGCAGGTCGACGCGGAGCAGCTCTTCTACCTGATGGCGCGCGGCCTGCCGCGGCCGCAGGCCGAGGCGCTGGTGCTTGCCGCCTTCGTCGGCGAGGTCTCCGACATGGTCGGCGACGAGGGCGTTCGCGAGATCGTCGGCCGCGAGATCGATTGCTGGCTCGGCCAGCGCGAAGGTGCACCCAAGTCCGGAGCCGCCTGATGCCTTACGTCAACCTGCAGATGACCAAGGGCGCGACCCGCGCGCAAAAGGCCGAGATCGTCAAGGAGTTCACGCAGACGCTGGTCCGCGTGCTCGGCAAGAACCCGCAGGCCACCCATATCGTGATCCAGGAGATCGAGCGCGAGGACTGGGGCCATGCCGGGATCCTTGTTGCCGATCGGCCCACAGAGCCCGCCGGAAAGGCCTGAGATGAACGCGATCGCGAAGCCCTACGACGTCGAGACGATCCGCAAGGACTTCGCGATCCTCTCGCGCGAGGTCTATGGCAAGAAGCTGGTCTATCTCGACAATGCCGCCTCGGCGCAGAAGCCCGAAGCGGTGATCGAGGAGATGACGCGGCTGATGCGCGAGGATTACTCCAACGTCCATCGCGGCCTGCACTATCTCGCGAACGCTTCGACCGAGGCCTATGAGGCGGCGCGCGAGAGCGCTCGGCGCTTCCTCAACGCCGCCCATATCGAGGAGGTGCTGTTCACCCGCTCCTCGACCGGGGCGCTGAACACGGTCGCCTCCTCGCTCGGGCAATATCTCAAGATCCAGGATGGCGACGAGATCATCCTCTCGATCCTGGAGCACCATTCCAACATCGTGCCCTGGCACTATTGGCGCGAGCGCCACGGCGCCGTGATCAAGTGGGCGCCGGTCGACGAGGACGGCAATTTCCTCATCGAGGAATTCGAGAAGCTGATCACGCCGCGCACCAAGGTGGTGTCGCTGACGCATATGTCGAACGCGATCGGCACCATCGTCCCGATCGCCGAGGTCGCGAAGATCTGCCAAGCCTATCGCATCCCGCTGGTCGTCGATGGCTCGCAGGGCGCGGTTCACCTGCCGGTCGACGTGCAGGCGCTCGGCTGCGACTTCTACGCCTTCACCGGCCACAAGACCTATGGGCCGACCGGCTCGGGCATTCTCTGGGGCAAGCGCGAATGGCTGGAAAAGCTGCCGCCCTATGAAGGCGGCGGCGAGATGATCGCGACCGTGAGCGAGGATGCGATCACCTATAACGATCCGCCGCATCGTTTCGAGGCGGGCACGCCGGCGATCGTCGAGGCGGTCGGCCTGGGCGCGGCGCTCGATTACATGATGGCGCTGGGACGCGAGAACATCGCCGCGCATGAGGCCAGGCTCAACGCCTATGCGATGGAGCGGCTCGGGCAGATGAACTCGATCCGCATCTTCGGCAAGGCGAAGGAGAAGGGCGCGATCATCGCCTTCGAGCTCGCCGGCGCCCATGCTCATGACGTGGCCACGGTGATCGACCGGGCCGGCGTCGCGGTTCGGGCCGGCACGCATTGCGCCATGCCGCTGCTCGCGCGCTATGGCGTGACCTCGACCTGCCGTGCGTCCTTCGGCCTCTACAATACGCTGGAGGAAGTCGATATATTGGTGGAAGCCCTGCGCAAGGCGGAAGAGCTGTTCTCATGATGCTCCGCCGGGCTGCCAAGCCAGCCTTGCGCCGAATGGAAGTTTTGCGATGACCGAGACCGTTGCCGAAGAGTTCAAGCCGAACGCACCGACCATGGGCGCAAGCTCCGGCCTGCCGCCGGAGGAGATCGACAGGCTGACCGACGACATCGTCGCGGCGCTGAAGACCGTCTACGACCCGGAGATCCCGTCCGACATCTATGAACTCGGCCTGATCTACCGTGTCGACATCGCCGACGACCGGCAGGTGGCGATCGACATGACGCTGACCGCGCCAGGGTGCCCGGTGGCGGGCGAGATGCCGGGCTGGGTCGAGAATGCGGTCGGCGCCGTGCCGGGCGTCTCTGGTGTGACGGTCAACATGACATTCGATCCGCCCTGGGACCAGTCGCGCATGTCGGACGAGGCCCGGGTCGCGCTCGACATGTGGTGAGTGCGGGAGCCTCACCATCCTTGCAGAATAGAAAAGGCCGCTGCGATGCAGCGGCCTTTTTCGTTGTCGCGATGTCCGTCAGAAGCCGAAGTTGAAGCCGGCCTTGACGATGTCGCCGGCAGTGCGGAGCCGCATCGCGGCATACTGGTCCGGCGCCAGCCCGGTATAGTCTTGCAGGAGCAGGCGCTTCTGGCCGAGCTCGTAATGGGTGTAGTCGAGCCGTACCGTCATGCCGGGGGCGATCGCATACTCGACACCTCCACCCACGGCCCAGCCGCCGATGAGGCCCGAGCGCGAGCCGCTGGCGGCCGAGGTGGTCTGGATGTTGGCGGGCGTGATCGAGCCCTTCTGCTCGACGAGGCCATAGGCATAGCCGCCCGAGCCGTAGATCAGGAAATTGCCGAGCACGACGCCGGCGCGCACCCGCACCGTGCCGAGCATCGAGAGTTCATTGCTGGAGCGGGTCGTGAACTGCGTGCCGGGATTGATGGAAGTGCTCTTGCTGCCGCCGAGGCGGGTCGCGGAGAGGTCGGCCTCGGCGCCGATCACGATCGCGCCCATCTGGTAGTTGAAGCCGAACTGGGCGCCGCCGACCGCGCCGTTTCCTTCCGGCGTCAGGCTGCGCGGCACGGCGGATGGGTCGATCGCCCAGGAGGCGGCGGTGGGCGTGCCGGGGACGGTGGTGCTCGACGAGTTCGTCGTGGTGTTGGTGGTGGTCGTCGTCGTGTTGGTCGTCGACGTCACGGTCGTCGTCACCGGGATCGAATCCTCGGTCGTCGTAGACGTGTTCGTCGTAGTGGTCGTGGTGTTCGCGACACCGGTCGTTGTGGTGGTCGTGCTGTTGGTCGTGGTGGTGCTTGGCGTGATCGTTGGGGTGCCATAGGGCCCCTGTACGCTCGTGCTGCTGCTCTGGCGGCCGCCGCCGAGCGAGCCGCCGACATAGAAGCCGGTCCAGCGCGGCTGGCTGGGCAGGATGACCGGAAGCGGTGGGGCATAAACGGCCGGCGCGGACTGGACCGGGCGCGGCTGCCGCGGTGCGCCCGGCTGGCCCGGCGAACGCGGCGTGTAGTAGGCCCGCCGGACGCGCGGCTCGATGGCCGGGCAGATCGGACAGGTCTGGGCGACCTGGACACGATTGCGGCTCGGGGCGCTTGCCGCCAGGCGCAGCGCCTCGTTCTCATGCTGCGAGCCGGGATAAAGGCGGGCGAAGAGCTTGAGTGATTCCGCGTCGCCGGCGAGAACGGTCTCGGCCCAGGCAGTCTCCTCGGTCCGCTGTGACAGGATGCGATGCAGCCTCAGGGCGCTCTGGTCGTCCGGGTTGCTGGCGAGGGCGCTGCGGTAGATGTCGCGGCGATCCCAGGCGATGGCCGTGCGATAGGCGTCAGCTGGCGACATGGCGCGCAACGCCGCTGCGGTCGGGCGAGCCGCGAGCGGGACAGCGCCGGCAGCGGGGGGAGTGCCCGTGGGCTGTGCAGGGGCTGCGCCGGCGGGGCGCGGGAAGAAGCTGACATCGGTGATCAGCGAAGAGGTGTCCCAGGGGACCTGGATGCCGCTGGTGGCGTCGTAGACGGCAAGCCGGATGCGGCGGAAGACCTGCTCGATCGGCAGCCCCGGCTCGCGCGCCTCGCGCAGGAAGGCGGTGGTGAACGGGCTGTTGGGGCCGGTGCCGTCGGCCGCGGTCGAGCCGGGCGAGGTCGCGAAGGCGACGAAGGTGCCGCTACTGGAATCGACGCGGGCGAGGCCCGCTTCGCTGCGAATGCCTTCGTTGGCGCCGTCGACCATCTGCAGCGCCAGCCCGCGCGACAGTTCACGCCCGGCAAAGGGGTTGTTGCGGCAGGCGTCGAGGATCGCGATCTTCGATCTGGCGCCGGCTGCGTCGAGCTTGCGCAGGATCTCGGTCAGGGAGAGCGACTGGTTCGGGATGTTGGCCGAGGTTTCGACGCGGACATCCGTCGGCAGGATGTAATTGGCGCCGTCGAGCTGCACCGCGTGGCCGGCATAGTAGACGAGGGCGGTCGCACCGGTGCCGCTCTGCTTCACCTTCTCGACGAACACGTCGAGCGCGCTGCGCAGGCCGGCTAGCGAGAGATCGGTCGCGGCGGTGACGTCGAAGCCGGCCTCTCGGAGCATGGCGCGTGTCGCATTGGCGTCGCTGAGGGCGTTCGGCAGCCTGGCGATGTTCTGGTAGGCGCCGTTGCCCATGACGAAGGCGAAGCGCCGTTGCTGGGCCATGGCAGGGGTTATGGCGAGAGCGAGGGCGCTTGCGAAGGCGGTGAGCGCCAGCAGGATGCAGATGGGTAGCCGCAGGCCGGTCCGCATGGCGCCTCCTCGGCGGCCTGGCCCGAAGCTCGGCCGCTGCTGATTCGTCTCTTACGCTTACCCTTAGCAAGGCAGAGATTAGCGGCGGCGCAGCCATGAAGAGAACAACAAATTGCCGCCTGGCGGCCTTCGTTCCGCATCTGTGTGCAAATTGCCACCTGGCTCAGCGCTCGGCCCGCTTCGCCGCGCGGGTCAGGGCTCGCGCACGACGCGGAAGCCGTTGGTGTAGAAGCGCACATCGCTCTCGTATTTGAAACGCGCCGCCGAGCGCAGATAGCGCGGATCGTTGTTGAAGGAGCCGCCGCGCAGCACGCGTTCGCGGCAGCCGGCGGGCGCGTAGGCGCTGCCGTCGCGGGGGGCGGAGCGATAGTTCTCGCTCCAGCAATCTGCGACCCATTCGGCAGCATTCCCGGCCATGTCGCGCAGGCCGAAGCGGTTCGGCGGGAACTGCCCGACCTCGCTGGCCTGCCGGCGCGGCTGAGCATTGCAGCCGAGGCAGTTGGCCATCTCCTTGTCGGCCGCATTGCCCCAGGGATAGCTGGTCGTCGTGCCGGCCCTGGCGGCATATTCCCATTCCGCCTCGGTCGGCAGCCGGTATTTGCGCCCGGTCTTGTAGGACAGCCAGACCAGATAGGCGTTGGCGTCGTTCCAGTGGATGTCAGTCACCGGGCGCTTGCCGCGGCCGAGATTGCGGTCACTCGGCCGGTGGCTGCAGCCGCCCTCGGCGACGCAGGCGTCCCATTGCGCAAAGGTGACCTCGTCGGTGCCGATATAGAACGGCCGGCCGATGGTGACGGCATGGACCGGCTTCTCGAACTCGAACATCTCGTTCGAGCCCATCTCGAAGCTGCCGGCCGGAATCAGGCTGAGCTCAGGGCAATCGTCGCAATCGCGCACGGTCCGGGCTTGCGTGGCGCTCGCGGGGACCGGCGTTGGAGACGGCGCGGGCGGCTGCGTCGCTGCTGCCCGCTGGGCCCTGAGGGATTGCTCGCGGGTGCGGGCGAGCCCGGCGAAGCGGCCGTTCGGATAGGCCTCGAGATAGGCGCGGTACTCGTCCGGATTCCGGCTGTCCTTGATGGTCTCCCAGAAGGAAAGCTCGTAAGGGCCGAGCTGGTCGGATTGCGGACCCGGGGCGGGCGGCGCGCTGATGATGGCGCGAGTGGTGTTCAGGGCGGTCGCGACTGGTCGGCCCGGCGGCGTGACGACGAGCCCGGCCGGAGGCATTGAGGACAACCAGAGCTGCTGCGAGCGCCGTGTCGCGCGGCTGACGGCGTCGCGCGTGCGGGTCAGAGCCGTTGTCATGTCGAGCCCTGGCGTGCGGATCGCCTTCAGCCATTCGTCGATCGCCGGATCGGTGCGACCTTGCGTCTCGGCCACGGTCCTTCCAGGCGCCGCCGGAGCCATGATCGCGATCGTCTCGATCGGCTCGATATGGGCGAGTCCCTTGCCGCCGCCGAGCCCGGCCTGCCAGGGATTGTCGCGCGCAGCGTCGAGCACGACCACAGCGCTGGCGGGCCGGCTGACGATCAGAGCATCGAGGAGCTGGTCGAGATCGATGGCGTCGCGTGCAACCTCGGCCGGGCCGCGCGGCGTGGCATCGACCGGAACGAGGAAGTTGCGGCCACGCGACTGCACCGCATGCCCGGCATAGAAGACGATGATCTGGGCGCCGCGCGTAAGCTTGCCGCGGAAGGTCGCGATCGCGCTGTCCAGGGCGGGCCGGTCGGCGTTCTCGATGCTGACGAGATCGAACTCGCCCTGGCGCAGCACATCGGCGACGGCGCGGGCATCGACAGCAGCGTTGGCCAGAGGCGCCGTGCGATAGGCGGCGTTGCCGACGACCAGCGCGATGCGCGGCGGCTGGCCGCTGCTGCCCTGGGCGAGGGCTGAAGCGAACGGCGCGAGCAGGGCCAGCACGGCCGCGGCGAGGCACCGATACCAGGACATGGCGTTCATCCTTCGCTGCGGCCTTTCGCTTGGCGATGCGGCCGAGCCGCATCGATCCCTCATCTGACGTAGACTGTGATCTTCTGAGACATAACCGGCGGCCGGTGCGGCGTGTGGGTGTGATCGCCGAGCAGCAATTGCAGCGTATGCGTCCCCTTCGGTAGCGTGACCACCACCTCGGTCTGGCCGTTGCCGAGATGGATATTGTTGTAGTCCGACGGGATCGGCTGGTCCGGCGGGCCAGGATCGGTGTCGATCAGCAGATGATGGTGCCCCGTTCCTGGCCTGTCGATGCCGGCCGGGGCGACGCCCATCTCCTTCAGCCCGATCCGCACGGTGAAGCGCTCGGGCACGCGCAGGCCGTCTAGCGGGTAGTGGAAATAGACGAGGGCGTTGCGCGGTGCCGGCTGGCGCGGGCTGGCGGTCTGGGCCCAGAGCGTCGAAGGCGTGAGAAGAAGCGCGGCGAGCAGTGCGAGCCCGGGCCGAACAGCGGCCAGTCGCTTCGTGCCGGCAGTCATCGGCGTGCCCTCCGCTTGGCGGGAGCGCCGATATAGACGGTGATGCGCTCGGACATGATCGGCGGGTCGTGCGGGACATGCTGATCGTCGCCAAGGATGAGCTGCAGCGTATGCTCGCCCGGCGGCAGCGTGATCTTGCGTTCGGTCTGGCCGTTGCCGAGATGGATGTGGTTGAGATCGGCGGGGATCGCAGCATCGAGCGGCGGCGTCGGCACGTCGACCAGGAGATGGTGATGGCCGGTATTGGGCCTGACGACCCCGGCCGGGGCGACGCCCATATTGCGCAGGCCGAAGCGAATCGTCGAGGTCGCGAAGATGCGCGTGCCGTCGCGCGGATAGATGAAATAGACCGCCGCGTCGTTGGGCGCCGGCGTCCGGCCGGAAGCTGTGCGGGCAGGCGGTGGCGCAGCCGGCGGCGAGCTCGCGGCCGAGGCCTGCTGCACGCGCACCCTGATCTTCTGGGACATGACCGGCGGATCGTGCGGGACATGCTCATGGTCGGCGAAGAGGAGCTGGAGCGTGTGCTCGCCGGGCGGCAAGGTGAGCTCGGTTTCCGTCTGGCCGCGGCCGAAATGCAGATGGTTGAAATCGCTGGGGATCTCGCGGTCGAGCGGCGGCAGGTCGGTGTCGACGAGGAGATGGTGATGGCCGGCATTGTCCTGCCTGGTGCCGGCGGGGACGAGCCCGATGTTCTCCTGGCCGAAGCGGACGACCGAGCGTGGCGGGATGACGGCGCCGTCCTGCAGGCCGACGAAGAACACCCGGGCATTTGGAGCGGCGACCGTTCGCGGCTTCTCCTCCGGAGCGGCCATGACCTCGACGGTGATCTTCTCCGAGATCACCGGTGGATCGTGGGGCACATGATCGTGATCGGCGAAGAGAAGTTGCAGCGTGTGGCGGCCGGGCGAAAGCAGGATCTCGGCCTCGCTCTGGCCACCGCCGAAATGCAGATGGTTGAAATCGCTCGGGATCGGCTGCCCGAGCGGCGGCAATTCGGTGTCGATCAGCAGATGGTGATGTCCGGTGTTCCGTCGCGCCGTTCCGGCGGGCGCGATCTCCATGCCCGATATCGCGAAGCGGATCGTCGCCTTGCCGGGAATGCGGGCATTGTTCTGCAGATCGATGAAGGAGAGTTTCGCGCCGGCGGGGGCAGGGCTGCGCGCCCGGGCGCGCTCCTGCGCGACGCCCATGGAAATGGTCGCGGCGAAAACGGCCGTAACCCCGACAATGAGCTTAAGTCGAAGTCCCCGCATCGACGCTCTTCCTTGCGGCGCGTGACCGCCGTAAAGTTAGCAGCGGGTTGGGTGGGGAGCAAGCAAACCGCCTGTCATGACAGGCGGATAAATCTGGATTTTCACGGTCACTTTCTTTAGGGTGACGCAGGGAATGGTGCCATGATCGTAGCCGTCAGATTTTGTGCACTGATCGCTCTTCTTGCGCAGCTTGTCGCCATGCCGGCGCTTGCGCAGACGCAGGATCGCCGCGTCGCCCTGGTGATCGGCAATTCCGCCTACAAGAACGCGCCTCCCTTGCCCAATACGCCGAACGATGCCCGCGACACCGCCGAAGCGCTGCGCAAGGTCGGTTTCGAGGTGGTCGACGGCATCGATCTCGACAAGCGCGGCATGGATGCCGCCGTCTCGCGCTTTGCGCGGCTGGCGCAGGATGCCGACGCGGTGATGTTCTACTATGCCGGCCACGGCTTCCAGTTCAACGGCGAGAACTTCCTGGTTCCGGTCGAAGCCAAGATCGACGACGAGGTCTCGGTCCAGTACGAGACGGTCAAGCTCAGCGAAGTCACGACCGCGCTCGGCTTCGCCAAGGGCGTCAAGATCATGGTGCTCGACGCCTGCCGCAACAATCCCTTCCTCGCCCAATTGTCGAAGAAGTCGGCGACCCGCAGCATGTCGATCGGCACGGGCCTCGCGCCGATCGCCAAGGCGCAGGGCATGGTCACCGCCTATGCGACGCAGGCCAACGACGTCGCCGCCGATGGCGCCGGCCGCAACAGCCCGTTCACGGCGGCGCTGGTGCAGGAGATCCAGCAACCCGGCCTCGAGATCGCGACCATGTTCCGCCGCGTCCAGAAGGCCGTCTACGATTCCACCGGTGGCAAGCAGACGCCAGAACTCTCGCTCTCGCTGCTCGGCGACTTCTACCTCAACCGCGAGGAGACCGACGCCGACATCTGGAAGCGCCTGCGCAGCAGCGACAACGCCGCCGAGATCAAGGCCTTCATCCAGCGCTTCCCGACCAGCTTCTTCGCCGTCGACGCCAAGACGAGGCTAGACCTGATCGAGCGCCGTGGCCTCGGGGCTGGCGAGCGCGAGAAGCTCGAGCAGGAATTCGCGGCGAGGGAGAAGGCGCTGCTGGATCGCGTCCAGCAGGCCGAGAAGGACCGTTCCAAGGCGGCGACGGATCTCGCCGGTCGCGATGCCGGCAAGACCGCCGACACCGAGCGCGCCGTGCCGAAGCCGGGCGAGGTGCCGCCGACGAAGCAGACGGATGCGAACGAGCGCGAGCGGCTCGCCAAGGAACTGGCCAAGAAGGAGCAGGAGCTCGCTGCGCTCGAAGCCGAGAAGGCCAAGCTCTCGCAGGAGCGCGAGGAGCGCGAGAAGGCGGTGGCGACGCGGATGAATTCCGGTGGCGTGACCGAATTGCCGGCCCCGCAGAAGCCGCTGCTGCCGGCGGTTCCCAGCACGCGCCCGCAGCGGCAGGAGCCGCGCGAGGTCCAGCAGCCGCGCGTTGTCCTCGACCGCAAGTCGACCGGCATCCTGACCGGCGGCGTCGAAGCCGCTCCGGAACCGCGCAACAGCAAGCGCCGTCCGGCTGGTGGCGCAGCGACGGACTGCACCGACGCGCTGATGCGGGCCCAGCTCGGCGATGGCGGCAGCGTCCCGAAGAACTGCCGCTGACACAGGTGCGAAGCGGCCTTCGCCGTCGGCGAAGGCCAGACATCGCCTCGGACATGATGCAATTGGGGGCTTCGATGCGTCGTTCTCCGCTCGCCTGCATGGCCTTGCTGGGGCTGCTGGCCTTTCCGGCCCTGGCCCAGACGCAGCCGGCCCCGAGCCCGCCCCCGGCTGCAGCCCCGACGCCGATCCCGTTTCCGCAGGCGCTGGAGCGGGCTGCCAACGATCTCTTCTCCAAGGCGCAGATCGAGGGAGAACGCATCACGCTGGTGATCGACCCGTTGATCGACGGCATCTCCGGCGCGCAATCGACCTCGACCCGCTCGATGCAGCAGAGCCTGATCGAGCTGGTCGGCAAATCCTATCCGCGCTTCCAGGTGCAGCCGTTCTCGGCCGAGGCGCTGGCGCGCAATCCGGCGGTGCTGGTCGGGACCTTCACCGCGGTCAACAATGCCGGGGACGCGAAGGGCGCGCGCGACGCCTACCGGATCTGCCTGACGCTGCTGGACATGAAATCGAAGCGAGTGGTGTCGAAGGGCGTCGCTCGGGCGAAGCCGGATGGCATCGACGCCACGCCGACGACCTATTACCGGGATTCGCCGATGTGGTCGAAGGACCCGGCGACCGAAGTCTATATCAAGACCTGCCAGGGCACGAAGCTCGGCGACGCGATCGATCCGCTCTATGCCGAGCGCCTCAACGTCGCGGCGCTGATCAATGACGGCATCCTCGAATACGAGGCGCGGCACTATCGCGAGGCGCTCGCCTTCTACCGGACGGCGCGGGCGCTGCCGGGCGGCGACCAGCACCGAGTCCGCATCGGCGCCTACCTCGCCAGCAGCAAGCTCGGGCGCAAGGACGATGCTGTCGAAGCCTTCGGCGATCTCGTCGATAGCGGCCTTGCCGGCAACCAGCTGATGGTCAAGCTGCTGTTCCAGCCGGGCTCGACGCAGTTCATCGCCAACCCTGAGATCACCGAGCCCTATCCGATGTGGTTGAGCCAGATCGCGACCCGCGCCCAGCAGAAGGGCGCCTGCATCGAGATCGTCGGCCACACCTCCCGCACCGGCCTGCCGCAGGTCAACGAGCGGCTCTCTGTGCTGCGGGCGCAATATGTGATGGACCTGCTCCAGGCGGGGGCGCCCGACAGCCGTGGCCGGATGATCGCGAGCGGGCGCGGCTACAACGAGAACCTGGTCGGAACCGGCAAGGACGATGCCAGCGACGCGCTCGACCGCCGGGTCGAGTTCAAGGTGATCGGCTGCTGAGCGCGCCTCACAATCTACAACGATACGAACGGGATAGACGGAATTCCTCGATGAACGACATGGCCATGCAAGACTTGGCGATGAAAGACTTGGCGACGAACCCCTATGACGCGGTCGCCTATCCTGGTCACGCCTTCTCGCAGACGCATCCGGCGCATCTGGCGACGATCGCGCATATCCACGGCATGACCCCCGCGCCGACCGCGACGATGCGGGTGCTGGAGCTCGGCTGCGGCAGCGGTGGCAACCTGATCCCGATGGCGCTGCAATGCCCGGGAGCGCAGCTCGTCGGCATCGACCTGAGCGGCCGGGCGATCGCGCACGCCAAGGCGGAGGCGGCGGAGCTGGGGCTGGGCAATGTCAGCTTCGAGCAGCGCGACATCATGGCGGTGACCACGGGGCTCGGCCAGTTCGACTACATCATCGTCCACGGCGTCTATTCCTGGGTGCCGCAGCCGGTGCGCGAGCGGATCCTGGCGCTCTTCGGCGAGCTGCTGGCTCCGCAGGGCATCGCCTATGTCAGCTACAACGCGCTGCCGGGCTGCCGCCTGCGCGACCTCGCCCGCGACGTCATGCTGTTCGAGACGCGCGAGATCGACGATCCCATCGAGAAGGTCAGGGTGGCGCGGGCGGCGATCAGGCGCTTCGCCGAGGCGACCGATGCGGAGACCTTCTACGGCGTTGCGCTGCGCGAGCGGGCCAAGCAGATCGATGATATCCCCGACAATGTCCTCTACCATGACGACCTCAACCCCGGGGCGCGCGCCTTCGCCCTGCACGAGGTGCTGGCGGCGGCCGAGCCGCATGGGCTGCAATTCCTGTCCGAGACCTCTTTCCCGAACAATTTCGGCGGGGCGCGCGGGCCGGCCCAGCAGGTGTTGAATGCGATCCCGGTCTCCGAGCCGCTGCGGCAGGAGCAGGCGCTCGACCTGCTGATCGGCCGCTGCTTCCGCCAGACCCTGCTCTGCCGCGCCGATATCGCGCTGCATCGCGGCCTCGCCGGCTTCAGCTTCGCGCCCTATCGTCTCGCCGCCAATGTCCAGGAAGAGGCGGACAAGGTGGATGAGAAGCGCCCCGGCGCAGCGAGCTTCCTGTTCGCCGACGGCGTTCGCCTCGCCGTCGACCTGCCGGCGGCCAAGGCGGCACTGCGGGCGCTCGGGCGGACGTGGCCTGGCAATATCCACCATGACGAGCTGGTCACCCTGGCGCTGCAGGAGGCCGGTCCCGACCACGAGCATGAGATCGAGCGCCTGAACGAGGCGCTGACCGCGATCTACCGGGCCGGCCTCATCGAGGTCAGCCTGGAGCCGCATCGGCTGGCGACTGGGATCAGCGAGCGGCCGGTCGCAAGCCTCCTGGCGCGGCGCCAGGCGCTCGCCAGCCACGAGGTCACCGATCTGCGCCATCGGGCCGTTGCGCTGGATGGCGTGGTGGTTCGCAAATTCGTCAGCCTGCTCGACGGCACTCGCACGCCGGCAATGCTGCTCGACGCGCTCAATGCCTTCCTGGCCGAAGCGCATGCATCGGGGCACGGCGGCCCGGCTCTGCCGAAGCAGGCGACGGCGGCGGAAGTCGACATGCATTTGAGGGATGTCGCACGGCTGGCTCTGCTGGCAGGTTGAGAGCAAGGCTTGTCGAGGCCGCGCCGGCTGCGTATGGCGGGGCACGGCAGCAGCGGTAGCGAAGGATGGGGCAGCGCTTCAAGCAGTTTCAGGCCGCATTCCAGGAGGATGCCTGCCTCGAAACCATGATGCGGGCGCGGCGGGGCGGCACGACGCTCGCCTGCTCGGCCTGCGGCAAGACCTCGGCCTTCGCGCCGCGGGTGAAGCTGCGCGCGTATGCCTGCCCGCATTGCAATTTCCTGGTCTCGCCCTGCCAGGGCACGCCGCTGGAGAGCCGGCGCATCTCGCTGCAGCTCTGGTTTTTCGCGCTCAAGGCGTTGACCGAACAGGGCGCGCGCAGTGCGGCCACGACGCTGGAGCGCGATGCTGATGTCCCGGCCCAGCAGGCGCGCCGGATGGTCTCCGAATTGCAGGAGGCCGCCAGCAAGGACGGCAAGCCGCCGGACTGGCTGGTGCTGGCGCAAAGGGCTGTGGCCGGTGGCGCCAGCGCGACCAATGTTGCCGCCGGAGTGCCCTTCGCGGTTGCCGATGACGGTTCGCGGCTGCGGCTCGTCTCCCTGATCGGCGGCGGCGCGCTGGTATTGGCGATCGCCGGCGGTGTCGCGGTTGCGACGCTGAAGCCCGGTTCCACCGAGGTGACCGGCGGCTTCGAGCCGATCGAGAGCGTCGAGGCGCCAGCGCTGAAGGCGCCGACCCGGCCATCGCTGATCCTGTCCTCGGTCGAGGGCGATCTCGAGGCTGCCAGGCAGGCGACGCAGTTCGCGCTGAACGCCGATCCCTCGCTCGCGGCGATCAAGGAGCAGGTCGCGGCGGAGATGCCGAACCAGCCGGGGCTGCCGATCCCGGTGATGCCGCCGTCGAACATCATCCTGGTGCCGCCGACCTTGCCGGGCAAGCCGGGCGCACCGGCGGCGGCACCGCGCAGCCAGCTGCCGCAGGCGCCGATCAACTATACCGGCGACCCCAATCAGATCCTGACCTTCGGGCCGATCAAGATCCGCCGGCATCTGGTCGAGATGATCGTCAGGGCAGGGCGCGTCGTCGGCGCCGACCCGACCCTGCTGATGGCGGTTGCCGACAAGGAGTCCTCGTTCGCGACGGAGGTGAAGGCGAAGACCTCTTCGGCGACCGGGCTTTACCAGTTCATCGAGCAAACCTGGTTCGGCGTGATCTTCGAGTTCGGCCGCAAGCATGGACTCGTCGCCGAGGCGGCGCTGATTTCCCGCAGCGGCCGACAGTTCGTCATCGCCGACGCCAACGAACGCCAGCGCATCCTCGATCTTCGGCGCGAGCCCTATCTTTCGGCCCTGCTGGCCGGCGAGATGCTGAAGCGCGATACGCTGAGGCTGGAAAAGGCGATGGGGCGCCATCTCACCGGCGGCGAGATCTACCTGATCCATTTCCTCGGGCCGGATGCAGCGCAGACCTTCATCGAGACGATGGAGGAGACGCCCGGCGCGAGCGCCGCAGCCCTGCTGCCGAAGCCGGCCGAAGCCAACCGGCCGATCTTCTACGCCCAGGCCGGCGGCGAGACCAAGACGCTCTCGGTCTCCGAGGTGCACAAGAAGTTCGACGAGATGATCAAGGTCAGGCTCGACCGCTACAAGGTGGTGCGCGGCGGGCCGGCTACGGCTCCGGCGCGGCAGCCGCAGAAGTAGGTGCTCAAGGCGAATACCGGCCAGGCCCGGCCAAAGCGACCACGGGTGCAGCGCATTTGCCGCGATGGCAGCGATGGCCCATGATCCAGTGATCCCGAGGGCGAGGAGACGACGATGGCGAAGAACCGGTTCGAGCAGGTCGATGAGCCGCAACCCGACGCCATCACGCTGAGCCTTGGCCAGCGCGACGGCAAGACTTTCGCTCGCATCGCCTGCCCGGCGGAGCTGGCGGGAGGCCATCTCGTCAATGATTTCGTCAGCGACGAGCTCGAACCGGTCGAGGGCTTTCGCTCGGCGGTGCGCCTCGCCAACGAGATCAAGGCACCGATCGTCGTCGAGGACACAGACGGCCTCTGGCAGGACGACTGGGGCGAGCTCTACCGCGAGGACTGATGGCTGTCGTCGTTCTCGGCTCTGCGCTTCGATGCGCCCGAGCGTGACGCGTCCGACAATCACTCGATCCGGAAATACTTGATGCCGATGCCGACCTTGCCGCCGGCGCGGGCGAGGTCCTGGTGCAGCCCGGGGAAGACATCGCCGGCCGGGGCCGGGTTTGGGCCGGAAAGGCTCGGCAGCGGTGCCGGGCTCACCAAGGCCAGCACGGTCTGCGGCCGCACGGGCGCGCCTGAAGCCGCCGTCGATTCAAGCTTGAGATTGAAGCTCGCCTTGCCGCCTTCGCGGCGGGTGTAGTTGGCGAGATTGTAGACCAGTCCGTCATCGCCGATCAGCAGGATGTCGAGATTCTTGCTCGGGTCGCTTTCGACCGTGCCGGACAGCGTGTCGCCGCTCCGCATGGTGAAGGCGCCGATCTGCATGACCGGGCTGCGGTCGATGCCGCGGCCGAGCTGGCGCAGGAAGTCGACCATCGGGCATTGCGCCGTGGTGACGGTGCGCAGGCTGATCTGCGCCTCGTAGCCCTGCGCCTTCTTGAAGGCGGCATCGAAGCCGACGAAGGGCTCGGCCGTGCTGCCGAAGCCCTCGACCGTGGTGCGTTTGTCGGCGATCGCCGTCGGCCACAGGAAGAAGCAGGCGCCGCCGTCATAGTCGGCGATGTAGCGTGCCGTCCGCTCGGCGGCGGTGCGCGGCTCGGGCTCAGGTGCCGTTGAGGCTGGCGGCGGAGCGACCGGGGTCGATTTCGGGCCGGTCGTCGAGGTTGGGGTGGCCGGCGGCGGTGTCGGCGCCGGCTTCAATTCCGGTGTCACGGGCGCAGGGGATTGCGAAGACGGGGCCGGCTGCGTCGGCGCCGCCGGGATGGAAGGCGGCGGAGATTGCAGCGCGGGCGGCTCGGTCTGGGTCGCCGGCTGTGGCGACGGTGCCGGGTTGGCCGGCGGAGGCGGTGCCACGGGCGTAAGCTCCGGCACGGGGGCGCTCGATCCCGCGCTAGGCGAGGGCGCTGGGCGATCGTCGCTCAAGGCGGGCGGCGGGCTGTTCAGCGCCTGCTGGACCGGAGTGCCGCCGCCCAGCATTTTCCAGGCGAAGAACCCACCGCCTGCGAGGAGGGCGATTGCCGCAACGCCCGCGACCAGCGGCCAGGGAAAGGCGCGTCCGCCGCTTCCAGCCGAGCTCGCGCCGCCTTTCGCCTGCCAGGAGGCCACCTCGGCCATGTCGGCGGGGCGGTCCTTCGGATCGGGCGCGAGCATGCGCGCCAGCAGCGGGCGGATGCGCTTGTCGATGGCGGAGAGATCGGGAACGCGGCGGCGCTTCTCGAGTATCTGCATCTGGGTGCCGCCCATGTCGAGCGGGCGGCCGCCGAGCGCTTCGGCGAGCACCAGGCCGAGGCTGTAGATGTCGGACTTGCCGGTGACCTCGGCGCCGTAGAGGCCGAGCTGTTCGGGCGAGACATAATTGTATTTGCCGGCAAAGCCGGAGCCGATCACCGTCTTCTCGGCCAGCTTCGACTTGGCGATGCCGAAATCGATGATCTTGGCGCGCGTGACCTGGCCGCCGGGCAGGATGATGTTGTCGGGCGAGACGTCGCGATGTGTGATGCCCAGCATATGAGCGGCATGCAGGCCAGACGCGATGCGCCGGCGCAGCAGGTCGACCTGCTCGAAGGGCAGCGGTCCCTGCTTCAACAGGTCGGACAGCGACTTGCCGTCGACGAACTCCATGGCGAGATAGGTCGCCTGCGTCGCCGGGTCGACGGTGAAGACGTAATAGCGGACGATCGCCTCGTTGTAGAGGTTGTGCAGCGCCGACGCCTCGTTGCGAAAGAGAGCGATGACGTTGGCGTCCTGCGCCATGTCGGAGCGCACGATCTTGATCGCGACGGCATCGCCGGTCTGGATGGCGCGGCCCTGATAGACCTCGCCCATGCCGCCGGTGGCGATCAGGCGCTCGATCTCGTAGATGCCGTTCAGCCGCACGCCGGGCGCCAGCCCCGTGCGCGGCAGGAAGACGGTGCGGTCGGAATCGCTCATGGCGCATCGCTCCTGCGCTGGCGCATGTTCGGCACCCAGCGCGTCTTTTCGCTTCCGCCGTCGTGATGATAGCGCACCACGATCACGGTGACATTGTCGGTGGCGCCGCGCTCCAGCGTCAGCGCGAGCAGGGCGTCGCAGGCGGCCTGGGCGCCGGTCGCCGCCGTCGCGCGCAGGATCTCCTCGTCGCGGACATGGTCGGTGAGCCCGTCCGAGCAGAGCACGAAGATGTCGCCGCCTTCGAGTTCGCCATGGTCGATATCGAGCTCGGGCCGGTCATGCACGCCGATGGCGCGGGTGATGACATGGCGCCGCGGCCAGGTCCGCGCTTCTTCGATTGTAAGCAGGCCGCGCTCGATCATGTCCTGGGCTTCGGTGTGGTCGCGGGTGACCTGCGTGATCTGCCCGCTGCGGACGAGATAGACCCGGCTGTCGCCACACCAGACGCAGGCGAAATGGCGGTCATGGGCGAGCAGCACGGCGAGCGTCGCGCCCATGGTGGCGCCATCATGCTCGCGGATCTTGCGGCGCAGTTCCGCATTGGCCTCGACCACGCCGCGTTCGAGCCGGTCGAGCAGCTCGGCGGCGGAGGCGGCCGCGCCGATGGCCGACAGGCTCGCCGCCACGGTGGCGCTCGCCATGGCTCCGTTCTGATGGCCGCCCATGCCGTCGGCGACGGCCCAGAGCCCGTGTTCGGGCCGGACCACCAGGTTGTCCTCGTTATGGCTGCGCACGCGCCCGGCGTGGCTGACCGCGCCCGTCTCGAAACTGGAGCCGGTGCGGTGCTCGTTCATGCTGTCGATCCTGCGCCGAGGAAGGCGTCGAAGCGCCCGGTCAGGAGACCGGTGTAAAGATAGGGGCTGGGCAGGCCATGGCCGACCAAGGCAAGCGGCTCGAAATCGTCGCCGCCGATGGTCCAGAGATAGCTGGCATGGGCATAGGCGCGGGTATGGTCCTCGACGCGCAGCGCCGAGAGCCTGGACGGGAAGGTCGCGGAATCGAGTGCGCTGACGATGGTGCCGTCGGAAAGGCGCACCATATCGGCGGGCGGAGCGGCCTTGAGATCGTCGTTGGGCAAAGCGAGCCCACCCAGCGCATGCGAGACGGCCTCGAAGCTTGCCTCGGGTTCGAGCGCGCGCAGGAGGAAGTCCTCGGCCTGGGCGAACCATGCATCCTGCGGATCGAGCTCGGGCGGCGGGATCGCGGCGCCGGGGCCGGCGAGGGCGAAGACGGTCAGCGGGAAATAGCGGCCGATGCCGTCGACCGAGGGCATGAAGGCGCCGGCGACGGTGGTGCCGCAGAAGGCGCTGCCGAACCAGAAGCGCCAGATCGGCGCGTTGAGGAAAGCATCCTGCCAGCCGCCGCCGAGCTCGACCCGGCTGGCGGTGAGCCCGCCCTGGAGCCAGCGCTCATAGGCCGAGAGAAAGCCCGTCGGCGCATTCAGCGCGATGAAATCCCGCTTGCCCGGAAGCTTCCCGAACAACCCACACGCCATCTCAAATCCCCGCCGGACAACGGATTTCACGCAGCGCCGGTAGCACCAGCGGGTTCTTCAGCGAGCCGACGCCGAACTGGTAGCCGATCTGACGACCGCCGGCCGCGAGCGTGAAGACGACATTATCGCCCTGGCGCAGGACCGAGCCGGCATCGAGCAGGCGGAAGAAGGACCAGACGCCGGTGCGGTCGAACATCTTCACCTCGGTCGGCGCCGCCGGCGTCGGGCTGTTGGAGAAGAAGCCGCCACCGAAGATGCCACCGGCATTGTTGTTGGCCGCTGCGCCGCCGCCGATCGTCAGGGTGATCGAGGTCTTGGCGAGGCCGCCGCCCGGCCACATCACCGGCGTCGGCGTGTTGACGCCCTGCTGGCTCGCCACGGTGAAACCGTTGATCTCGAGCTTGGCGCCGGAGGCGTCGGAGGAGAGGGTGGTCGGCACCACCACCATCTGGAAGTTCGGCAGGTTGCCGCCGGTCGGGAAGAAGGCCTCGCGGATGTCGTTGGCGCGCTGAAACTCGCGCAAGGTCGTCGGCGAGAGGGCGCGGGCGACGCGGCTGTCCTGGCGCCAGCTCCAGTTCTGGCCGGACTTGTCGATATAGGGGTCGAGCCGCTCCTTCATGAACTTGTCCATCGCACCGGTTCCGGGCGCGAAGAGCTGGGCGAAGTCGGCAAGACCGATCTCGCTCGTGCTGCCCTTGGCGAAGGGATAGCGATTGGCCAGCAGGCTGGAACAGCGGCCGGTGACCTCGCTGGCCAGCGCCTGGCGCAGCAGCGAGACGGTCGCGCCGGTGGCGTCGCCCTCGAAATCGTTGACGGCTGCGACGATCATCGCGTCGAAAGGCGCCGGATAGCGCGAGGAGTTGCCGCGCAGCGAGGCGATCAGCGGCACCAGCGCGGCATTGGCCGCGGCGGCCTGCGCCGGCGTGGTCGCGGCCATTGCGAGGTTCTGGTTGATCTCGGCGAAGATCTGCAGCGCTTGGTCGACCGGCCGCTTGCCGCCATCGCCCTCGACCAGGACGTGGAAGGCCTTGAACTGCGCCTCGATATTGGCGCCGAGCGCCTCGCCGCCGCCACCGCCGGCAATGACGCGATCGACGCCGGGGGCGCTGAGCGGCAGGCTGGTGCCGAGCCGGTTCAGCGAATAGTTGGCACGCTCCTCCAGGGTCTTGGCCGCCTTGTCGGCGACCTGGCCCGCCATCTTCTCGGCAGCCTGCGCCGCAGCAGGCCGCTTCGCTGCCCGCTCCTTGGTCAGCTGCGTCTCGTCGCGGATCGATTCGAGCAGCTGCTTGAAGGGCGAGGTCGGGGCGGAGATGGCCGAAAGCGCGATGTATTTCGGCTTGTCGGCGTTGAGCGGCCGCAGCTTCAGCCGGCGCAGCGCCTTCTGCCAGGAGGCCGTGAAGTCGCGCGTGTAGAGCTTGAGCAGGTCCTGGAAGAGGCTGGCATATTGCGAGGTGATCGCTGCCTGGTCGGCATTGTCGCCGAGGACCCAGCGCTCCTTCTCGATGCGCTCGCCGATGTCGCCGAGACGGTCGACGAAAGCGCCCTGGAAGCCGTCATAGGTGTAGAAATACGGCACACGGATCGAGTCGAGATCCTCGCCGGAAACGCCCTCGAAGACAAGGCGCGCATCCGAGCCGCCGCGGATTGCCGCGACCCAGTCGCGGCTGGCGTTGCGCCCTTGCGTGCGCAGCAGTTCGTAGGCGCGCTCGGCGATGCTGAGCCGGCGCAAAGTGCGCTGGCTGCTCTCGATCAATGGCTGGTTGAGCTTGACCACCGGCTCGCCGCCGTCGTCGAGGTCGAGCAGGGCGACGAGGTGCTCCTCCAGCGCCTCGCGGCCCTTGGCGTTGGCGGCGCCTGGGAAGAGGTTCTCGGCCCAGTCCTGGCGCATCCAGGCTAGGACGAGGTCGCGGTCGAGCGGGGCACGGCCGCCGACCATCAGATACACCTTGAGCGCCTCGTAGATGAAGCCGGGATTGTTGACGTTGGCCTCGAGCTGCTCCTCGAGCCGGAAGATGATGCGCGAGCGCAGCAGCCGCTCCAGCGCCTGATGATAGCTCTCCTGCGCCGCCGATTGCAGGCGCTCGCGCTGGCTGAGGCCGAAGGTGGCAGCGACCGGCGTCGGCTCGTCCTTGTCGGCATAGCCGGCCGGCATATGGCGCAGCTTGTGCAGCAGCGGCAGGACGCGGCTGAAATTGCGGTCGGAGAGAGTGGTCTCCTGCAGCACCGGTGCGGCGCTCGACCGATAATCGGCGAGGCCGTAATTGGTCTGGTTGATCAGGTCGCTGTTGCGGGCATAGCTCGTCCACCACATGCCGCCGAGCGCGAGCGAGACCAGCGCTATCGCGCTGAAGCCGGCGACGCGCAGCAGGGTCGAGCGGCGCGCGGCACGCAGGTCGGTCGAGACCCAACCGGATTCGCCGATGATCACCTTCTGGATCAGGTCGGTGAGGAAGAAGCTCTTGCCACGGCCGGAATAGGAACCGGAATCGGCGTGGTCGCTGCCGAAATTGCGCGAGAGTGCACCGATCAGCTGGTCGATCGGCGTGCCTTCCTGGGTGCCGGAGGTGAAGTAGAAGCCGCGCAAGGTCGCGCTCGACTGATAGCGCGTCGGCTCGAAGACGCGGCCAAGGAAGTCGATGATCAAAGGCTTCAGCGTCGCCATCTGGCTCGGCAGGCCGAAGAGCTTGGCGCGCGAGGTCGGGTTGTGCTCGTCCTGCAGACGATCCGAGAGGCGCTCGTTCAGCCGCTCGATCAGCGCGTCGAATTCGGGCGGCACGTCGCCGATCATGTTGCGGGTCTTGTCGACGGTCTGGAAGGTATGGCCCCAGACCATGCGCCGCTGCGGCTCGGAGAGCGCGGCGAAGAACTCGTTGAAGCCGGCGATCAGGTCGGCCTTGGTGAAGACCGCATAGACCGGGAAATCGACCTTGAGCCGCTCGTTGAGTTCGAGCAGGCGGGCGCGGATCGCATCGCCATGGGCGACGATCTCCTCCTGCGATGAGGTCAGCAGGTCCTCGACGCTGATCGCGACGATGACGCCGTTGATCGGCTGGCGCGGCCGGTTGGTCTTGAGCAGATCGAGGAAGGCGAGCCAGCTCGTGCGCTCGGCCTTCGTATCGGTGTCCTGCGTGGTGTAGCGCCCGGCGGTGTCGATCAGCACCGCATCCTCGGCGAACCACCAGTCGCAATAGCGGGTGCCGCCGGTGCCGGCCACGGCGGCCGGTGTCTGGCCGCCGCGGGCGAGCGGGAACTTCAGCCCGGAATTGACCAGCGCCGTGGTCTTGCCGGCACCGGGCGGGCCGATGATGACGTACCAGGGCAGGTCGTAGAGATAATCGCCGCCATCCTTGCCGCGCGTGCGCCGCAGCGTCGCCAGCGCATCGCGCATGGAGGCAGCGAGCGCGGCGCCGTCACCGGTCTGGACTTCCTCCTTGGCCATCGCGTCGGAGAGCGCGGCGACGGCCCTGCGCCGCTTGATCACGATCCAGGCGCTCCAGCCGAGCGCGCCGAGCATCAGGACGAGCGCGATCGGTAGCCTGACCCAGAACGATTCGAGCGGGCGCACTTCGCCGAAGGCGACGAAGGGGCCGCCGAACCAGATCAGCAGCGTCAGCGCCAATGCGCCGACGAAGATGGCTGCGATCCTGAGCCACGTCGCGAGATTCATCGTCTACCCGTCTCCTGCATCGCCACCCGGTCCTAGCTGTTGCGCTGGATCAGGATCTCGACGCGTCGGTTCTTCGCCTTGCCGGCCGCGGTTGCGTTGGTGTCGATCGGCACGTCGGGGCCCTTGCCCTCGGTGCTGATGCGATCCGGCTGTTTCAGTCTGGTCTTCAGCAGGTCGCCGACCGCCACGGCGCGCGCCTTCGACAATTCGAGGTTGTTGGGGAAACGGGCGGTGCGGATCGGGTCGGAATCGGAGTGGCCGACGACCTTGATCGCACCGCCTTCCTCGTTGAGCACCGCGGAGATGCGCTCGATCAGCGGGCGGAACTCGTCGCGCACCACTGCCTGGCCGGGCTCGAAAAGGGTGATCCCCATCAGGCGCACGATGATCAGGTTCGGCGTCACCTGGCAGGTGATCGGCGGCTGCACGGTGGCGCAGACCTTTGGCTGCTGCGCCGGCGGGGGTGGTGGCAGAGGCGGGGGTGGCCGGGCCGCGACCCTGCGGATGATCTCGATGTCACCCTTCGGGTGCACCGAGAGCAGGGCGCTGGCCGAAGCCTCGGCATTGCCGCCGAGCAAAGCGCGGAAGATGAAATAGAGGCCGAGCACGGCGACCGCTGCGACGGCGGCGACCGACCAGACCGGGATCTTGAAGCCGGCGAGCCGGGCGGTCAGGGCCTGGCCCTGCCAGCGCGGCGACAATTCCGGTTCGGGCTGCTTCACCCGCCGCAGTGTCTCGAACAGGTTCCGCTGGATCATCTGCAGATTGGCGGCACCGCCGGCCGAGGTGCGGTGCACGCCCTCGAAGCCGAGCGCCAGGCAGACATGCATCAGCTCGAGCAGGTCGTAATTGACCGATGGATCCTTTCTGGCGCGCTCCAGCTCCTCGAAGAAGCGCACGCCGCCGGTGCGCTCGCCGAAGAAGCGCGAGAGCATGCTGTACTGCGTCCAGACATGGCGATCCTCGCCCGGGATGTTCTGGACGATGTCGTCGGCGAAGGCGCAGATGATGTATTTGGCGGTGCGCGTCTGCTCGGCGGTGAAGCCGGCCGCCCTGACCTCATGGTCGAACGCCTCGATCGTCTCGCCGACCTGGCCGATCATCTGCGTCGCCGGCGCCCTCGACAGATTGGCGCGCAGGCGCCCGAGCAGGAGCAGGAGCGGGCCGGCGGCCTTCAGCAGCGGATTGGTGTTCGGCGTGAGCATCTGCTCGCGCTTGGGCAGCGCCTGCGGCACATAGCCCTGCGGCGGGGGCGGCGGTGCGCTTTGCCGCGGTTGCGGCTGCGACATCCATTCCTCGCCGCCGGGCACGCCGGGTGAAGGAGCCGCATGGGGGTATTGCGGCGCGCCGGAGGGCGCATAAGGCGAGCCCTGCGGTAGATAGCCGGCAGGCGGAGGCGGGTAGGGCGCGTTCGCAGGCGGGTAGGGCTGCCCATGCTGCGGGTAGCCCGGGGTTGCTTCCGCCGGGCGTGAGGGCTGCGGTACGCGCCGTCCGGCCGGGTTCGGCCGGATGAAGGTCCGGTCCGAACGGCCGAACGGATCGGAGCCGTCATTGCTCATCGCCTGCCCTCGAGCACGGCCCAGAGCTCCATTTCGAGATCGGGCCAGTCACCGGAGAAATGCATACCGATCGAACTCGCCGTGCTGAATTCCGGCCAGAGCGGCGAGGTGCGGTCGAGATAGAAATAGACGTGGTCGGTCAGTGCCCGGATCTGGGGCGGCGGCGTCGGCAGGTGGACGAGATTGATGCCCGGCAGGTGGGCATGGACGATCTCGTTCATCTTGGTGTTGGGGCCGATCTTGAAGAGATGCGGGAATTGCGACTGGATCTCGGTGAGGGGCCGGCGCGCGGCCACTTCCAGGACCAGCGTCGCGTTGCGCATCAAGGCGCGGTCGCGGATCGTCGACATGAAGGCGTTCTGCGCCCGCTCGACGATCTCCAGGCGGATGGCGCGGCGGCCGAGCTGGGCCGAGAGGAAGTCCTGGATGTCGCGCACCACCGGGGTGAAGCAACCTTCCAGGTCGTCATGATCATAGGCCGGATAGTCGCGGGCGCGGCGTTCGGCGGTGGTGAAGGTCGCAAGCTCGCCGGCGATGGCGAGCAGCGTGATGAACAGGCGCTCGGGATGGACGAAACGCGAGCCGCGCATGTGCTTCAGCACCGGGATGTGCCGGTTGAGCAATTGCAGGATGAAATAGTCGGCGCTCTGCAGGCCGCCGCCGGCGGTCGGGTCGGCGGCGTAGCGGGCGAGCTCCTCGAGCTTGTTGTCGATCCAGCCGATGACGCGGTCCATCCAGCCGTCGACCACCGGATGGGCCGAGCAGAGCAGCACCGGCGGGGCGAACTTCTCGTCGAACAGGATGGCGCGGTCGCGGACTTCGAGGATGCGCCCGAGCGCCAGGCCGACATAGCCGGGCTTGCTCGTCTTGCGCAGCTCCAGGCCGAAGCGCGGATGGGCGATGTCGATCTCCTCGTCGACGCGCAGCGAGGCGGTCGAATCGATCAGCATCTCGGTCGCCGGATAGAAGCGGCTGGCCGAGCCGTTGAGGCTGTCCTCGACCTCGCGGGTGTTGGAGGCGGCGAGCGGCAGCGAGAGCCAGGCGATCTGGCCGGCGGCGTTCTCCGGTACCTCGATGGCGGGCGGCAAGGGCGAGTTGTCAGGCATGGCGAAGGGCGTGCCGTCCGGCATCACGCCGACGGCGCGCCTGAGCCCGATGCGGCTCTGCTGCGCCAGGTCGCGGTCGATCTCGAGCACCGAGAACCCCCACGGATAGGGCGTGACGTGCCGGACGCGATTCTCCAGCAGATTTTCGAGATAACGATCGTTCTGCTGCAGATGATGCGGCCGCAGGAACAAGCCTTCGGACCAGACGACCTTACTGTACCACGACATCCAGTTCTCGCTATCTCAAGGCCTATCCCGGACACTATACGGCTCGTTCCCGAGCGTCACCATTGCAATGTCATCACTGCTTTCGCCATTGCTGGATTCAGGGCGGATTTCGCGGAGGCGCTGCGAAACGATCGCAAGAGCGCGCAGATGGATGTAGCGTAAGCCGACGGGCCGTCGCCTAGTGGGGCAGCAGGATGAACCAGAACCAGGCGCCAGATTACGACCGCAGCGGCCGTTTCCCGATCGACGAGGATGGCTGGCAGGTCGTCGATCTCAACCGGATGCTCTATCCGGGCGGCCCGCATGCGCTGCGGGTCCATGCGCCGGGGCTTCCTGCCTTCCATTTCGGCTGGCGGTTTGCGAACAGCAGCCCGGCTCCGACCGACAACCGCATCGTCGCTTCGCATATCGGCGCCAAACTCGGCGGGTCGCCACTGCCGCCGGTGAACTTCAGCCCGGCCATGCTTGCGCGGATCCAGGAACGCTTGCGCATCTACGCCATGCTCCATCCGCTGCCGCTGTTCGGGGAGAGGATCAGCGGCGTCGATTTCGTCGTCGAGGATCCGATGGTCGAGATCTTCTGACATGGCCAAGCTCAGCCCAGCGGATGCGATTGCGCAGATCAAGCCGGGAGCGACCCTGGACGAGCTGCGTGCCTTGGCGCGTCAGGTCTCGGCCGCGCCCGCAGGCCCCGATGTCATCCTCTATTCCGCCGTCTCCGATGCGGCCAAGCGAGCCTGTCAGGCAAGCACCGGCTATGCGCTGATCGACGATACCGAGCGCGCCACCTTCCTGTCGGACGGCGATTTCCTGCTGGCGGTCGCGCGTGCGGCAGGAATCACCGAGCCCAATCCGAAGCGCGCGGTCGACAATCTGATGCAAGGCGGCCGCCTGCCGGATGGGCATCCCGACAAGGCCGCGGCGATCATCGGTAACGCCGCCATGTTCGGTGTCGAGAGCGACGCGGCGGCGCTGCAGAGCTCGTTCTGGGGCGAGGCTTCGCGCGAATTCGCCGAGGGCGCGTCCGGGCATGTCGTCCTGCTGCTGGGGCGCCCCGTCCAGAAGGTGTTCTGGGCTGTTGAGCTCCCGGCCCTTCAGGCTGCCTGCGCTGCCGGCAAGCTGCCGGGTTCCACGATCAACGGCATCCCGATCGCGTCGCTGCCGCCCAATCCGAGCGTGGCGCTCAGCACGCTTTGGCCCTCCGCCGAGGCGCGTGCAAAAGTCTTCACGCCGCCGGCGCCACCCTCCGCATCCGCGCCGGGTGGAGGCGGCGGCGGGGGAGGTGGAGGAGGCGGAGCCGGTCGGCCCGCCGCCCGCGTTCTCGACCCCGTTATCCATCCGCTGCCCGGCATGCTGAGCATCGGCCCTGGTAGCCCCAATGTGATCATCGGCAAGAAGCTCGCCTGGCGCGGCGTGCCGGCCGGTGCCGCCGCGGCGATCCAGGCGGCCAAGACCATTTCGGACACGACGATCCAGGTTGCGGAGGCGGCGACGCTCGCCGGGGCGGGCACGCCTGCGGCACCCGGCCTGAAAGCAGCCGAAGAAGCGACCAAAGCGGCTGCTGCCAGCACCATGGGCTCGATGATCTCCGGCGCCGCCGGCGGGGCCGATATTCATACCTGCGCCACGCCGCTGCCGATCCCCCCGCACGGGCCGGGCGTCGTCATCGACGGCTCCCAGACCGTGCTGGTCAACGGCCTGCCGCTTTGCCGCATGGGCGACACGATCATCGAGGCGGTCGGGCCGCCGAACAAGATCGCCATGGGCGAGCCGACCGTGCTGATCGGCGGCTGAGATGGGGCGTCGCCGTTCTCCCGACCGTGCCGTGGCAGCGCAGGAGCGTTTCCGCCTGCTCCGGGTCCAGCGCTTCTCCTCCGACACCGAGAAGGCGCTCTGGCATGGGCGCTCGCGCAACACCCGTGTCGCCAAGGTGCTCGTCTACATGGCGGCGATCCGGATGCCGGACCGGCCGGGATTGCCGCTGACGGCCAATCCGAACGTGACCTGCAAGGGCGCGGAGCAGCAGTTCTTCAGCGCGTCGGGCGAGAACCAGGCGGCGCATCTGCTGCCAGGGCAGATCCTGATCGACAACACCTATCCCTGGCTCTTCCTTCAGGGCGAGCCGGCACGGCTGCTGCAGAACGAGTTCGCCTATGTCGATCCGATCCACGCCAACTATAACGCGGCCGACCGGCTGGCCGAGCGCAACGGCATGGTCGAGGCCTTCGCCGCCGCCTGCCGTGCCGTGCTGACCGGCACGGGCGATCCCGAGCGCGACGTCTCCAACGCCTATCATCGTGCCTGGGTGCCAGGCGCGCTCGCCGCGATCGCCGCCGCCGAGAACGAATTGCGCACCGAGCCGCTGCCGCCGCCTCTGACCTACGGCACCGGCCCCGAGGACTACGGCATGATCCTCAATCTCGAGGAACGCGGCCAGGCGATGAACGACGAGGACACCTGGAACAGTTTCGAGCAGCTGAGCATGCTCGACTATTATCGCGTCGCCTTCGACGAGATGCCGCGCGAGATCGAGCCCCGGGCCATCGTCGCGGCGTTGAATGCGCTGGTGAACTGACGGCTGTGCGGGCTCAGGACCGGGTGTGCTGTGCGGCCGACGGCGCCGTCGCGACGAGCAACCCGGCCGCGACGATCACCGCGATCCCGGCCCAGGTCATCGGCGATGGCAGGTCGCCGAACAGGACAAAGCCGAGGGCTGTCGCGCCGATCAGTTCGAGATAGACGAAGGGCGAGAGCGTCGCGACCGGCGCCAGGCGGAAGGCGCTGATCGTCATCAGGTTGCTCAGCGTCGAGACCAGGCCCATCAGCAGGATCA
The DNA here is from genome assembly GCF_002831785.1 of Allobosea sp. FBZP-16. NCBI lineage: Bacteria > Pseudomonadati > Pseudomonadota > Alphaproteobacteria > Hyphomicrobiales > Alloboseaceae > Allobosea > Allobosea sp. FBZP-16. The sequence continues at coordinate 611,772 of NZ_LNCQ01000022.1, read as the reverse complement.
GCAGCAGGCCCTCGCGCGTCGGCGTCGTCCATTGCAGCACCGCCAAAGGCATCAGCATCAGGATCCCGAGCACGAGCTGGATCGTCAGTGTCGAAACTGGCGATCTCCCCTGTGCCGTCGCCCGCGTCAGCACGAGGTAGCAGGCCATGCAGACGCCGGAAGCGAGCGCGATCAGTGTGTCGGTGCTGGTCTCGGCACCGGGACGTACGACTAAAATGGCGCCGACAAAGCCGAGCGCGACCGCAAGCAGCCTGCGCCGATCGAGCCGCTCGCGCAGTGCGATCGTAGCGAGCAGCGTCGCTGCAATCGGCGCGATGAAATAGGCGCCGAGCGCATCGGCAAGTGGAATGCGCGCGATCGCGACGAAATAGAGCGTCATCGCCGCGACCAGGAAAGCGGTGCGCACGACCTGGGCGAGCCAGTATCGGCCACGCGATGCCGGGGCGTGCTCCAGTTCCCGCGCTCGCCCACGCTGGAGCAAGGCGACCGGCAGGATGAAGCCGAGCGCAGCGACATAGCGCACCCAGCTCAGGAAGGCCGGTGAATGGGCGCCGCTGAGATATTTGGCGATGGCGTCGGAGCTCGGGATGATCAGCATCGCGATCGCCATGAGCACGACGCCGAGCGTTTCACTGCGCGGTTCGCGATGCGCCTGATCGGGGGGCGTAGCCATGCCGCGACGCTATCTGATTCTGGCATCGCAACAGCGTCGCCGTTAACGTTTCGGCAGTCACGGTAAATCCGGGTTAACTGTCCGAGGCGTCTTCCGGCATCAGCTGACCTTGCGATATTGACGTGAACAAAGAGGGAATTAAACTGAACATATAGAGAACATAGGAGATCGGACATGCTGATTGCCCGCAAGCTGATGGCCGGAGCCGTGGAGTTTCTGGCGCTCGCTCTCTTCGTCGGAATGATCTGGGTCTGGGCCGCGCTGGCCTCCGCTCCGCACGTCTGAGTGGGCTCGGAAGCCGTAATCGAATGCCATGCGCGGACGTGTCCACAGCCTGGCGGATGGATCGGCTCGACCGCGGAGGGGTGGCGCGCAATAACCGGTTCTGAGCATGCTCTTGGGATCAAGAATCGGTGCAGGTCCTCTCACTCGGCCCATTGGTCGAGCGGGCGGCGCGCCGGAGGGCGCGATGACCGACCGCAAAGACGATACACAGGTTCAGGACGAGGTCGGCTTCGTCCACCTCCATGTCCATTCGAGCTATTCGCTGCTCGAAGGCGCGATCCAGGTCGGCGCGCTCGCCAAGCTCGCCGCCGGCGACGGCCAGCCGGCCATGGCGCTGACCGACACCAACAACCTGTTCGGCGCGCTCGAATTCTCGGAGAAGCTGGCGAGCTCCGGCATCCAGCCGATCGCAGGCGTGCAGCTCTCGGTCGATTTCGCCGATGAGGATACCGGCGGGCGCAAGCCTGTGCAGAGCGTAACGCCACATGTCGTCCTGCTCGCGACCAGCGAAGCCGGCTATGGCAACCTGATGAAGCTGGTGACGGAAGCCTGTCTCGCTGCGGCCGGCAGCAGTCCGGTCGCGAGCATCGAGCATCTTTGTGCCTATCATGCCGATATCATCGCGCTGACCGGCGGCGCGGGCGGGCCGCTCGACCTCGCCTTGCGCGCCGGCCAGCCGGCTCAGGCCGATGCCCGCTTGCGGCGCCTCGCGGCCATCTTCGGCGACCGGCTCTATGTCGAGATCCAGCGCCATGAACGCGAGGACGGGCCGGCGGTCGAGGCCGGTCTGCTCCGGCTCGCCTATGACAACGATCTGCCGATCGTCGCGACCAACGAGCCCTTCTTCGGCAAGCCGGCCGATTTCGAGGCGCATGACGCGCTGCTCGCGGTGGCTGCGGGCCGGCTGCTCTCCGATGGCGAACGCCGGCGGGTATCGCCGGCGCACTTCTTCGCCAGCCGCGAGGAGATGAAGCGCCGCTTCGCCGACCTGCCGGAGGCGCTGGCCTCGACCGTCGAGATCGCCCGGCGCTGCTCCTGGCGCGTCGGCACGCGCAAGCCGATCCTGCCACGCTTCGGCGAGGAGGGGCGTGACGAGGCCGACGAACTGGAGGCGCAGGCGAAGGCCGGGCTGGAGGCGCGGCTGGCCAAACATGGACCGGCCGAGGGTTTCTCCGTCGAAGACTATGAGAAGCGTCTCGCTTTCGAGCTTTCAATTATTACCCGGATGAAATTCCCGGGCTATTTCCTCATCGTCGCCGACTTCATCAAATGGGCCAAGGATCATAATATCCCGGTCGGACCGGGCCGCGGTTCGGGCGCAGGCTCGCTCGTCGCCTATGCCCTGACCATCACCGACGTCGACCCGCTGCGCTTCGGCCTGCTGTTCGAGCGCTTCCTCAATCCCGACCGCGTCTCGATGCCGGACTTCGACATCGACTTCTGCCAGTATCGGCGCGAAGAGGTGATCGAGTACGTCAAGCATCGCTATGGCGAGGAGCGCGTCGCCCAGATCATCACCTTCGGCACCTTGCAGGCGCGCGGCGTGCTGCGCGACGTCGGCCGCGTGCTGGAGATGCCCTACGGCCAGGTCGACAAGCTGACCAAGCTGGTACCGCAGAATCCGGCCAAGCCGATCACGCTGCCGGAAGCCATCGCCGGCGAGCCGAAGCTGCAGGAGGCGGCGGCCGAGGAGCCGGTCGTCGGTCGTCTGCTCGAAATCGCCCAGAAGCTCGAAGGCCTGCACCGTCACGCCTCGACCCACGCCGCCGGCGTCGTCATCGGCGACCGGCCGCTGGAGCAGCTCGTCGCGCTCTCGGTCGATCCGCGCACCGGCATGCGCGTCACCCAGTTCAACATGAAATGGGTCGAGCAGGCCGGGCTGGTGAAGTTCGACTTCCTCGGCCTGAAGACGCTGACGACGCTGACCATCGCGGTGCAGCTCATCGCCCAGCGCGGCATTTCGGTCGATCTGGCGCAATTGCCCTTCGACGACCCGAAGACCTACGAGATGCTGGCCCGCGGCGAGACGGTCGGCGTGTTCCAGGTGGAATCGGTCGGCATGCGCAAGGCCCTGGTCGAGATGAAGGCCGACCGGATCGAGGACCTGATCGCGCTGGTGGCGCTCTATCGCCCCGGTCCGATGGACAACATCCCGACCTATTGCCGCCGCAAGCTCGGGCTGGAGGAGCCGACCTATCTCCATCCCGGCATGGAGCCGTTCCTGTCCGAGACGCATGGCATCATCGTCTACCAGGAACAGGTGATGCAGGTGGCGCAGGCGCTGTCGGGCTATTCGCTCGGCGAAGCGGACCTGTTGCGCCGCGCCATGGGCAAGAAGATCAAGGCCGAGATGGACGCCCAGCGTGACCGCTTCGTGAAGGGCGCGATCGAAGGTGGGCTGAAGCAGGACGTCGCGTCCGAGATATTCGACCTGCTGGCGAAGTTCGCCGACTACGGCTTCAACAAGAGCCACGCGGCGGCCTATGCCGTCGTCGCCTTCCAGACCGCGTATCTGAAGGCCAACTACCCTGTAGAGTTCCTCGCTGCATCGATGACGCTCGACATCGGCAATACCGACAAGCTCTCGGAATTCCGGCGCGATGCGGAGCGTCTCGGCATCAAGGTCGAACGGCCCTCGATCAACCGCTCCGGCGTCGATTTTGACGTTGCCGATGGGGCGATCCGCTATGCGCTCGGCGCCATCAAGGGCGTCGGCCGCGCCGCGGTGGAATCGATCGTTGCGGCGCGCGCCAAGGATGGCCCGTTCCGCGACCTTGCCGATCTCGCTCGCCGGATCGATACGCGCCTGGTCAACCGCCGTACGATCGAGGCGCTGATCTCGGCCGGTACGCTCGACGAGATCGAGCCGGAGCGGGCGAAGGCGATGGCGGCGGTCGACGGCATGCTGGCGCTCTCGAACCGCATTCGCGACGAGGCCGCAGCCGGGCAGCTCGATATGCTCGGCAGCAGCGGGAACTCGGAAGCCTTCCGCATCCCGCCCTTCGAGCCCTGGGCCCCGGCCGAGCGACTGAAGCGCGAGCACGAAGCGGTCGGTTTCTTTCTCTCCGGCCACCCGCTCGACGAATACGAGCATGTGCTCAAGCGCCTGCGGGTGCAGAGCTATGCCGACTTCGCCCGCAATGTGCGCGCCAGCGGCACCTCGATCGCCAAGGTTGCGGCCTCCGTCATCGACCGGTCGGAGCGGCGGACCAAGTCCGGCAACAAGATGGGCATCGTCCAGCTCTCCGATCCGACCGGCCAGTTCGAGGCAATCCTGTTCTCGGAAGGGCTGCAGCGCTATCGCGAGCTGCTCGAGCCGGGCGCAGCGCTGGTGATCCGGCTCTCGGCTGTGCTCGACGGCGAAGAGGTCAGGCCTCGCATCGAGGATGTGGAGCGGCTTGATGATCTCGCCGGCCGGCAGAAGCAGGACCTCTGCATCTTCCTGCGCGACGACAAGGCGCTGTCCTCGATCGCCGAGCGGGTGAAGCCCCGCGACGGCGTCCGCTCCGATGGCAAGATTTCGCTGGTGATGATCCTCGACGACGGCGCCCAGGAGATCGAGATCGAGTTGCCGGGGCGCTATCCCGTCAACCAGCAGCTCGCCAATGCCGTGCGCGCCGCGCCGGGGGTGGTGAACGTCGAACTGCGCTGACCGGCCTCGTCAGCGCAGAGCCTTGCGCTGCCGGCGGCCAAGGCATCACAGTGCACGCGAGACAACGATGATGTCCGGGGGGACGATGAAGCAATATGTCGCGCGCATCCCGATGAGCCTTGCCGTGCCCGAGGCAATGCACTGGGCGATCAAGGACGTGCTCGAAGGCGAATACGAATGTGGTTTCGATGGCGTCGGCCTCGATATTCTCGACATCGGGGCGAATGTCGGCTCGTTCGCGCTCTGGGCGAGCGCGCGCTGGCCGGGCAGCACCGTGACCTCCTATGAGCCGCATCCCGGCACCTACGAGCTCTTGAAGCGCAACACCGACCGGCGCCGCGACATCGTCACGATCAACGCGGCGCTGTTCCCCGGCGGCCAGACAACCGCGGCCTTCCTCAGCCGCTTCGCCGGCGACGGCGAGTCCGGGCTCGCCTCCTATGCCGGCGACACCTTCGTCGCCGGGGCCATGGTCGAGCGCTATCAGGTCGCGGTTGTCGACCCGGCGAGCCTGCCCTCGGCGGATATCGTCAAGATCGACATCGAGGGCGGGGAAGGCGACGTGCTCGACCATCTCGACCTCTCGAATACCTCGCTGGTGCTGCTCGAATACCAGAATCGCAAGAATCGCCTGCAATTGGAGGCGCGTCTTGAAGCCGATTTCGAGGTGATCGACACGGTCGAGCACATCTGGGACCCGCTGCTCGAACAACGGTGCTACCGGCCCGATCTCGCCGGCGACGTCTATGGCCGCATGTTCGCCGCACGCAAAGGCATCACCCGGATGGCGCGGACCGCAGCAGCGTCAAGGTGAGGGCACGCCGGTGATCGATGCCTGGACCGCGCTGATCGTCGTCGACGTCCAGAATGATTTCTGCCCCGGCGGCAGCCTGGCGGTCGCCGGCGGAGACGAGATCGTTCCGCTCGTCAACGACCTCGGCAAGCGCTTCGCCACGGTCGTGCTGACGCAGGATTGGCACCCGGCCGGGCATTCCTCGTTCGCATCGAGCCATCCCGGCAAGTTGCCGTTCGAAAGCATCGCCATGCCCTATGGAACGCAGGTGCTGTGGCCGGATCATTGCGTCCAGGGTAGCGCGGGCGCGGCCTTCCATCCGGGGCTCGACCTTTCCATGGCGCAGGCGGTCATCCGCAAGGGCTGCCACAGCAAGGTCGACAGTTATTCGGGCCTGGTCGAGGCCGACCGTACCACGCCGACGGGCCTCGGTGGCTATCTCAGGGAGCGCGGCATCGCCCGTGTCGTGCTCGCGGGCCTCGCCACCGATTTCTGCGTCAACTGGACGGCACAGGACGCAGTCCGGCAAGGTTTCGAGACCATCGTCGTCGAAGAAGCCTGCCGTGCCATCGATCTCGACGGCTCCCTGGATCGGGCATGGGCCGAGATGACGGCGCTCGGCGTCAGGCGGGCGCGGCTCACCGAGCTGAACGGCTGAGCCATGTCGCGTTCCGAGCGCCTGCTCGACCTCGTTCAGGTGCTGCGCCGGCATCGCCGGCCTGTCAGCGGTCGGAAGCTCGCCGAAGAGACCGGTGTCAGCATCCGCACGCTCTATCGCGACATCGCGACCTTGCAGGGGCAGGGCGCCCCGATCGAGGGCGAGCCCGGGCTCGGCTATGTGCTGAAGCCCGGCTTCATGCTGCCGCCCCTGATGTTCGACGAGGACGAGATCGAGGCGCTGGTGCTCGGCTCGCGCTGGGTCGCGGGGCGGGCGGATGACCGTCTCGCCGGCGCGGCGCGCAACGCCATGGCCAAGATCGTCGCGGTGCTGCCGGCCGATCTGCGCGAAAAGGCAGACGCCTCGGCCCTGCTCGTCGGCCCCGGCGCCAGGATCGCCGACACATCCGGCGTCGATCTCGTACTGGTGCGCAAGGCGATCCGCTCCGAGCGCAAGCTGGCTCTGACCTATCAGGACGGCAAGGCGGCGGCTTCGCAACGCCTGATCTGGCCGTTCGCCCTCGGCTTCTTCGACCATGTCCGCGTCGTCGTCGCCTGGTGCGAGTTGCGCAACGACTTCCGGCATTTCCGCGCCGACCGCATCGCGCAGGCCGAGCTGGTCGACATCCGCTATCCGCGCCGGCGTCAGGCGCTGCTCAAGCAATGGCGCGAGCGCGAGGGAATACCATCGCCGGCTTGAGATACGCTGCCGGAAATTGGCAGCATCTGCAGCGATCATGCACCGGTCCTCAAAACCGGAGACCGCCCCCATGCTCGATGCCAACTTCATCATCCTCTATGTCGACAGCCCCGAAGCCAGCGCCCGCTTCTATGCCGACCTGATCGGCTCAGAGGCACTGGAGACCTCGCCGACCTTTGCCATGTTCGCGCTGCCGTCAGGGGCGAAGCTCGGTCTGTGGTCGCGCCATACCGTCGAGCCGGGCGCGCAAGCCGCCGGAGGTGGTGGCGAGATCGCGATGGTGGTCGGCCGCGGCGAGGCTGTCGATGCGACCCATGCCGACTGGCAGCGGCGCGGCCTTGCGATCCTGCAGGCGCCGACAGATCTCGACTTCGGCCGAACCTTCGTCGCGAGCGATCCGGATGGCCACCGGCTACGTGTCTTTCACCCGTTCGGGAGATAGGACGCTCACCGCGCCAGGGCGCGAATCTGGACCTGGACCCGGTCGCGGCCGAGGCGCTTCGAGCGGTAGAGCGCCTCGTCCGCCTGCTCCAACAACGCTTCGAGCTCGTTGCTCGCGGCATTTCCTTCGGCGACGCCGATGCTGAGCGTCGGCTGGAGGGTGACGCCGTCCCTGCCGGCGAGGGCGCGTCCGAAGGCGGATCGGATCCGGTTGGCAACGCGCACCGCGTCCCTGGTCGACATATGCGGGAGGAGGGCGACGAACTCGTCGCCGCCATGGCGCGCCAGGACGTCGCTGGCGCGTAATTCGCTTCGGGCCGCCTCGGCGAAGAGCTGCAGGATGCGGTCGCCGGCGGCATGGCCATGCGTGTCGTTCAGGCTCTTGAAGTGGTCGATGTCGATCAGCAGCAGGGTCAGCCGGCCCGGGCGCTTGCCTGCATCGGTTGCGATCCGGGCCATGGCGCGCTCCAGGCCGCTGCGGTTCATCGCGCCGGTGAGCGGATCGTGCTGGGCGATCGCGACCAGCGTGTTGCGGTTGCGCTCGGCGGCGAGCAGCAAGAGTGCGCTGCCGCGCAGGAGCAGGAAGGCGGTGCCTGTAGCGGCAACCCACTGGTTGGCATCGTTGGCGGGGAACAGCTCGGTTCCAAGCTGCCCTGTGGCGGCGAGATAGCCGCGGATGGCGAACAGCACCACGGTCGGCGCGAACAACGCCGCCAGGATCGCGCCGGAGGCCAGCCGCTCGCGCCGCCATAGGAGCAAGCCTTCCCGGACCAGCAACATGTCGCAAGCCATGACCAGGACGGCGACGAGGACGACCCGTTTGACGAAGCCGTCCGGCTCGTTCCACAGGAACAGCGGGAGGGCGGCGGCGACCGCAAGAAGATAGAGCGGCAGGCGCGCCGGCCGCCCGGCGAAGCTCCTCACCCCGAACAGGATCAGCAGATAGCCGATCCAGCTGACGGTGTTGGCGAGCGGGATCGAGACGATGTCGGGGATGATGCCGCGCAGGCCCACGCCGATCAGGCCGAGGCCGATCAGGATGTTGCTCAGCCCCCACCAGAGCGGCCAGCGCTCGAATCGGCCGGTGGCATAGGCGGACAGCTGCACGAGGCCGAGAATGACGCAGGTGAGAGCCCCTGCCAGATAGATTGTCCTCAGATCGAGCAACACGTCAGGCCATCCAAGTCGACTGGCTCGAACGCCTAGCAGGTCGGCGTGAACGGAGAGTTCACAGACCGGTTGCGTCGGTGCGACCAGCCTGGGCTTCGGCCAGCATGTCCATGAGCCAGCCGCGGAACAGCCGTGCCTTGCGAGGCAGCTCTGCTCCGGCCGGGTAGTTCAGGAAGTAATCCGCACCGATATGGACCTTCACGGGAAAAGGTTGTGCCAGCCGGCCCTGCGCCAGATCGTCTTCGACCAGCGCGGCGAAGAACAGCGCAACGCCATGTCCGTCGCAGGCGACGCGGCGCAGAGCGTGAGAATCGCTGAGCCGCAAGCTCTCGCCCAGCGTTGCATCGGCCCTGCCTGCGGCCTGCGCCCAGGCACGCCAGTGGGCAAGATCGAATTCGTAGAAGAGCGGCAGCCGGAGCAAGGCCGAAGGATCTGCGAGCGGTCCGGTCTCGTCCAGCAGTGCCGGAGCGAGCACCGCGATGAGGGAGCCGTCGAGAACCTTCTCGGCGTGTACGCCCGGCCAGGTGCCACTGCCCCAGTTGATGCCGATGTCGATGCCCTCGCGGCGATGGTCGGCGGGGTGGTAGGAGTGATGCAGTCGCAGGTCGATCTCTGGATGGCGCCTGACGAAGGACATCAAGCGCGGCGTCAGCCATGCTGCCGAGAAGTAGGGTGCGACGCTGACGTTGAGGATCTCCCGGGCGCCACTGCCGGTGACCTGCTCGACGGCCTGCTCGATCGTCGCGAAGGCGCTATAGACACCGGCGAACAGGATTTCTCCCGCATCGGTCAGCCGATTGCCCGCCGGCTCGCGATGCAGCAGTCGTACGGACAGACTTTCCTCCAGCAACCTGACCTGCCGGCTGACGGCAGCTTGTGTCACCCCCAGTTCGTCCGCTGCCCGGGTAAAACTCAAGGTCCGCGCCACCGCCTCGAATGCCCGCATGGCGGTGAGCGAGGTCGTCCTTCTGCGATGCATGGGCATAATCTCAGGTTATGGAGCCCCTCAAAAACTCATTTTTCTACAATATCGTGCTGCGTCAAACATAACTTGATCAAAGCCGCGAGCCGCCTGATCAGAGATGAGACGGCGCGGTCAGAATGCGAGGATATCGATGACTTCCGCCGCCACCACGACGCCGAGGCGCAGCGCTGCCGAAATCGGAAAAGGCGCCTTGCCGGTCCTGTATCTCAGCGAGGCCGATGTCGTGCGCCTCCTCGATCCCGCGCAATTGCTCGACGGGCTCGCCGACGGCTTCAGGGCGATGGCCCGTGGCGAGGTCCAGGCGCCGGACCGTCCAGAGATCACCGTGCCTGGAAAGGGCTTCTCGCTGGCGATGCCAGCCTGGGCCGCCGGGATGAATCTCACGGTGAAGATCGTCAACGTATTCGAGCACAATCTCGACCTCGACCTGCCCAACCATCTCGCCGTGATCATGCTGTTCGATCAGCAGACCGGCGCGCCCGTCTGCATCATGGACGGCACGCACATCACCGCGATCCGAACCGCGGCGTCGGCTGTGCTCTCCGTACGCGCGCTCGCCCGACCGGAATCGCGGATCGCGACCCTGATCGGTGCCGGCGTGCAGGGACGCGAGCACCTGCGGCTGCTGCCGCTGGTGCGCGATTTCGACGAGATCCGTGTCGCTTCGCTGCACTATGAGGATGCCGAGAAACTCGCCGCCAGCTGTCCCCGTGCCCGGCCCGTGCGTGACGTCGAGGCGGCGGTACGCGGCTCGGATGTGGTCTGCCTTGCGAGCCACGCCTATGAGCCGGTGATTGCGAGCGAATGGGTGCGGCCCGGCACACATGTCTCCTCCGTCGGTTATGCGCCTCCTCGCGGCGAGCTTCCGGTCGAGCTTCTTAGCCGTGCACAGCTCTTTGTCGAGAGCGAGGAAGCGTTTAGGCCGCCGCCGGTGGGCTGTGCCGAGCTCGCCGGATGCGATCCAGCCAGCGCGATCAGGCTCGGCGACCTGTTCTCCGGCAGCAGGCCGGGCCGGGCGAGTGCCGACCAGATCACGCTCTACAAGGCGATGGGCATCGCGATGGAGGACATGGTCGCGGCCGACATCGTCCACCGGTGTGCGCTCGCCGAAGGCAACGCCCAGCACATCACGCTCTGATCGCGAGAGCCTATCGGGCCAAGGCTCGGCGCGCCTCCGGCGCGGCCGATGCCCGCGCCTGCCACCAGCCGGCGCCGCCGGCAGCAACGGAGATATCCCATGCACAGGATCATTGGGCCGATCATGCTGTCCTGGCTTTCGGCAGTCGTGTCCGTGCCGGCCTTCGCGCAGGTGCGGATCGCACTGGCGGGGCCGATGACCGGCGCGAATGCCAGTTTCGGCGATCAGCTACGGGCCGGTGCGGAAGCAGCGGTCGCGCAGATCAATTCCCAGGGCGGCGTGCGTGGTGAGAAGCTCGAACTCGTTGTCGCCGACGATGCCTGCGATCCACGTCAGGCCGTCTCGGTCGCGAACAAGCTGGCAGGCGACGGCGTACGCTTCATCGCTGGTCATTTCTGCTCCGGCTCGACCCTGCCTGCGAGCGAGGTCTACGCGGAGGCGGGCGCCATCGTCATCACCGTCTCGACCAATCCCAAGATCACCGAGCGCGGCATGAAGGCGCTGTTCCGCATCGGCGGGCGCGACGATCAGCAGGGACCGACCGCAGCCGACTTCATCGTCAAGAGCTTTGCCGGCCGCCGCATCGCGATCGTGCACGACAAGAGCTCGTTCGGGGCAGGGCTCGCGGGCGAGGTCCGCAGCCGCCTCGTCGCGGAGAGACAGCAGATCGTCTTCGATACCGGTATCAACGCCGGCGAGAAGGACCACAGCGCCTTGATCTCGCGCCTCAAGGCGGCGCGCGTCGACGTACTCTTCTTCGGTGGCTATCACACTGAGGCGGGCCTCATCATGCGACAGGCTGCGGATCAGGGGTTGAGGCTCGAGATGATTGGCGGCGACCCGCTCGCCTCGAGCGAGTTCGTCGCGGTCGCGGGCGATGCGGCCAATGGGGTGCATTTCACATTTGCTCCCGATCCGCGCAAGAACCCGGCTTCAAGCGATGCTGTGCGGGCAATGCGCGCTCGGCAAGTTGAGCCGGAAGGCTGGGCGCTTTACTCCTACGCCACCATCCAGATCTTCGCCGAGGCGATGGTGAAGGCAAATTCCACGGAGTCGCGCGCCGTCGCGCAGGCAGTCGCCGGTTTGCGCTTCGCCACGGCGGTCGGCGAGGTTCGCTTCGATGCAAAGGGCGACAACCTCCAACCAGGCTTCGTCGTCTATCGCTGGCAGGGTGGTAAGTCGGACTATGCAGAGGGCATGGGCCGGCAAGGCAACTGAAACGGCCTGTCACCGCTCCGACGGACCAGGTCTTGACCTCAACCGTACTCGAGGTTGCATAGACCCGGCTCCTGCATCTGCATCGAAGGAGCTGGGCATGCCCGATCAACCGGTCGTCAACATCAGCGTCATCACGCCGAAGCCCGAGCGCTTCGCCGAGTTCATGGAACTGCAGCTCGCCCAGCACTATGCCGTCCGCGGCAAGGTCGAGGGCTTGATCGGCGGGCGATTGTTCCGCTCGCGCGAGGATCGCGATGTCGTCCTGGTGACGATGTTCGAATCCGAGCAGGCGGCGCTGCGCTTTGCCCGCGACGAGCGCTTCACCAGCCATCTGGCACGCGTTCGCCCCTTGCTGGAACGCGCCGTGCCAGGAGCCTATGACGTCGCCTACGAGGTCGGGTCGCTCTGACGAGCCGACTGCAAGCCTTGCATTCCGACGCCATGGCGTGTAAGGCGCGCCTTATCCCACATGGGGAGCATCACCTCGACACCGAGGCGTTCCGGTGACTGGCCAGCTTATGGCCGGCTCATTCGCTCCCCAGAGGCTCAACCGGAAGGACAAGAATACCATGGCTCTGCCCGATTTCTCCATGCGTCAGCTGCTCGAGGCCGGCGCCCATTTCGGCCACCAGTCGCACCGCTGGAACCCGAAGATGTCGCCGTTCATCTACGGGACCCGCAACAACATCCACATCCTCGACCTGTCGCAGTCGGTGCCGATGCTCTCGCGCGCCCTGCAGGCGGTCAGCGACACCGTCGCCCGCGGCGGCCGCGTCCTCTTCGTCGGCACCAAGCGCCAGGCGCAGGACGCCATTGCCGATGCCGCCAAACGCTCGGCCCAGTACTATGTCAACTCCCGCTGGCTCGGCGGCATGCTGACCAACTGGAAGACCATCTCGGCCTCGATCCAGCGCCTGCGCAAGGTCGACGAGCTGCTCTCCGGCGGTGGCTCCGGCCTGACCAAGAAGGAGCGCCTGATGCTGGCGCGCGAGCGCGACAAGCTCGAGAAGGCGCTCGGCGGCATCAAAGACATGGGCGGCACGCCCGACATGATCTTCGTGATCGACACCAACAAGGAAGCGCTCGCGATCAAGGAGGCCCAGCGCCTCGGCATCCCGGTCGCTGCCATCATCGACTCCAACAGCGATCCGGACGGCATCACCTTCCCGGTCCCGGCCAATGACGACGCCGGCCGCGCGATCCAGCTCTACTGCGACCTCGTCGCCCGCTCGGCCATCGACGGCATCTCGCGCGCTTCGGGCGACCATGGCATCGACCTCGGCGCCGCCGAGACCCCGATCGTCGAGACGGCGATTGACGAGCCGGTGGCTGTAGAAGGCCAGGCTCAGGCCTTCGAGCTGCTGACCGGGCCGCGCGGCGCGCCGGACGACTTCATGAAGCTCTCGGGCATGGGCCCGGAGATCGTGCAGAAGCTCAACGATGGCGGCATCTTCCACTTCTGGCAGCTCGCTGCCATGAGCCCGGCGGATGTCACCAAGGTCGATCACGACCTGAAGCTCGCCGGCCGCATCGAGAGCCAGGGCTGGGTTGCCCAGGCGCGCGATCTCGCCGACGCCTGATTGGTCGAGACCGCGGCGCGTCATCGGCGCGTCGCAGTTCGATATCTGATTGAAGCTCAAGCAGCGCCGACGCCGGAAACGGAGCGTCGGCGTTTGCCGATCGAGGCTTCGCTTTTTCGACGATGCGGCGCGCCGACGGGTGAAGGCCGCACGAGCGGGATGCGGAAAAGTGGGAACCGGTTTTCCGCGTCAATCCCGCTCTCATTTTTGGAATCGATCACGTTCATGGCTTTGGATCGATCCGATCCACAATCATCGTGATCCAAGACAGCAAGGACGACGCAAATGGCTGCGATCACCGCCGGCATGGTGAAGGAACTCCGCGACAAGACGGGCGCGGGCATGATGGACTGCAAGACCGCGCTCTCGGCCACCGACGGCAACATGGAAGCCGCCATCGACTGGCTGCGCGCCAAGGGCCTGTCAAAGGCCGCCAAGAAGGCCGGCCGCGTCGCCGCCGAGGGCCTCGTCGCCGTCACCGTGCGCGGCCATAGCGGTGTCGTGGTCGAGGTCAACTCCGAGACCGACTTCGTCGCCCGCAACCTCGAATTCCAGGCTCTGGCCCGCACCATCGCCGATGTCGCGCTCGAGCGCGGCGGCGATGTCGAGGCGCTGGCTGCCCATCACTATCCGGGCGGCGGCACTGTCGCCGACGCGATCGCCAACGCCATCGCCACGATCGGCGAGAACATGACGCTGCGCCGCGTCGCGCAGGTCTCGGTTTCTGCCGGCGTGATCGGCTCCTATGTCCACGGCGCCGTCGCCGACGGGCTTGGCAAGATCGGCGTCATCGTCGGCCTGGAGACCAGCGGCAAGGGTGACGAGCTCGCCGCGATCGGCCGGCAGATCGCCATGCACATCGCCGCGACCAACCCCATCGCGCTCGATCTCGCTTCGGTCGATCCGGCGGTGCTGGAGCGCGAGAAGGCGATCCTGGCCGAGAAGAACGCCGGCAAGCCCGAGCATGTGCTCGCCAAGATCGTCGAGAGCGGCCTGAAGAGCTACGCCAAGGAGTACTGCCTGCTCGAGCAGGCCTATATCCATGACGGCTCGAAGTCGGTCGCCCAGGTGCTGAAGGAGGCCGAAGGCAAGGTCGGCGGTCCGCTCAAGCTCACCGGCTTCGCTCGCTTCGCGCTTGGCGAGGGCATCGAGAAGGAAGAGACTGACTTCGCTGCCGAGGTCGCGGCCGCCGGCGGCACCACGGGCTGACAAGCCCGTTGATAGGACACAGAAAGGCCGCGCCTCGCGCGGCCTTTTTTGTAAGTAGAGAAGGTCGGCCCGCCGATTCGGTTGGGCTGGACGATGTGGCAAGGAGTGGAGAGCCCCGATGAGACCTAAACGCGTTCTCGTGAAGCTCTCCGGCGAAGCCCTTGCCGGACCTCAAGGAAACGGCCTCGACGGCGCGACGCTCACCGCGCTTGCCGCCGACATCTCCCATGCCTCGCGCGAGGGTGTCGAGATCGGCATCGTGGTCGGCGGCGGCAATTTCTTCCGCGGCGTCCAGGGGCTCACCAAGGGACTGGACCGCACCAGCGCGGACTCGATCGGCATGCTGGGCACGGTGATGAACGCGCTCGCGCTCGAACATGCGATCGAGAGCGCCGGTGCTCCGGCGCGCGCCATGTCGGCGGTACCGATGCCCTCGCTCTGCGAGAGCTATGCCCGCAAGCGGGCGCTCGACCATCTCAGCAACGGCAAGGTCGTCATCCTCGGCGGCGGCACCGGCAATCCTTATTTCACGACCGATACCGGCGCGGCCTTGCGCGCGGCCGAGCTCGATTGCAGCCATCTCCTCAAGGCGACGCAGGTCGACGGCGTCTATTCGGCCGATCCGAAGAAGGATCCGAGCGCGACCCGCTACGACACCCTGACCCATGAGGACGCGATCAAGCGCGACCTCAAGGTGATGGACACCGCCGCCTTCGCATTGGCGCGCGACGCGGCGCTCACCATCGTCGTCTTCTCGATCGCCGCGCCCGGCATGCTCGCCGCGGTGCTGCGCGGCGAGGGCAGGGCCACCTACGTCACGCCTTGACGGGTCAGTAGTTCGGCCAGTTGCCGGGCGTCATGATCTCGAGCAGATGGCCGTCGGGATCGCGGAAATAGAGGCTTGTCCCGCCGCGATTCCAGCGCATGCGGCCCTCGATCGCGACGCCGTGCTGCCCGAGCCGTTCCTCCCATGAGGCGAGATCGTCGGCGTCGACGGCAAAGCAGATATGGAGCGGGCCAGCGCCGTCATGCGGCGGGATGCTGCCGCGCTCCGACATTTGCGTCTCGACCGAGGCTCCGCGCAGAAACAGCAATAGGACGTTCTGGCCGCCGATGTCGTAGGCGAACAGCGTCCTGGTCCTGAGCATGGACGAGAGTCCGAGCTTTCCCTCGTAGAACGCGGCGGCGCGGTCGAGATCGTCGACATAGAGCGCAGTTTCGACGATGCGGTTCAGCCGGGGCATGGGATTCTCCTCGCGGGGCCGGGACCGTTCGTGCGGCCCTGAGCTTGAGCTAGGATGTGCTTCTGGTCTTGGCCAGAACTCAGGCGATCCTGCCAGCCATGCGACAGCCGTGGAATTCCGATTCCGCTTGCGGACCAGTCGAGGAAAATGCTGTTGACGCATAAATCCTTGACCCTGCGGCGGCTGCTCGCCATGGTCGCGCGCATTTCCGGCGTTGCGTTTGCCGGGTTTCGACAAGGTTTTGAAGACGATGGCCCAGACCACTTTCGATCTCGCCGACATCAATCGCCGCATGGACGGCGGCGTGCAGAAATTCAAAAGCGACCTGGCTTCGCTGCGCACCGGCCGCGCTTCGGCCAATGTGCTCGATCCGATCACGGTCGAGGCTTACGGCGCGCGTACGCCGCTGAGCCAGCTCGCCACCGTTAGCGTGCCCGAGCCGCGCCTGCTCTCGGTGCAGGTCTGGGACCGCAGCATGGTCCAGGCGGTCGAGAAGGCGATCCGGGAATCCGATCTCGGTCTCAACCCGCAGACCGAGGGGCAGGTGCTTCGCATCCGCATTCCGGAGCTCAACGAGCAGCGCCGCAAGGAGATGGTCAAGGTCGCGCACAAATATGCCGAAGACGCCAAGGTGGCCGTCCGGCATGTGCGCCGCGATGGCATGGACCTGATCAAGAAGCTGGAGAAGGACGGGCATATGCCCAAGGACGACGTCAGCAAGCAGACCGACCTCGTCCAGAAGGCGACCGACAAGCATATCGGCGATATCGACCAGGCGCTTGCCGCCAAGGAAAAGGAAATCCTGCACGTCTAAAGTGCGAGGCAAAGCGCTGTCCTGTATCATCGACGCATGAACGTTCGGCCCAGAAGAGGCATTTGATGTCAGACGGCGCGCGCCCGGCAGTTCCCGCCCATGTCGCCATCATCATGGACGGCAATGGCCGCTGGGCGCAGATGCGTGGCCTGCCGCGACAGGAAGGGCATCGGCGCGGGCTCGAAGCGCTGCGGCGGACGGTGCGCAACGCAGCCGATCTCGGCATCGGCGTCCTGACGCTCTATTCGTTCTCGACCGAGAACTGGCGCCGGCCGATCACCGAGGTCTCCTTCCTGATGGGGCTGCTGCGCCGCTTCGTCGAGAACGACCTCGCCGAGCTGAACGAAGCCGGCGTACGCGTGCGGATCATCGGCAACCGCGAGAATCTCCCGCCCGACTTGCGCGCGCTCGTGGAGCGTGCCGAGACGATGACTGAAGGCAATGCTGGCCTCACCCTGGTCGTCGCCTTCAATTATGGCTCGCGCGACGAGATCGTGCGCGTGGCGCGGCGCCTGGCGCAGGAGGTGGCGGCCGGCCGGCTCGCTCCCGAGACGATCGACGAGGCGATGCTGTCCTCGCATTTCGACACCGGCGCGCTGCCGGATCCTGATCTGGTGATCCGGACCTCGGGAGAGACCCGCATCTCGAACTTCCTGCTCTGGCAGGCGGCCTATGCCGAGTTCATTTTCACGCCGGTGCTCTGGCCGGATTTCGACCGCAAGGCGCTGGAGGATGCGCTGGCCGAGTTCCATAGCCGCGAGCGCCGCTATGGCGGCGTCGGCCAACCGGCCGAAACCAAGAAGGTGGGGGTCGCGTGAATGCGGCCGGCGCCGGTACGGGCGCATCCGAGCTTCGCCTGCGGGTCATCTCGGCGCTGGTGCTCGCCGTGGTCATTCTCGGCGTCACCGTGCTCGGTGGCTGGCCCTTTCGCCTGATCTGGACCGCCGTCGCCGGCGTCGTCGCCTATGAATGGCTGACCATGGTCGGCCGCACGAACGCGGTCGCGGCTGGGATCGGCGTCGGGCTGGCCGGGCTCGCGCTCGGCTTCCTGCCCGTGAGTGGCGCGGCGCTCGCGGGGGTGTCGGCCTTCGCCGGTCTGATCGCCGCGATCGCGACGACGCAGACCGGCAACCGGCGCCTGCTCGAAGCCTGCGGCGTCGCCTATGCGCTCTGCTTCGCGCTGGTGACGCCGGCGCTGCGCGAGACGCCCGGGCTCGGGCTCGCCTTGATCATCTGGACCTTCGCGGTGGTCTGGCTCACCGATATCGCCGCCTATTTCACCGGGCGCGCGCTGGGCGGGCCGAAGCTGCTGCCGCGCGTCAGCCCGAAGAAGACGTGGTCGGGCGCGCTCGGCGGCGCCCTGGCGGGGACCTTGTGCGCCACGGCGGTCTGGGCCTGGTTCTTCCCGGGGCTGCCATCGGGCCTCTGGCCGGTGCTTGCGGTCTCGCTCGCCGCCTCCGTCGCGAGCCAGGCCGGCGACCTGTTCGAATCGTCGATCAAGCGGCGCTTCGGCGCCAAGGATTCGGGCCACCTCATTCCAGGCCATGGCGGCTTCCTCGACCGGCTCGACGGCTACTGGGCCGTGCTGGTCTTCGCCGGCCTGCTGCTTTATCTGGCGCGCCTGGGACACTGAGCACCAGATGCCTCGCACAGTCACGATATTGGGGGCGACCGGCTCCATCGGCCGCTCGACGCGCGCCGTCATTGCCGAGAATCCGGGGCGGCTGCGGATCGCTGCGCTGGTCGCCGGTCGGGATGCGGCCGGGCTGGCGCGGATCGCCCGCGAGACCTGTGCGAGCTTCGCCGCGATCGCGGATGAAGGGCAGGCCGCGGCGCTCGCCGCAGCGCTGGCCGGCAGCGGCATCCGTCATGGCGCCGGCCGTGAGGCGGTGCTCGAGGCGGTTTCGCTCGATAGCGACATCGTGGTCAGCGCCATCTCGGGGGCGGCCGGGCTGGAGGCGACCTTTGCGGCGCTGACGCCGGGCCGGGTTGTCGCGCTCGCCAACAAGGAGAGCCTGGTCTGCGCCGGTGCCGCGGTGATGGCGCGGGCAAGCGCCGTCGGCGCCCGCATCCTGCCGCTCGATTCCGAGCACAATGCCCTGTTCCAGGTGCTGGGGGCCGAGCCGATCTCGGCCATCCGCACGATGACGCTGACTGCCTCGGGCGGGCCGTTCCGGACCTGGCCGGCGGAGAAGATCGCCGCCGCCACGCCCGAGCAGGCGCTGGCTCATCCGAACTACGCGATGGGCGCCAAGATCACGATCGATTCGGCCAGCATGATGAACAAGGGGCTGGAGCTGATCGAGGCCTCATTCCTGTTCGGGTTGGGCGCCGACCAGCTCGACGTGCTGGTCCATCCGCAGCAGATCGTGCACGGGCTCGTTACCTTCCGCGACGGCTCGGTCAGCGCCGGCATGGCCGTGCCGGACATGCGCGTCGCGGCGGCCCATTGCCTCGGGGTCGATGGCAGGCTCGATGCGCCGCCAAGCCGTTTCCTCGATCTGGTCGCGGCCGGCCCGCTCGCTTTCGAGCGTGCCGATCTCGCCCGCTTCCCGGCGCTGCGCCTCGCCATCGCGGCCCTTGCGGAAGGGGGCGCCATGCCGGCCGTGCTGAACGCCGCCAACGAGATCGCCGTCGAGGCCTTCCTCGAGCGACGCATTGCTTTTCCTGCCATTCCGGCCCTGGTCGAGGCCGTCTGCGCGCAGATGACGGGTGCCTTCCTGTTGCCGCCTTCCGATGTCACGGAGGCGCTCGCCGTTGACCACGATGCGAGAAACCGGACCCGCTCGCTCTTGTCCGGGGGCCGCTTCACTGTCACTTAGTGGCGGAAACCCGGAGAGTTTTATGGATATCGTCGGATCGGTCTGGCACGCGGCGAGCTTTCTGCTGGGCTATCTGCTGCCGTTCCTGTTCGTGCTCACCCTCGTCGTGTTCGTGCACGAGCTCGGCCATTTCCTGGTCGGGCGCTGGTGCGGCGTCGATGTGAAGACCTTCTCGATCGGATTCGGCCGCGAACTGTTCGGTTTCAACGACCGGCACGGCACGCGCTGGCGCTTCGCGGTGATCCCGCTCGGCGGCTACGTCAAATTCTCGGGCGATGCCGACGCTGCCAGCTCGACCGATGGCGCTGCGCTCGCCGGCATGAGCCGCGAGGAACGCGAGCGTACCTTCCCGGCCCAGTCGATCGGGGAGCGGGCGGCGATCGTCGCCGCGGGGCCGATCGCCAATTTCCTGCTCGCCATCCTGATCTTCGGCGGGACAGCCTATTTCGTCGGCAAACCGGTGCTGGCGCCGCGCGTCGATGCGGTCACGGTGGGTGGAGCCGCGGCGCGCGCCGGCCTTCAGTCGGGCGATCTGATCCAGCTGGTCGATGGCCGCGAGGTGAAGAGCTTCGCCGATCTGCAGCGGGCGATCTCGATCCGCCCGGGCGAGACCTTTCCGGTGACGGTCGAGCGGGGCGGCGCCCCGGTCGTCCTCTCGGTGACGCCCGATCTGGTCGAGACCTCGTCGCCACTGGGCAAGCAGCGGCTCGGGATCATTGGGGTCCAGGCCTCGGCCAAGCCCGAGGACTGGACGACGCAGCACTTCAGCCTGGGCCAATCCGTGCTGCTCGGCATGAGCGAGACCTGGTTCGTGGTCGAGCGGACCTATGATTACATCGCCAAGCTGATCAAGGGGAAGGAATCGACCGACCAATTGTCGGGGCCGATCCGTATCGCCCAGGTCTCGGGCATGGTCGCCTCCAGCGGCGGGCTCCTGGCGCTGATCAACCTGGCGGCGCTGCTTTCGGTCTCGATCGGGCTGATGAACCTGTTCCCGGTGCCGATGCTCGATGGCGGGCACCTGCTGTTCTATGCGATCGAGGCGCTGCGGGGAAAACCGCTGAGCGAGCGCGCGCAGGAACTCGGATTCCGGCTCGGACTCGGGCTCGTGCTGATGCTGATGCTGTTCGTGACCTGGAACGACCTCGTCCACGTCCGCTCATTGCTGTGAGCCCCGTCAGCCTCGTGCAAACCAGCTTGCACGGGGCTGACGCGATCGGCGGCCAAGGCCGCCTGAAGCGATGGATTGTGGCTTTTTATGGCCTGTTTTCGCAGGCTGGGGCGGTTTTTCGGCCCGCGCGCGTGACCTACCAGCAACGACCCCCGCAAAAATCTTTTGTTAACGACAATGGCGGTTTGCACCCCGCGGGAAACTTTGTAGAAGCGTTTGGTCTTCAATGTCACCGGACCTCGCCCGTAGCGGGGTTCCCCGTTCGCGGGGAGGTGACCCAAAGAATGGAATAGGCGACCCGATGACGTCGACGCTTCAGAGCCGGTCCTTGCGCATGCGGCTCTCTCGATCAGTCGGACTTGCGGCCGTCATGGTGGCCGTCAGCGGCGGCGTGGTGTTCGCGCAGTCCGTGATTGTCCAAGGCAACCGTCGTGTCGATGCGGAGACGATCCGCTCCTATGCGACAGGGCAGGGATCGGGCAGCCCGCAGGAGATTCGCCAGAGTCTCATGGCGACGGGCCTGTTCTCCAACGTTCAGGTCAGCCGCCGCGGGGCGCAGACCGTCGTCTCCGTCCAGGAGAACGATACCATCAATCGCGTCGCCTTCGAGGGCAACCGTCGCCTCAAGGGCGAGGTGCTGCTGGGTCAGGTCCAGTCCAAGGCGCGTGGTCCGCTGAGCCAGCAGCTCATCGATGCGGACGTCGAGCGCCTCAAGGAAGTCTATCGCCGCGCCGGCTATGGCCTCGCCACGATCAGCGGCCGCATCCAGCCGCTGCCGAACGGCCGTTCGGACGTGGTCTTCACCATCTCGGAAAGCGGCAAGACCGGCATCAAGTCGATCAACTTCAGCGGCAACGGCGTCTATTCGTCGTCGCGCCTGCGTGGCTTGATGACCTCGACCGAGTCGAATTTCCTGAGCTGGATCAAGACCTCCGACGTCTATGATCCCGATCGGATCAATTCCGATCTGGAGCTGATTCGCCGCTATTACCTGAAGAACGGCTATGCCGACTTCCGCATCGTCTCGAGCGATGCGCGTTTCGACGATGCGGCCGGCGGCTGGGTCGTCGACGTCACCGTCGATGAAGGCCCGCAATACAAGGTCGGCAATGTTGCGGTCGATTCCCGTCTGCGCGACGTCGATCCGGCTGCGCTGCAGTCACTGGTCAACACCTCTGCCGGTGACACCTACAATGCCGAAGCCGTCGAGCGCTCGCTGGTCACCTTGACCACCGAGGTGGCCAAGCGCGGCTATGCCTTCGCGCAGGTCCGCCCGCGCGGCGAGCGTGACGCGGCCGGTCAGCAGATCGGCATCACCTATGTCGTCGAGGAAGGTCCGCGGGTCTATGTCGAGCGCATCAACGTGCGCGGCAACACCCGGACCCGTGACTATGTCGTTCGCCGCGAGCTCGATCTCGGCGAAGGCGACGCCTACAACAAGGTCTTCGTCGACCGCGCCGAGCGTCGCCTGAACAATCTCGGCTTCTTCAACAAGGTCCGCATCACCAACGAGCCGGGCAGCGCGCCCGACCGCGTGATCGTCAACATCGACGTCGAGGACAAGCCGACCGGCTCGTTCTCGATCGCCGGCGGCTACTCGACCTCGGACGGCATCATCGGCGAGGTCTCGCTCTCGGAGTCGAACTTCCTCGGTCGCGGCCAGTTCGTCCGCATCGCCGGGACGCTGGGCCAGCGCACCCAGGGTGTCGACTTCTCGTTCACCGAGCCGTATTTCCTCGGCCATCGGATCGCGGCGGGCTTCGATCTCTTCTCGAAATTCAACGACAATACCAATATCGGCTATTTCGAGAGCCGGGTGACCGGCGGCCAGGTCCGCTTCTCCTTCCCGATTACGGAGGAGTTCTCGATCACGCCGCGCTATTCGATCTACACGACCGAGATCAAGATCCCGAACACCGCTGCGAAGCCGTATAACGACTGTTCCATCCCGCTCGAAGGGATTACCCCCGGGACGACGGGCGCCTCAGCGGCTTCTGTGAACGGTTTCAACTGCTTGACGAACGGTGAAGCGACGGTGGCGGTCAAGGAGGCTCAGGGCTCGACCCTGACCTCGCTGGTCGGCCTGAACTTCAATTACAACTCGCTCGACAACTACCAGAACCCGCGCAATGGCTTCGTTGCCGAGATCAAGCCGGAGTTCGCGGGTGTCGGTGGCGACTCGAAGTTCCTGCGCGTCAGCGCCGATGCCCGCTACTACAGGGAGTTCCTGGAGGACTTCGTCGGTATCGCTCGCATTCAGGGCGGCCATGTCCAGGCGACCAGCGGCGATCTGCGCATGATCGACCACTACTTCCTCGGACCGACACTGGTGCGTGGCTTCGCGCCGTCCGGTATTGGGCCTCGCGACGTCTCGAACGACCCGACCGCGAACGCACTCGGTGGCACTACCTATTTCGGTGGCTCGCTCGAGGTTCAGTTCCCGATCTTCGGTCTGCCGCGCGATCTCGGCCTTAAGGGTGCGATCTTCGCCGATGCCGGCACGCTGTTCAACTATGACGGCGGCTCGAAGAGCATCACCAACGGAGCTTTCCTGGGCTGCCCGGCCGGTTCGGAGGGGCGTCAGTTCAACGTGTCGACCAACTCGGTCTACCAGAACAACATCGCTTGCGTGCGTGACAAGAACGTCATCCGCTCGTCGATTGGCGTGAGCTTGCTCTGGCAGTCGCCGCTTGGCCCGATCCGCTTCGACTACGCCTACGCGCTGTCGAAGGATGATGGTCAGATCGGAACCGATCCGCGCACTGGCATCACTGCCAAGTACGGCGGCGACCGCACCCAGGCTTTCCGCTTCTCGGGCGGCGCCCGCTTCTGACCGGCGGGGCGCTTCCGCGCCCTGCAACGGATCAATTTATGGCAGATCCCAACTTCTTTCCGATTGCGACCTCGCTGTCCTTCAGCGAGGTCGCTGCCTTGTCGGGTGTCGCCTTGCCCGAAGGCGTCGATCCCGAGCGCCGGATCGAGGGCATCGCGCCGCTCGAAACGGCGGGTGGCAGCGATGCTGCCTATATGGACAACCCGAAATATGTCGCGGCCCTGACCGCGACAGCGGCCGGGCTCTGCTTCGTCTCCCAGCGCTTCGCCGAGCGGGTGCCGGCCGGCACCGTCGCGCTGGTCACGCCGACGCCCTACCATGTCTTCGCGAAGCTGCTGTCGACCTTCCATCCGCAGGCGCTGCGGCCGGGCTCGATGTTCGGCTCGGCCGGTGTCGCTCCCGGTGCCTTCGTGCATGCGACGGCACGGCTCGAAGCCGATGTCACGGTCGATCCCGGCGCGGTGATCGGCCCGGGCGCGGAGATCGGCGCCGGCTCGGTGATCGGCCCGGGCGCCGTCATCGGCCCTCAGGTCCGGATCGGGCGGCAATGCTCGGTCGGCGCCGGCGTGGCGCTGCAGGCGGCCTTGATCGGCAACCGCGTCATCATCCATCCCGGCGCACGGATCGGTCAGGACGGCTTCGGCTTCGCCATGAGCCCGAAAGGGCACATGAAGGTGCCGCAGGTCGGCCGCGTCATCATCCAGGACGACGTCGAGATCGGCGCCAACACGACGATCGACCGCGGCGCCAGCCGTGATACGGTGATCGGCGAGGGCAGCAAGATCGATAACCTCGTGCAGATCGGCCATAACTGCGTGGTCGGACGCCATTGCGTGATCTGCGCCCAGGTCGGCATGGCCGGGTCCAGCACGCTCGAGGATTTCGCCGTGCTCGGCGGGCAGGTCGGACTGGCGGGCCACCTGACCATCGGCATGGGCGCGCAGATCGCGGCCCAGAGCGGTGTTGCCGGCGATGTCCCGCGCGGCGCGCGGTATGGCGGCTATCCGGCGCAGCCGGCATTGAGCTGGGCGCGCGAGGCTGCCTTGCTCAAGCAACTCGTGGCCAAGCGCGGCAAAGGGCCGAGCGGCGGCGAAAACGCTTGATCTCACGCCGACTTCCGGCAAAAGCAGCTTTGCATGACAGGTGACGTGCTTTTAGCGCGGGGCGCAGGGCGTTCGAGGAGAAACGACACGATGACGGATGCGACCAAAGCGCTCGGCGTGGCCGATATCCAGAAGATCATGGCCTGCATCCCGCATCGCTATCCGTTCCTGCTGGTCGACAAGGTCGTCGAGATCGACGGGGACGCGTCCGGCGTCGGCATCAAGAACGTCACGTTCAACGAACCCCAGTTCACCGGGCATTTCCCTGGCCGCCCGGTCTTCCCCGGCGTATTGATGATCGAGGCGATGGCGCAGACGGCGGGCGTGCTCGTCGTCAGCGCGCGCGGCAGTGATGATCTCGCGGTCACGACCGTGCTGTTCACGACGATCGACAAGGCGAAGTTCCGCAAGCCCGTCATTCCGGGCGACACGCTGCGCTTCCACCTGACCAAGCTGGCGCATAAGCGCAACATCTGGTTCTACCGCGGCGAGGCCAGGGTCGACGGCGTGCTTGTCGCCGAGGCCGAGCTGTCGGCCATGGTCGTGTGAGCGGGGGACCGCGATGCACGCTCCCGCTTCCGACCAGCCGCAGGATTTTGCCATGAGCACCTCGATCCATCCGATGGCGATCGTCGACCCGTCCGCCAAGCTCGGGGCCGGCGTCAAGATCGGCCCGTTCTGCACGGTCGGTCCCGATGTCGCCCTTGGCGACGGCGTCGAGCTGATCAGCCATGTCGTCGTCGCCGGCCGCACCACCATCGGGCCGCGCACCAAGATCTATCCCTTCGCCTCGATCGGCCATCCGCCGCAGGATCTGAAGTACAAGGGCGAGCCGTCGACGCTGACGATCGGCGCCGACTGCGTGATCCGCGAAGGCGTGACGATGAATCCGGGCACCGAGGGCGGCGGCATGAAGACCGTCATCGGCGATCGCGGCCTGTTCCTGGCCAACTCGCATGTCGGTCATGACAGCGTGATCGGCAACAACGTCATCTTCTCGAACAACGTCATGTGCGCCGGGCACGTCACGGTCGGCGATTTCGTCATCGTCAGTGGCGGCACCGGGCTGCAGCAGTTCGTCCGGATCGGCGATCACGCCTTCATCGGCGGCGGCTCGGGTGTCCTGCTCGACGTCATCCCGTTCGGGATGGTGCGCGACAATCCGGCCCATCTCGCCGGGCTCAATCTCGTCGGCCTCAAGCGCCGTGGCTTCTCGCGCGAGCAGATCCACGAGCTTCGCCGGGCGTATCGCCTGCTCTTCGCCGATGAAGGCACGCTCTCGGAGCGGGTCGAAGACGTCGCTGCCGAGTTCGCCGAGCATCCGCTGATCCACGAGATCCTCGACTTCATCCGCGCCGGCGGCGATCGGGGCATTTCCGTGCCGCGCGACGTGAACGCGCCCGAGCGGTGAGCACAAAGGCGGCCGATGCGGCAGGACGGCCGCAGGGGCGGCGTATCGCCGTCCTGGCCGGTCGTGGTGACTATCCGGTACGGGTTGCGGGCGCGGCCGTGGCCCAGGGCGCCAGCGTCTATGTCGCCGTGCTCACCGGTGCAGGCGATCCGGCCGACTATGCCGCCTACGATGCCAGGGAGTACCGCCTGGGTCAGCTCGGGCGCTTCCTCGACGAGATCAAGCGCCGCCAGATCGACGAGATCGTCATGGTCGGCGCCTTGCCGCGGCCGAGCTTCGGCTCGCTCGCGCCGGAACTGTCAACGCTGAAATATCTGCCGCATTTTGCCCGCGCCTTTCAGGGCGGCGACGACCATCTGCTGCGCGGCGTCGTCTCGTTCTTCGAAGGCCAGGGGCTGCGTGTCGTCGGGCCGGCCGATCTCGCGCCCGATCTCGTCGCGCCGGTTGGAGCGCTCGGGCGCCACAAGCCATCTGCCGTCGCGCGCGAGGCGATTGCGACCGGCTTCAACCTGCTGGCGGTGCTCTCGCCCTTCGACATCGGGCAGGCGGCGATCATCGCCGATCATCGCGTCGTCGCGGTCGAGGCGGCGGAAGGAACCGACGCCATGATCGAGCGCGTCGCCGGTCTGGTTCAGGCGGGGCGTCTCAAGCCTGGCAAGGGCGACGGGGTGCTGATAAAGGCGCCCAAGCTCGGGCAAGACCTCAGAGTCGACATGCCGGCGATCGGCCCGGAGACGGTGGCGCGCGTCGCCGCCGCCGGCCTGGCCGGCATTGCGGTCAAGGCCGGCAGCGTGCTGATCGGCGATCGACAACGGCTGGCTACGCTTGCCGACGCCTCCGGCCTGTTCATCGAGGGCGTGGCGTGACCCGCCCGTTCAGGCTGTTCATCGTCGCCGGCGAAACCTCTGGCGATGCGCTGGGCGCGCGTTTCGTGGCGCGACTGCGCGACGTCCTGGGCGAGCGATCGCTCAAGCTTTCGGGCGTCGGCGGCGAGGCCCTGATCGCGGAGGGGCTGCATAGCGCCTTTCCGCAGGAAGATATCGCCGTAATGGGCTTTGGCCCGGTGGTGGCGCGCCTGCCGCTGCTGTTGCGCCGGATGGCGGACGCCGCGCGCGCCGCAGCCGCCTTCGAGCCCGATCTGCTGCTCACCATCGATGCGCCCGATTTCAGCCTGCGCGTCGCGAGGAGGGTCAGGCGGCTCGCTCCCGCCGTGCCGATCGTGCACTGGGTCTGCCCGAGCGTCTGGGCCTGGCGGCAGGGCCGGGCCAAGCGGATGAAGCCGCATGTCGACCGGATCCTGGCGCTCTTGCCGTTCGAACCCGCCGCGCTCGAGCGGCTTGGCGGGCCGGAAACCGTCTATGTCGGCCATCCCTTGATCGAGCGGTTGCAAGAGTATCGCCCGGGGCCGGACGAAGCCATACGCCGCGACGATCTGGACGCTCCGACAATCCTGATCCTGCCGGGCAGCCGGCGTTCGGAGATCCGGCATCTGCTGCTGCCCTTCGGCGAGGCGGTCGCGCTCGTAGCAGAGCGGCTGCCGCAGGCTCGCTTCGTGCTGCCCGCCGTGCCGCGTCTGGTCGAAGCGATTACGCAGCTCACCGCCGATTGGCGGGTCAAGCCGGAGATCGTGACGGGCGAGATGGCCAAGCTCGCAGCCTTTCGTGAAGCGAGAGCGGCCTTGGCCGCCTCTGGGACCGTGACGCTCGAACTGGCATTGGCGCAGGTGCCGACGGTCGCGGCCTATCGCGGCGCAGCCTGGGAGGCCGCACTGGCGCGGCGCCTGATCAATCTGCCGAGCGTAATCCTGCCGAATCTGATTATCGGCGAGAGCGTGGTACCGGAGTTCATCCAGGACGAGGCTTCGCCGCAGGCCCTGGCAGGGGCGCTTCTCGCCGCGATCGCTGAAGGCCCGGCACGCCAGCGCCAGCTCGATGGCTTCGCGAGCGTCGAGCAGAATATGCGCAGCGCCGGCCCGAGCCCGGCGGCGAACGCCGTCAGCGCGGCGCTCGCCCTTGTTCGTCAGCCGACAGGCGGCTGACAGCCGACTACTCGACCACGGCGCCAGACGCCTTGGCGATCGGCGCCCATTTCGCCAGCTCGGCCTTCACGTGCTCGCCCAGCGCCTCCGGCGTCGAGCCGACGATCACCGCGCTGACGTCTTCCAGGCGCTGCTTCACATTGGCGTCCTTGAGCGAGTCGTTGGCGGCTGTGTTGATCTTGTCGACGACCGGGCGCGGCATGTTGGCCGGGCCGAACAGCGCGTTCCAGGTATAGGTCTCGTAGCCGGCGAGGCCGCCCTCGGCGATGGTCGGCAGGTCGGGGAAGGACGAGACGCGC
This sequence comes from Allobosea sp. FBZP-16, assembly GCF_002831785.1. Lineage (NCBI taxonomy): Bacteria > Pseudomonadati > Pseudomonadota > Alphaproteobacteria > Hyphomicrobiales > Alloboseaceae > Allobosea > Allobosea sp. FBZP-16. Next base: position 583,536 of record NZ_LNCQ01000022.1, on the reverse strand, counting down.
TCCTTGGTGGTGACGCCGATGGCGCGCAACTGGCCGCTGCGGATGAACTGGGCCGAGGAGGGCAGGTTGTCGAACATGATCGGCACGGCGCCGGAGACGACGTCGTTCAGCGCCGGGCCGGCACCGCGATAGGGCACATGGTTCATGCTGACGCCGCCGAGCGACTTGAACAGCTCGCCGGAGAGATGCAGCGGCGTGCCGACGCCGGACGAGGCATACGAGTATTTGCCCGGATTGTCCTTCAGCAGCTTCAGCACCTCCGGCACTGTCTTGGCCGGGAAGCTCGGGTGCACGACCATTACGTTGGGCACCACTGCGAGCAGCGAGATCGGTGTGAAATCCTTGACCGCGTCGAAGGTGACGGTCTTCAGGATCGCCGGGTTCAAAGCATGGGTCGAGATCGTGCCGAGCAGCAGGGTGTAGCCGTCGGGCGTGGCACGGGCGACCGCGGTCGAGCCGATATTGCCGCCGGCGCCGGCGCGGTTGTCGATCACGATCGACTGGCCGAGCAGTTCGCCCATCTTCTGGCCGACAAGGCGCGCGACGATGTCGGTCGAGCCGCCGGCAGCGAAGGGGACGATCAGCGAGATCGGCCGCGTCGGGAACGGGGCCTGGGCGAAGGCGGTGCCGGCAAGAGGCAGGGCCGAGGCACCGGCCAGGAAGCCGCGGCGGCTGAGACCTTCGGTTTTCGACATGGGCGAGGACACTCCATTGTGGGTCGGCGACTGTAGCGCTCTGCGTGCAACCGTCATCTGCATTGGATGCATCAATCTCGAGAAACAATAAAGGCCGCGACGGGGTTCCGTCGCGGCCCTTCTTATTCCAGCGTGGCGCGTGTCGCTGATCAGCGACGGCCGATCGGCGTGTAATCGCGCTTGGGCGAGCCGGTGTAGAGCTGACGCGGGCGGCCGATGCGCTGGGACGGATCCTCGATCATCTCCTTCCACTGCGCGATCCAGCCGACGGTGCGCGCGAGCGCGAACAGCACGGTGAACATCGAGGTCGGGAAGCCCATCGCCTTGAGGGTGATGCCCGAATAGAAATCGATGTTGGGATAGAGCTTCTTCTCGACGAAGTACTCGTCGTGCAGGGCGATACGCTCGAGCTCCATGGCAACATCGAGAAGCGGATCGTCCTTGACGCCGAGCTCGGCCAGGACCTCATGCGTGGTCTTCTGCATGATCTTGGCGCGCGGGTCGTAGTTCTTGTAGACCCGGTGACCGAAGCCCATCAGGCGGAACGGATCGTTCTTGTCCTTGGCCTTGGCGATGTATTTCGGGATGTTGTCGACGCTGCCGATCTCCTCGAGCATCTTCAACGCCGCCTCGTTGGCGCCGCCATGCGCCGGGCCCCACAGGCAAGCGACGCCAGCGGCGATGCAGGCAAAGGGGTTCGCGCCGGAAGAGCCAGCGAGCCGGACCGTCGAGGTCGACGCGTTCTGCTCATGGTCTGCGTGCAAGGTGAAGATGCGGTCCATCGCGCGCGAGAGAACCGGATTGACCTTGTAGTCCTCGGCCGGCACGGCGAAGCACATGCGCAGGAAGTTCGAGGTGTAGTCCAGCGAGTTGAGCGGGTACACGAAGGGCTGGCCGATCGTGTACTTGTAGGCCATTGCCGCCAGCGTCGGCATCTTCGCGATCATCCGCATCGAAGCGATCATGCGCTGCTGCGGATCGGAAATGTCGGTCGAGTCGTGATAGAACGCCGACATGGCGCCGACCGAGGCGACCATCACGGCCATCGGGTGCGCATCGCGGCGGAAGCCCTGGAAGAAGCGGGCCATCTGCTCGTGCACCATGGTATGGCGCGTGACGCGATAGTCGAAGTCAGCCTTCTGCGCCGCCGTCGGCAGCTCGCCGTAAAGCAGGAGATAGCAGGTCTCGAGGAAGTCGCCGTGCTCGGCGAGCTGTTCGATCGGGTAGCCGCGATGGAGCAGGACGCCCTCGTCGCCATCGATATAGGTGATCTGCGACTCGCAGCTGGCGGTCGAGGTGAAGCCGGGGTCGTAGGTGAACATCCCGGTCTGGCCGTAGAGCTTGCTGATGTCGATGACCGACGGTCCGATCGAACCCGCTTTGACCGGCATGTCGACGGTCTTGCCTTCGACAGCCAACTGGCTGGTATTTCCGCTCATGGGTCCGATCCTTTCAGGCTCGTTCTTCAGTCATGTGCCCGGTCGAACGGGGGCACCGGCTGCGTGTCGCGTTCCGGCGTCATCCGAACGGCCCACGATGACGGCTCCATGACGGGAATGTCGGGACGTCCGGGCGGGCAGGGTTCATCGAACTGATTTTGAAGCATTTTTTATGCCGAACCGGCAGCGGGAGCTGCCAGTCCGCAGCGCGTTGCTAGACCAATTCCGCGAGGGGTTCAACCGACCGGTCATTAGCCTTTCCGACGCGTCAGGCCGCGTCGGCGAGCCGCGCCAGCACCTCGTCGCGACCGAGCACCGCCATCACGTCGAACAGGCCGGGCGAGGTGGTCTTGCCGGTCAGCGCCGCGCGCAGGGGCTGCGCCACCTGGCCGAGCTTGACGCCGCTTTCTTCGGCGAAATCGCGGATCGCGCTCTCCAATGGCGGCGGCGCCCAATCCGACACCGCCGAGAGCTTTTCCGCCAGTTTCGGCATACGCTGGCGCGCAGCCTCGTCAAGCAGGGCGGCCGCCTTGGGCTCGAGCGCCAGTGGACGCTGGGCGTAGAGATAGGAGGCGCTATCGATCAGCTCGATCAGCGTCTTGGCGCGCTCCTTCAGGCCGGGCATCGCCGCCATCAGCTTGGCCTCCAGCTCGGGAGACGGCTCCGTGCCGATGCCGCGCGGCGGGCCGATTTCCGACCAGATCGCCTTCAGCGCCGTCATCAATTCGTGATCGGCGGACTCGCGCATATAGAGACCGTTAAGGTTCTCGAGCTTGGCGTAGTCGAAGCGGGCCGGCGAGCGGCCGATCGAGGAGAGGTTGAACAGCGAGATCATCTCTTCGGGAGAGAAGATCTCCTGGTCGCCATGGCTCCAGCCGAGGCGCAGCAGGTAGTTGCGCAGTGCGATCGGCAGATAACCCATCGAGCGATAGGCCTCGATGCCAAGCGCGCCATGCCGCTTCGACAGCTTGGCGCCGTCGGCCCCGTGGATCAGCGGGATATGCGACATGCTCGGCACGGTCCAGCCGAGCGCCTGGTAGATCTGCGTCTGGCGGGCGGCATTGGTCAGGTGATCCGAACCGCGAATGATGTGGGTGACGCCCATGTCGTGATCATCGACGACGACGGCGAGCATGTAGGTCGGGTTGCCGTCCGAGCGCAGCAGCACGAGATCGTCGAGATTCTCGTTCTGCCAGGTGACGCGGCCCTGGACCTCGTCCTCGACCACGGTCTCACCGGTCTGCTCCGCCTTGAGGCGGATCACCGGCTTGACGCCTTCGGGCGCGGTCGACGGGTCGCGGTCGCGCCAGCGTCCGTCATAACGCCACTGCTTGCCCTCGGCGCGCGCCGCTTCGCGCTCCGCATCGAGCTCCTGCGGCGTCGCATAGCAGTAATAGGCCTTGCCGGCGGCGAGCATCTGCTCGGCGACCTCGCGATGGCGGGCGGCGCGCTGGAACTGGTAGACCGTCTGCCCGTCCCAATCGAGGCCGAGCCAGGCGAGGCCGTCGAGGATCGCGGCGATTGCGCCCTCGGTCGAACGTTCGCGGTCGGTGTCCTCGATGCGCAGCAGCATCTTGCCGCCATGGCGGCGGGCATAGAGCCAGTTGAACAGCGCGGTGCGGGCGCCGCCAATGTGCAGGAATCCGGTAGGCGACGGCGCGAAGCGCGTGACGACCGTGTCACTCATGAAGGAAGGCTCCGGCGGAACGGGTAAGCGTGAGGCGAGGGCGATCGGGATACGGGCCTCGGCCGGGGCTGACATCCGGCGCCGCCGCTGTAACATGGCTTGCCGGCTGCCGTTAAGAGCCTCCTGCGGGGAGGGGGCGCGATCATCGCGCGGCCGCGACGGGGGATGGATGCTCTCCTACGGGCCGGAACAGCGCCGTAGCAGGGTGGGCGTGCTGGCTCTGCCTGCGCGCTTGCGGCGCGGCGCCCATTTTTCCCAGCCATTATCTGCTTTCCTGCCCGATTGGGGCGGCCGCCTCCGCCAGGCGTTCGAAACCGAGATCGAGCGCCGCCGGCTGTTCAATTGGCTTCCGGTCTGCATGGGGGCCGGCGTGCTGCTCTATTTCCTGGCCGATCGCGAGCCAGGGCTGGCCGCGCCCTTGGCCGGGCTGGTGCTGTGTGCGCTCGCCGCGCTGCTGATGCGGCAACGGCGGGCCATCATAGCGATCTGCATCGCGACCGCGGCGGCCTTTGCCGGCTTTACGGCCGCGACCTGGCGGACGGCGAACATCGCGGCGCCGGCGCTCGCCCGCAATCATGTCGGCAAGCTCACCGGCTTCGTCGAGGCGCTGGAGCAGCGCGAGAAGGGCGTGCGCATCGTCATCCAGGTCACGGACCTGCCGGGCGTCGATCCCGGGCAGCGGCCTCGGCGGGTGCGCGTCACCACGCCGGTGACCACGCTGAAGCCCGGCGACCATATCAGCGCGACCGCCCGCCTGCTGCCGCCGCCAGGCCCGGCGCGCCCAGGCGGTTACGACTTCGCCCGCGATGCGTTCTTCCAGGGCGTCGGCGCCGTCGGCAACATCGCCGGCAAGATCGCGCTCGCGCCGCCGCCCGTGCCGATGCCGCGCCGGCTCGCCCTGGCGGTCGCGATCGACCAGGCCCGTAACGCGCTGACCGAGCGCATCGCGACCAGTGGCGGCGGGCAGGCAGGAGCGATGGCGGCGGCCCTCGTCACCGGCAAGCGCGGGCTGATCAGCGAGCAGACCAACAACGACCTGCGCGCCGCCGGCATCTACCACATCGTCTCGATCTCCGGCCTGCACATGGTGCTGGCTGCCGGCACGATCTTCTGGCTGGTGCGGGCCTTGCTCACGCTGTCGCAGACGGTGGCGCTGCACTGGCCGGTGAAGAAGCTCGCGGCGCTCGTCGCCATGCTCGGTGCCACCGCCTATTGCATTTTCTCCGGTGCCGATGTCGCTACCGAGCGCTCGCTGATCATGACGCTGGTCATGCTCGGGGCGATCCTGGTCGACCGGCCGGCGCTTTCCATGCGCAACCTCGCTCTGTCCGCGATCATCGTGCTGCTGCGCGAGCCGGAGGCACTGCTCGGGCCAAGCTTCCAGATGTCGTTCGGAGCGGTCGCGGCGCTGATCGCCTTCGCCGAGCGCTGGCAGGAGCGGGCGCCCGATGCCGCGGCCGCCGCATGGCCCTGGCCGCTGCGCCCGCTCTGGCTCTCGGCCGTGGGAATCCTGACCACCACCATGGTCGTGACCGCGGCGACGGCGCCCTATGGCGTCTACCATTTCCAGACCTTCAACCCGTTCGGCCTGCTCGGCAACGCGCTGGCGCTGCCCTTCGTCTCGCTGATCGTGATGCCGGCCGCGGTCTTCGGCGTGCTTGCCTATCCGTTCGGACTCGACTGGCCGGCCTGGGCGCTGATGGGCTGGGCCTCCGGATATGTACTCCAGCTCGCCCATTGGGTCGCCGGCATCGACCGCTCGACCGTGGCGCTGCCCGCTTTCGGCTCGACCGCGCTGATCCTGTTCTCGCTGTCGTTGCTCTGGCTGACCTTATGGACGACGGCGCTGCGCTTCCTTGCCGCGCTGCCCTTGGTCGGCGGGCTGGCGCTGGCCTCGGCCCCGTCGCGGCCCGACATCCTGATCGAGCGAGACGGCTCGGGTGTGCTGGTGAGGGGGCCGGAGGGCAAGATGGTGCTGGCCGGCAAGCCGAGCCGCTTCGTGCTGACGCAATGGCTGCATGCCGACGGCGATTCGCGTGCGCCCGACGATGCGGCGCTGCGTAATGGCGCCGCTTGCGATCCGCGTGGCTGCGTCATCCGCCTCCCGGATGGCCGCTCGGTAGCCTATACGCGCGACCGGATCGCCTTGGTCGAGGACTGCCTGCGCGCCGATCTCGTGGTGACGTCGCTCTACTGGACAGCACCTTGCGCAGCCCGCCTGATCGATCGCAGTGCCCTCATCCGTGATGGCGCGACGGCGTATCACGCGGCCCGCGGCGGCTGGCGCGCCTATACGGCCGACGAGGTCACGCGCCTGCGCCCCTGGACCCGGGCACGACCGGAACCGAAGCCGGCGTCAGAACCAGCGCTTGCTCCGGCGACTGCAGCCGCAACTGCGGAGCCGGCAGAGGACGCCGAGGCGCTTCAGTAGCGCCGCATCAGGTTGACGAGCCGGCCCTGGATCTTGACCCGGTCGGGCCCCAGCACGCGCGTCTCATAGGCCGGGTTGGCGGCTTCGAGCGCGATCGAGGAGCCGCGCTTGCGCAACCGCTTCAGCGTCGCTTCCTCGTCGTCGATCAGGGCAACGATGATGTCGCCGGTATTGGCGGTATCCTGCTTACGGATGACGACGGTGTCGCCGTCGAGGATGCCGGCCTCGATCATCGAATCGCCGCGGACTTCCAGGGCGTAATGCTCGCCGCCGCCGAGCATGTCGGCTGGCATCGTGACGCTGTGGCTGCGGTCCTGGATCGCCGAGATCGGCGTGCCGGCGGCGATGCGGCCCATGACCGGGATCGAGACGGTCGAGCGCCCGCTTTCCTCGGCAGCCGGTGGTCGCGGCTTCGTCAGATTGGCTGCCGGCGTCGGGGGAGGCGGGGTCTGGCCGAGGCCGCCCTGGACAACGGAGGGGCTGAAGCGGCCGCGCTGTGCCTGCGGCCCGCCGATGCCGTCCGGCATCTTGATGACTTCGAGCGCACGTGCCCGGTTCGGAAGCCGGCGAATGAAGCCGCGCTCCTCCAGCGCCATGATCAGCCGGTGGATGCCGGATTTGGAACGCAGATCGAGCGCATCCTTCATCTCGTCGAAGGAGGGCGGCACGCCGGATTCCCGCAGGCGCTCCTGGATGAAGCGAAGCAGTTCAAACTGTTTGCGTGTCAGCATGGTCGCGCCGCTCGCCTCTCGGGCTAGAATCGAAACAAAGCACGAACACCATACGCGTTCGCCTTGTGTTCCGCAAGGGGAGCGCTGTGATGAGAACTGATCCTATTTGAGACATGCCGTCCCGGGCGACTGCATGGAGACCGGGATCCCGAAAGAGGTTCCGGAATGGATCCCGGATCGGCGCCGCTGCGCGGCTTGTCCGGGATGACAACCTGAGAGCGGGAGAGTTGACTAAAGCAACTCCGCAATTCTCCGAACCGCGGAATTGCTTTAGGTCTTCGCTTTATCGCATTTTCTTCACGCGAACCGGTGTCCACTTCGCTCGAAAATGCTCTAGCGCAGCCGGATGATGCGGCAGGGATCGCCGGCCTTGGCAGGCTCGGCGAAAGCCGGGCGGATCACCAGCGCCTCGGCCCGCGACAGGTTCGCCAGCATCGAGGAATCCTGCTTGGCGAAGGGCCTGACCCGTCGCTCGCCCTCAATGATCTCGGTGGTGGCACGCAGATAGTCCTGGCGCTCGTCATTGGCCGGCAGGTCGACGGCCAGGGTGGCGGGCTCGCTGCGGTCGCGCTCGGGATCGGCGATGCCGAGCAGCGCCTCGACCAGCGGCATGGCAAAGAGATGGCCGCAGACGATCGAGGAGACCGGGTTGCCGGGCAGGCCAAGCGCGACCATCGGGCCGAGGCGGCCCATCATCATCGGCTTGCCCGGGCGCATTGCGATCTTCCAGAAACCGAGCGCCATGCCCTGCGCCTTCAGGGCCGCCTGGACGAGATCGTGCTCGCCGACGGAAGCACCGCCGAGGGTGATCAGGACATCGGCGCCGGCGGCGCGCGCCGCGTCGATCTTGGCGGCCAGATCGGGGTGGTTGTCGCGGGCGATGCCGAGGTCGAGCGCCGTGCCGCCGGCCTGCTCGATCAGCGCGGCGAGCGCGAAGCTGTTGGAGGCGACGATCTGGTCGGGGCCGACCGGCTCGCCCGGCAGGACGAGTTCGTCGCCGGTGGCAAGGATCGCGACCAGCGGCTTGCGGCGGACCGAAAGCGTCGGGTGGCCGGCAGCGGCGGCCAGACCGAGCGCAGCGCTATCGAGGCGACGACCGGCCTTGAGCAGGACCTCGCCAGTCTGAAAATCCAGCCCGGCCGGGCGGATGAACTGGCCCTTGCCCGCTGGCTTGGTGACGCGGATGACCGGGCCGCCGACGCCCTCGGCATGCTCCTGGATCAGGATCGCATCGGCACCGTCGGGGATCGGCGCGCCGGTGAAGATACGCACCGTCTCGCCGGGCCCGACCTGGCCGGAAAAGCCGCGGCCGGCGGCGGATTCGCCGACGACCTTGAGCTCTTTGCCCAGGGTGAGATCCGTGGCGCGTGCGGCGTAGCCATCCATGGCCGAATTGGCGAAGGGCGGCTGGGTCCTGAGCGCCGCGACGTCCTCAGCCAGCACCCGGCCGGCGCAGTGCGCCAGCGCCAGCGTCTGCGCCGGCGTCGGGCCGGGCACGCTGTCGAGCAGCGCCTTGAGCGCAACCGGGACGGGGGTGAGGCTCATGCCTATGGTCCTGCGATCTCGTAGGTTCCGGACTTGCCGCCGGATTTATGCACGAGTCGGACGCCTTCGATATGCATGGCGCGATCGGCCGCCTTCACCATGTCGTAGATAGTGAGGCAGGCGACACTGACGGCGGTCAGCGCCTCCATCTCGACTCCGGTCTTGCCGGTCAGCTTGACCTCGGCGCGGACGCGCACGCCCGGCAGGGCCTCGTCGATCGACAGGTCCACGGAAATCTTGCTCAGGAGCAGCGGGTGGCAGAGCGGGATCAGCTCGTGCGCGCGCTTGGCCGCCATGATGCCGGCGAGGCGGGCGGTGCCGAGCACATCGCCCTTCTTGGCCTCGCCGTCGCGGACGATCGCCAGCGTCTCGGCTTGCATCACCACATGGCCTTCGGCGATCGCCGTGCGGACAGTCTCGGCCTTGTCGCCGACATCGACCATATGGGCCTCGCCCTTCTGGTCGAGATGGGTGAGGCGGCTCACGCCGCCGCCTCGGCAGTCTTGCCGGTCAGAAGCTGGCGGGTCGCCGCCGCCACGTCCGCCTGGCGCATCAGGCTTTCGCCGACCAGGAAGGTGTTGACGCCGCAAGCCTGCAGGCGGGCGATGTCGTCATGCGTGAAGATACCGCTCTCGCCGACCAGCAGGCGATCCTTGGGCACGCGCGGCGCCAGCCGCTCGGTGACGGCGAGGTTGAGCTCGAAGCTGCGCAAATCGCGGTTGTTGATGCCGACGAGCCGGGTGTCGAGCTTCAAGGCGCGCTCCAGCTCGGTTTCGTCATGGACCTCGGCGAGCGCGGCCATGCCAAGCGCTTTCGCCGTCGCGACGAGCTCGCGCGCGGCGGCATCGTCGAGCGAGGCCATGATGATCAGGATGCAGTCGGCACCCCAGCTGCGCGCCTCGAAGACTTGGTAGGGCTCGAACATGAAGTCCTTGCGCAGACCGGGCAGGCCTGAGGCGGCGCGCGCTTCGCCAAGATATTCCGGCCGGCCCTGGAACGAGGGCATGTCGGTCAGCACCGAGAGGCACGCGGCACCGCCTGCGGCATAAGCCTTGGCCAGCGCGGGCGGGTCGAAATCGGGGCGGATCAGCCCCTTGGAGGGCGAGGCCTTCTTGATCTCGGCGATCAGGGCCGGGCCGCCGGCGCGGTGCTTGGCTTCGAGCGCGCCGATGAAGTCGCGCGGGGCCGCTTGCGTCGCTGCGCGCTTCTCGATTTCGGCCTGAGGAATCGCCAGCCGAGCAGCCGCGATCTCCTCGCGCTTATAGGCCTCGATCCGCCTGAGAATATCGGACATGGATGGCCTCACGCATTGGAACTGGCGACGAGGGCTGCGAGCGCGGCCTTGGCCTTGCCATTGTCCAGCACCGCATAGGCCTGCGCCAGCCCTTCGCCGAGCGTAGCCGCCTTGCCGGCGACGACGAGCGCGGCGGCGGCATTGAAAGCGGCGATGTCGCGGAAGGCGCTCTTCGCACCGCCGAGCACCTCCTGCAGCGCCTGCGCATTCTGCGCCGGCTCGCCGCCGCGCAGATCCTCGGGCTTTGCACGCGGAATACCGACATCCTCGGGCGCGATATTGAAGCTCTCGATCTTGCGGTCCTTCAGCGCGACGATGCGGGTCGGGCCGGTGGTGGTGATCTCGTCGAGGCCGTCGGAGCCGTGGACCGCCCAGACGGTATGCGAGCCCAGCGATTGCAGCACCTTGACCATCGGCTCGAGCCAGGTCTCGGAGAAGGCGCCAATGAGCTGCTGCTTGACGCCGGCCGGGTTCGAGAGCGGGCCGACCAGATTGAAGATGGTGCGGGTGCCGAGCTCGGTGCGCACCGGCGCGACATGGCGCATCGAGGCGTGATGGGTCGGTGCGAACATGAAGCCGACGCCGGCCTGCGCGATGCAGCGCTCGGTGCCGGCCGCCTCCAGCCCGACCTTGACGCCGAGCGCGGTCAGCACGTCGGCGGCGCCGGAGCGCGAGGAGGCCGCGCGGTTGCCATGCTTGGCGACCGGGACGCCGCAGGCCGCGACGATGATCGAGGCAAGCGTCGAGACATTGTAGGAACCGGAGGCGTCGCCGCCGGTGCCGACGATGTCGATCGCGTCGGCCGGCGCCTCGACGGTGAGCATGCGGGCGCGCATGGCGGTGACGGCGCCGGCGATCTCCTCGGTGGTCTCACCGCGCACGCGCAGCGCCATCAGGAAGGCGGCCGCCTGCGCATTCGTGACCTCGCCGGAGAGCATCGATTCGAAGGCGTCGCGGGCTTCCTCGCGCGACAGCGAGGCGCCGGTCGCGACTTTGGCGATGAAGGGTTTGAAGTCGTCCATGGGAACTCGATCGATCAGGCTGTCGCGGAAAGGGCGGCTTTGGCGTTCTGGCGCGACCATCGCTCGGCGAGATCGAGGAAATTGCGCAGGATCGTCGCGCCATGCTCCGAGGCGATGCTCTCGGGATGGAACTGCACGCCGTGGACGGGCAGGTCGCGATGCGACAGCGCCATGATCATGCCGTCGCCGGATTCGGCCTCGATGGAGAGCTCGGTCGGGCAGGTCTCGCGGCGGACGACGAGCGAGTGATAGCGCGTCGCCTCGAGCGGCCCGTTGATGCCGTGGAACAGGCCCCGCGCGCGGTGGGTGATGGTCGAGACCTTGCCGTGCATCGGCAAAGGCGCGCGCACCACTTCGCCGCCGAAGACCTGGCCGATCGTCTGCAAGCCGAGGCAGACGCCGAAGATCGGCTTCCTGTCGGCGCCCTCGCGTACGAGATCGAGGCAGATGCCGGCCTCGTTCGGGGTGCAGGGGCCGGGCGAGAGCACGATCGCGTCATGGTCGCCGGCGAGGGCGTCATTGACCGAGAGCGTGTCGTTGCGGCGCACGTCGACCTCCGCCCCAAGCCCGCCGATCAGGTGGACCAGGTTCCAGGTGAAGCTGTCGTAATTGTCGATCAGCAGGATGCGCATCGTCTTGGGGCCGTCCCCACCCAGTTTCTCAGGGCTGCACATGCCCCTGAACGCGCGCCCCGGTCAAGCGCGAGGGCGCGGAGCTGGTCGCTCCGCGCCCTCGGTTGTCGTCAATTGTGCCGGCGCTCGGCCGTCACTTCACCCGGCGATAATGCGCCGTCATGAACTGGACCCACTGGCCATCCTCGCCCTTGGCGCGCGAGGACAGGATGTGATGGTCCGGGCTCTTGACCTCGACGATGTCCTGATAGGCCGCCGTCTGGCCGGGCTTGGTGAAGTCGGGGCCTTCGGTGTCGAGGGTCAGCACTGTGCCATCGGCGCTGCGCGTGCCGGAGTAGACCCATTGACCGCTCATCATCGAGCCGATGAAGGAGCCGACATAGCGTTCCTTGAGCGGATCGTAGCCGAGCGTGATCCGGGTCTTCGCCGGGCTGCCATCGGGCATGCAGCCGGTGCCGTCGCCGACGAGCCAGAGCTCGCCGATCGACGAGTAGGACTGCGTGCCGGTCGATTTCATCGGAGGCTGGTCCGGACCCATCATGCATTCGCTCTCATAGGTCCATTCGCCGATGAGCTGGAGGAGCCAGTCATGCTCCGCCTGGGGCTTGGATGGCATGCAGCCGGAAAGGTCGCCGGCCTGCGGCTTGTCGAGTTCTGCTGCGTTGCTCATGGTTCTTCCTCCTTGGCTTTGCTTCTCTGGGGTGGACAGTCGAATGCGCCGTGGTCAGGCGGCGGCAGCAACCAGCTGCGGGCGCTCCGTGGCCTGCTTGAGCGCGGCGAGGCCCTTCTCGAAATCGCCGCCGACCATGCGGTCCATGTTGAAGATCGTGCCCATGACCTTGCCCATGAACGGGCAGGCGCCCTGCATGTGCCAGGTCACCAGCGTGCCGCCCTCTGCCGGGGTCAGGCTGAATGTGATCAGGTTGTGGCAGGCCATGGGCTTGGTCATGTCGAGCGTGATGGCGAGCTTGGTCGGCGCCTGGACCTCGACGATCGCAAGTTCGCCGGTGCCGGCCTGCTTGTTGCCGTCGAAGGCGTAGACGGCGCCGACGCCGGAGGTTGCGCCCCTGAAGCTGCGCTTCATCGCCGGATCCTTCTTCTCATAGGGCGACCAGGCGCCCCATTCCTGGAAGTCCGCGAGCAGGGCGAAGATGCGCTCGGGTGTCGCCCGGATCGTCGCGGAACGGCTGACCTCGAAGAGATCGGGCTTGCGTGCGGCGACAATGAGGAGGCCGGCGACAAGGGCGAGCACGGCGATGGCGAGATAGGTAAGCATGGCACTCTCCTGTGTGGGGTGGGTTCGCGGGTCAGGCGCCGAGACGGACGGGGATCAGGCGGCGCAGCCGCGGATCGCGCAGGTAAAGGCTGCCCCAGGCCAAGAGGCCGAGATAGAGGCCGAAGAGGAGATGGCTGAAGAGCGGGCTGCCGACGCGCAGATGCGTCGCCATGGCGCCGCCGAGCAGGCCGGTCAGCAGGATGGCCCCGAGCACCGACGTGCGCGGCAGCGCATACAGCAGCGCGATGACGAGCGTCATCAAGCCGAGCCCGCGCGCCAGCTCCTGCGAGCCGGAATAGCCAAGCTGCTGCATCGTCTCGGTGACGATGGCGAGTGGCGCCAGCTTGATGCCGCCGTCGAAGATCAGAAAGGCGACGATGATGCCGCTCATGATGCGCCCGGTCCAGAGCTGTCCGGCGGGCGTGGTGGGCAGGGTGGTGGACTGCATGGAAGCTCCGATTTGATAGGGCTCCGCCGGCCCGGATGTGCGGGCAGGTTTCGTCCGAGGTTCGGGGCCGGCGTATCCGGTCGCTGCCACGAGGACGTTGGCGGTCCGGACGTGCCGACAGAGCGAGATGAATTTTTTTCGAGCCGTCGGTTTTGGTATTTATCTTGATGACAAGATAAATCTGACGTTGTCTCGATGTCAAGATATATTCATGATGCGCGCCACATGATCAGCGGAGGCCACGATGAGCGATGATGCAGGGCAGGGCAGCGACCATATCGACCGGTTGCGCGGACAGTGGCAGCGCGAGTTACCGGAGCTGGATACCTCGCCCATGGCGGTGCTCGGCCGGGCCCGGCGGATCACGCTGCGGGTGCGGCCGGGGATCGAGGCGGTTTTCGCTCGCCATGGTCTCGATACCGGCGAGTTCGACGTGATCTCGACCTTGCGGCGGGCCGGAGCGCCCTGGCGGCTGACGCCGACCGAGCTCTACCGCACGCTGATGATCTCCTCGGGCGGGCTCACGGCCCGCCTCAATCGTCTGGAGGCGGCCGGCCTGATCCGGCGGCGCGAGGCGGAGGAGGACAAGCGCAGTCTCCTGGTCGAATTGACCGAGGCCGGCCGCGCCAAGGCCGAGGCCACATTCCGCGAGGACATGGCGCTGGAGAAGGGTCTCCTCGCAGGCCTGAGCGCCCATGAGCAGGAGGACCTGGCGGCGCTGCTGCGCAAGCTCGCGCTCAGCCTGGAGGACGATGGCGCTGGCGCGGGCTAGCGTGGCCTCCTTCAGCCCGCCGCGGCCTGCCCGCTCTCGCGCATCAGCCGGTCGATATGCTGGCGGATATGGGCGGCCTCGCTGGCCGAGCCTGCGAGCGATATGGCGCGGTCGAAGATGCTACGCGCCTCGCGGTCGCGGCCGAGCTGCATCAGCAGCCAGCCCTTGAAGCCGAAGAAGTAGAAATAGCCCGAGAGTTGCTGTTCCAGCGGCTCGACCATGGCGAGCGCAGCTTCAGGCCCTCGCAGCTTGGCGACAGCGACGGCGCGGTTGAGCGTGATGACCGGCGAAGGCTGGATGTGCTCCAGCGTGGCGTAGAGGATGTCGATCTGGGCCCAGTCGGTCTCGTCCGGCCGCGCTGCGCGACTGTGGACGCCGGCGATCGCTGCCTGGACCTGGTAGGGGCCGGGCCGGCGATGGCGCATCGCCTTGTCGACCAGCGCCAGACCCTCCGCGATCATCTCGCGGTCCCAGAGCGTCCGGTCTTGATCGTCGAGCAGGACGATCTGGCCGTCGGCGTCGAGCCTGGCCGGCGCACGGGCGTGCTGAAGCAGCATCAGCGCCAGCAACCCCATGATTTCCGGCTCGGTCGGGAACAGTCGCAGCAGCAGCCGCATCAGCCGGATCGCCTCCTCGCTGAAGGGGCGCCGCCGGTCGGCCTCGGCGCCGCTGGCCGAATAGCCCTCGTTGAAGACGAGATAGAGCATCGCCGCGACCGCTGCGAGCCGTTCGGCGCGCTCGATCGGGCCGGGAGTCTCGAAGGGGACGTGGGCTGCGGCAACCCGCGCCTTGGCACGGGTGATGCGCTGCTCCATCGCGCTCTCGCCGACGAGGAAGGCGCGGGCGATCTGCTTGACGCTGAGCCCCGACACGATGCGCAAGGCGAGCGCGACCTGCTGCGTCGACGGCAGGTCGGGGTGGCAGCAGATGAACAGGAGGCGCAGGATGTCGTCGCGGTAATGGCCGCCGTCGAGCCGCTCGGCGACCTCGCTCTCGGCATCGCCGAGATCGGAGAGCCGATCCTCGTCAGGCAGCGCTTCCTGCTTCTTCTGGCGCCTGACCTGATCGAGCGCGACATTGCGGCCGACAAAGATCAGCCAGGCGGCGGGATCGCGCGGCGGGCCGTTCTGCGGCCAGGTCTTGAGCGCCCGGAGGCAGGCCTCCTGATAGGCCTCCTCGGCGATGTCGAGATCGCGGAAATAGCGCAGCAGGGCGCTGATCGCCTGAGGGCGCGCCGACGTCAGCGCCGCATGGATCCAGGCGATCTCCGCCATGATCAGACTCCGGCCGGATAGTAGACAGCGAGCGGACGGACCTCGAAGGCCCCGCCCGGATTGGCCTCGCCGAGCTCGCGTGCGATGCCGAGCGCCTCGTCGAGATCGGCGACGTCGACGATGTAGAAGCCGAGGAACTGCTCCTTGGTCTCCGCAAAGGGGCCGTCGATGATCAGCGGCGGATCCCGGTCCTTGCGCAGGGTGGTCGCGGCCGTGGTCGGCAACAGGCGTGCGACCGGGCCGAGCTTGCCTTCCTTGGCGATGCGCTGGCGGACCTTTTCGAGGCGGCCCATGACCTCGTCGTTCTGCTCCTTCGTCCAGGCCGTGACGACCTCTTCGGAATGATAGCAAAGGATGGCGTAGTGCATGCGCAGCGCTCCGGTTCAGGCCAAGGACGTTCGGCCGGGCCGGCAGCCGACAAGGCCGCGCGAAAAAAATCAAGCTGCGAGCGCAGCGCATTCAAGCCATCTTCCCTCCCTCAGCCCTCATCCTGAGGAGCGATCGCAGATCGCGTCTCGAAGGATGCTTCAGCAGTGTCGAGAGCTTCCTGGAGCATCCTTCGAGACGCCGCTGCGCGGCTCCTCAGGATGAGGGCTGACGGATTTGTTGGATCGTTGCGTCACACCACCGGCGGGTTGAGCCGGGCGAAGCCTTCCTGGCGATGATAGGGGAAGGCCGGGTAGGGCGGCACCGTCGCGCTCGCCTTGTCGAGCCGGGCGATCTGCTCCGGCGTCAGGGCCCAGCCGACAGCGCCGAGATTGTCGCGCAATTGCTGCTCGTTGCGGGCCCCGATGATCACGGATGCGACGGTCGGACGCTGCAGCAGCCAGTTGATCGCGATCTGCGGAACCGTCTTGCCGGTTTCCCCGGCGAGCGCATCGAGCACGTCGACGATATCGTAGAGCTTCTGATCGTCGACTGGCGGGCCGAAATCGGCAGTCTGGTGCAGGCGGCTGCCTTCCGGCAGGGCTTGTCCGCGCCTGATCTTGCCGGTGAGGCGTCCCCAGCCGAGCGGGCTCCAGACGAGGGCGCCGACGCCCTGATCGAGGCCGAGCGGCATCAGGTCGAACTCGTAGTCGCGGCCGACCAGCGAATAATAGACCTGATGGGCGACATAGCGCGGGAAGCCGTGCTTCTCGGCGATAGCGAGCGACTTCATCAACTGCCAGCCGGCGAAGTTGGAGACGCCGACCTGGCGGATCTTGCCGGCGCGGACCAGCGCATCGAGCGTCGACAGCACCTCCTCGATCGGCGTGAAGGCGTCGAAGGCGTGGAGCTGGAGCAGGTCGATATGATCGCTGCCGAGCCGGCGCAACGCGGCGTCGGTGCCGTCGATCAGGCGGCTGCGCGAGGAGCCGGCATCGTTCGGGCCATCGCCCATCGGCAGGGTCATCTTGGTCGAGATCAGGACCTTGTCGCGCCGGCCCTTGATCGCGGCTCCCAGGACCTCCTCGGAGGCGCCGTTCGAATAGACGTCGGCGGTGTCGAACAGGTTGACCCCAGCTTCCAGGCAGATGTCGACGAGGCGGGTCGCCTCCTTGGCGTCGCTGGTGCCCCAGTTGCTGAAGAGCGGGCCCTGGCCGCCGAAGGTGCCGGCGCCGAAGCTGAGTGCCGGGACCTTCAGACCTGAGCGGCCGAGATATCTGTAGTCCATGGTGGAAATCCTTCTGTGAAGTCTTTGATATTCAAGCCTGCGGGCAAGAGGCGGGGGCGGGCTGCAGCGCCGCCTGCGGGCGCCTGTCGAGGCGCAGGCTGATCACGGCCAGGACCAGGCTCGCCAGCGGCACCAGGGCGGCGACCCAGGTCACGGCGGCCAGCCCCGGCCCGTGCTCGATGGTGACGCCGCCGAGCCAGGCGCCGAAGGCATTGCCGAGATTGAAGGCAGCGATGTTGAGGCTGGAAGCGAGACTACGACCGGCAGGCCCGGCCTTGTCGAGCACGCGCATCTGCAAGGGTGCGACGGTGGCGAAGGCAGCGGCACCGATCAGGCCGACGAAGATCGTCACGGCGATAGGCGAGCGCAGCGTCGCCGTCATCGCGAAGAGGACGATGGCGAGGGTCGCCGTGGTCGCGAGCAGGGCGACCGGAAGGTTGCGGTCGGCGAGCTTGCCGCCGAGCATGTTGCCGACGATCAGGCCGAGGCCGAAGAGCAGCAGGATCGGCGACACGGCCTCCTGCGAGAAGCCCGTGATCTCGACCAGGATCGGCTGGATATAGGTGAAGACCGCGAAGACGCCGCCGAAGCCGAGTACGGTCATGGCGAGGCCGAGCAGCACCTGCGGGTCGGCAAGGGTCGCGAGTTCCTGGCGCAGCGGCGCGACCTCGACCTTGCCCTTGTCGGCCGGCAAGAGACGGGCGAGCACCAGCATGGCGACGACGCCGATCGCGGCGATGGTCCAGAAGGTGGCGCGCCAGCCGAAGTTCAGGCCGAGCCAGGCGCCGGCGGGCACGCCGAGCAGGGTCGCGATGGTGAGGCCGGTGAACATCACGGCGATGGCCGAGGCCTTCTTGTCCTCGGGCACGAGGCTGGTCGCAACGACCGAGCCGACGCCGAAGAAGGTGCCATGCGCCAGCGAGGTGACGATGCGTGCCGCCATCAGCAGCCCGTAGCTCGGGGCGAGCGCACAGGCGATGTTGCCGAGGGTGAAGATCGCCATTAGCAGGATCAGCACCTGCTTGCGCGGTAGCTTGCGGGTGGCCAGCGTCAGGACGGGCGCGCCGACGAAGACGCCGAGCGCATAGCCGGAGATCAGCAGGCCGGTCATCGCGACCGAGACCTGCAGGTCGGCGGCGACCTGCAACAAGAGGCCCATGATGACGAATTCAGTGGTGCCGATGCCGAAGGCACCGGCGGTGAGGGCATAGACGGCAATGGGCATGGCAGGCTCCGCGCCAGGGGGAGAGGAGATGATGCCCAGCCAGATGGTGCAATGCAGCGGCTTGAACTAGAATGCCGCTCGTAACATCACCTGTGACTTGAGTTCATCATGGCCGCCCTGCTCAGCAACCGCTCCGGCGAGATGGAGGTGTTCGCGGCCGTGGTCGAGCGCGGTGGCTTCTCCGCCGCGGCCAAGCTCTTCGGCATGACGCCGTCGGCCGTGAGCAAGCTGGTCACGCGGCTGGAGGCAAGGCTCGGCGCCAGGCTGGTCAACCGCTCGACGCGCAAGCTGCAGCTGACCGCAGAAGGACAGGCCTTCCACCAGCGCTGCGTCACCATCCTCTCCGATATTGCCGAGGCGGAATGCGAGGCCGCCGCCGGGCGGGCGCCGCGCGGGCGGGTGCGGGTCAACGCCAATGTCGCCTTCGGCAACCAGATTCTGCTGCCGCTGGTGCCGACCTTCCTGGCCGAGCATCCCGACCTCTCGGTCGATCTCGTCTTCACCGACCAGGTCGTCGACCTGATCGAGGAGCGGGCGGATATCGCGATCCGCGTTGCGCCCGGGCCCTTGCGCGGCAACCAGCTGATGGCGCGCAAGATCGGCGAGAGCGGCGTAGCCGTGGTCGCTTCCCCCGACTATCTCGCGCGCCATGGCGAGCCGAGGACGCCGGCCGATCTGGCGAAACACAACCTGATCGGCTTCAACTTCGCCCGCTCGGTAGAGGGCTGGCCGTTCCGCGTCGACGGCGCGCTGATCTCGATCGCCGCCGTCGGCAACACCCAGGTCGGCGACGGCGAGATCGCGCGCCAGCTCGCGGTTGCCGGAGTTGGCCTGGCGCGGCTGGGGCGCTTTCATACCCAGACCGAGGTCGCCGCGGGCCGGCTGGTCACGGTGCTGGAGGACTTCAATCCCGGTGACATCGAGGTCATCCACGCCGTCTATCTCGGGCAGGGCGGTTTCGTGCCGGCCCGGATGCGGGCCTTCATCGATTTCCTGGCCCGGAATGTGAAGATTCGGGCCTGACAGCCTGAAGCCTCAGCTCAGCAGCAGGCTGTCGTCGGAGAGTTCCTCGCCGCGCACCTGCTTGAACAGGCGCAAGAGATCGGGAACGTCCATCGCCTTGCGGCGCTCGCCGGCGATGTCGAAGACGACCTTGCCCTCATGCAGCATCACGGTACGGCTGCCATGGTCGAGCGCGTCGCGCATCGAATGGGTGACCATCAGCGCGGTCAGCTTCTGATCGTCGACGATGCGCCGGGTCAGGTCGAGCACGAAGGCGGCGGTGCGGGGATCGAGCGCGGCGGTGTGCTCGTCGAGCAGCAGGGTCTTGGTGCCCGCCAGCGTCGACATCAGCAGGCTGACCGCTTGGCGCTGACCGCCTGACAGCAGGCCCATCGAATCGCGGAGGCGGTTCTCGAGGCCGAGGCCGAGGACCGCCAGCTTGTCGCGAAACAACGCGCGCCGCGAGCGGTCAAGCGCCGCGCCGAGGCCACGGGCGCGACCGCGCGCCTGAGCCAGCGCCATGTTCTCCTCGATCGTCAGGCGTTCGCAGGTGCCTGCCATCGGGTCCTGGAAGACGCGCGCGATCAGCCCGGCGCGCTTTGGTGTCGGCCAGCGCGTCACGTCGATGCCGTCGACTTCGACCGTGCCGCGCTCGGCCCGGGCATCGCCACTGAGGACGTTGAGCAATGTCGACTTGCCGGCGCCGTTCGAGCCGATCACGGTGATGAACTCGCCCTCGGGCACGGTGAGATCAAGGCCGCGCAGAACGCGGTTCTCCAGCGGCGTGCCGCGCCCGAAGGTGACATGGACGTCCCGGACGCTGATCATGGCGCGCTCCGCTTGAACAGGCTGCGCAGCGGATTGGCGATCCCGGGCAGCATCAGCGCGATGCCGACCAGCACTGCGGTGACGAGGTTGAGGTCGGAGGCGCGCAGGCCGAGCCAGCCGGCGTTCAGCGCAAGCGCGATGGCGAGGCGATAGGCGATGGCGCCGATCAGGCAGGAGAAGACCGCAACGACGATCGATCTGGTGCGCAAGATGGTCTCGCCGAGGATGACGGCGGCGAGGCCCGCGATGATCGTGCCGGTGCCGATACTGACGTCGGCGAAGCCGGCCGTCTGCGCGAACAGAGCGCCAGCCAGGGCGACGAGGCCGTTGGAAAGGGCGACGCCGACATAGATGTACATGTCGGTGCGGATGCCCTGCGCCCGCGCCATGCGCGGATTGGCGCCGGTTGCACGCATGGCGAGCCCGAACTCGGTCTTGAGGAAACGGGCTAGGAGGGCGGCGATCACGGTGACGATGATCAGCAGCGCGAGCACGCGCAGGGTCGGGCGGGCGGGCAGCCCCATGGCAGCGATGAACGGGTTCAGCCAGGTGAAGAAATCGATCACCGTCGGCCGGTTCATCAAGGGGATGTTGGGCACGCCCATGACCCTGAGATTGATCGAAAACAGCGCCGTCATCGTCAGGATGCCGGCAAGCAGATGCAGGATCGAAAAGCGAATGTTGAGCCAGGCGGTGACCGTGCCGGCGAGGCAGCCGGCGACGATCGCCGCCAGCGTCGCAAAGACCGGATTGACGCCACCTGCGATCATCGCCGCCGCGACGGCGGCGCCGAGCGGCAAGGTGCCGTCGACCGTGAGGTCGGGAAAGTCGAGGACGCGGAAGGTGATGTAGACGCCGAGCGCCACGAGAGCGAACACCAGTCCGATCTCGATGGCGCCCAGGGTGGCGATGAGACTCATCGGTCGCCCTGCTTGCTCTGTTCCGGAAAGATTAGGCGGCCGAAGAGAGCGGCGGCGCGGGAACGCCGCCGCGCCTCAGATCAGTTGATCACCTGCTTGGCGCGGGCCTGCACGGCCGCCGGGATCGTCACGCCCATGGCGGCGGCCGCCTTGGCGTTGATGACAAGGTTGCTGCCGCTGGCGTTCTTGACCGGGATCGTGCCGGGCTTCTCGCCCTTGAGGACGCGCACGACCACAGCGCCGGTCTCGACGCCGACCTGAAAATAGTCGAAGCCGATCGAGGCGACCGAGCCCTTCTGGACCGACTCGGTGTCACCGGTGAAGACCGGCAGCTTGTTGTCGGTGCCGACGGCGAGCACGGTGCCGAGCGCCGAGATGATGGTGTTGTCGGTCGGCAGGTAGATTGCGTCGACCTTGCCAACGAGATTCTGCGCTGCGCCGGAGACATCGGCGGTGCGGCCGGCCGAGGCCTCGACGATCTGGAGGTTGCGGGCTGGCGCCAGCGCTTTCACGGCGTTGAGCAGCGCGACACTGTTGGCCTCGCCGGGATTGTAGACGACGCCAATCTTCTTGGCAGACGGCACCAGCTCCTTGATCAGGTCGAACTGGGCCTCCAGCGGCGAGAAGTCGGAGATGCCGGTTACGTTGCCGCCGGGCGCCTGCCTGTCCTTGACGATCTGGGCGGCGACAGGATCGGTCACGGCGGTGAAGACGACGGGAATCGTCTGCGTTGCCGTGACCATCGCCTGGGCCGAAGGGGTCGCGATCGCGACGATCACGTTCGGGTTCTCGCCAGCGAATTTCTGGGCGATCTGGGCTGCCGTCGCCGGCGAGCCCTGCGCCGATTCATAGCGGAAGGTCAGGTTGGTGCCGTCCTTGTAGCCGGCCTCCTCCAGCGCCTTCTTGACGCCGTCGCGGGCGGCGTCGAGCGCCGGGTGCTCGACGATGGCGGTGACGGCGACCGTCACCTTCTGGGTCTGCTGGGCGATGGCGGCCGTGCCGGCCAGAAGCGCCAGGGCAAGACCGCTGCCGATCATGGTTGCGCGCAAACGCATGGTTTCCTCTCCATTTGTCGCCGAGCCCTGTCTGTCCGCGTCAGGCATCCGCGCGAACGGGCAGGGCCGGTTCTGATTGCTGAGTGGCCACCCACGACAACCTTGAGGCTAGTGAGCGGCGATCTCGACTACCGGCAATATGCGCGGGCCAAAACACGCCGCGCAAGTGAGCGGACATGCGTCTTCGGGGTGCGCGTATGCAGGCTATTGCTACAGGATCATTGGCCTCGCCGGCTACGGGCGGCGAAGCGCACGGCCTCTTCGGCCGCCTTGAACAGGGCTTTCGCCTTGTTGATGCATTCGAGCTGTTCGGAGGCCGGGTTCGAATCGTAGACGATGCCGGCGCCGGCCTGGACCTGCATGCGGCCGTCCTGGACGACCGCCGTGCGCAGGACGATGCAGGTGTCCATCTCGCCATTGGCGCCGAAATAGCCGATGCAGCCGCCATAGGCGCCGCGTCCGTCCTTCTCCAGCTCGTCGATGATCTCCATGGCGCGCACCTTCGGCGCGCCTGAGACGGTGCCGGCAGGGAAGCCGGCAGCGAGGGCCGAGAGCGCGTCGTGCTCGCCGGAGATGCGTCCCTCGACGTTCGAGACGATGTGCATCACCTGGCTGTAGCGCTCGATGAAGAAGGAATCGGTGACATTGACGCTGCCGATCTCCGCAACGCGGCCGACATCGTTGCGGCCGAGGTCGAGCAGCATCAGATGCTCGGCCCGCTCCTTGGGATCGGCCAGCAACTCGTCGGCGAGAGCCTCGTCGGCAGCGGGCGTTGCGCCGCGCGGGCGGGTGCCGGCGATCGGCCGGATCGTGACCTTGCCGTCGCGCAGGCGAACCAGAATCTCGGGGCTCGAGCAGACGATCTGGAAGGCCTCGAAATCAAGATAGCAGAGAAAGGGCGCCGGATTGACCCGCCGCAGCGCCCTGTAAAGCGCGAAGGGCGGCAATTCGAACGGCGCTTCGAAGCGCTGGGAGAGCACGACCTGGAAGATGTCGCCGGCACGGACATATTCCTGCGCGGTCGCGACCATCGCGTGGAACTCGGCCTCGCTGGTGTTCGATGTGGAATCCGGATGCGGGATCGCCGCAATGTCGATGCCGGCTTCATCGGGCAGGGGGCCTTCGAGCGCCCGTACCACCGCGTCCAGCCGCTCCTGCGCCCGTTCATGCGCCGCGCGAGCCGGGACGTTCGCCAGCGGGCGCACCGGCGTCACCACCGTGATCTCGTCGCGGATCGAATCGAACACGACCATCAGCGTCGGGCGGGTCAGGATCGCGTCGGGCACGCCGGGGCCGGTGGCTTTCGCTTCCGGCAGGCGCTCCATCAAGCGCACCATGTCGTAGCCGAGATAGCCGAAGACACCGGCGGCCATAGGCGGCAGGCCGTCGCGATCGGGGATGGCACTCTCAGCGAGCAGGGCGCGCAGCGACTCGAAGGCCGGGCGCGGATCGGCGACGAAATCCTCATCCTGAGCGAGGCGGCGAAGCGAGGCCTGCCCGCGATGGCAGCGCCAGATCAGGTCGGGATCGAGCCCGATCATCGAGTAGCGGCCGCGCACGGCGCCGCCCTCGACGGATTCGAGCAGGAACGCCGGGCCCCCATAGGTATGGCGCAGTTTCAGGAAGGCGGCGACCGGCGTCTCGCAATCGCCGACCAGCGAGAGCGTCAGCAATTGCGGCTCGCCGGCCTGATAGGCGGCGGCGAAGCGGGCGAAATCGGCGGCCGGATCCATGCGTCCTGCTTCAGTTCTGGCCACCGGTGGCGTTGCGCAACGCCGCCTGGTTGAGCTGGACGCCGAGATCGTTCTGCAGCTTGCCGACATATTGGGCGAGGAGATCCTCGCTGATGCTCGACGTCAGCAGCCTGACGAAGTTCTCGGCATCCTCGGTGGTGCGGGCATAGGGGCTGACCGTCGCCGACTTGACCTGGAAGACGACGCGGCCGGTGTTTTCGACCGCGGCCGAGCCCGCCTTGCCGGCCGGCGTGCCGAAGACCAGCGAGACGACATTGCGCGGCAGGGCGTCGCTCTGGTCCTGACGGCCGAGCGTCGCATCCTCCAAAGCAAGTCCCTGGGCGAAGGCGAGCGCGTCGAGCTTCTCGCCGGCGTCGAGCTTCTGCACGATGTCGCGGGCCTGGGCCGAGAGGCGCGAGGCGACCTCGTCGGAGCGCCATTGCTTCTCGACCTCCGCCTTGACCTCATCGAAGCCGCGCTCGCGCGGCGGATCGATCTTGGTCACGTCGAACCAGACATAGCCGCCATTATTGGGCAGGCGCACCGCTTCGTTGTCGACGCCGATATCAGTGCGGAACAGCGCCTGCAGCGTCGTGTCGCCGCCGGGGAGGGAGGTCTCCTGCGTGCCGTCGGCCTTGCCGAGGCTCGCATCGGCCGGGCCGAAATTGCGCAGAGGGAGATTGAACTCCTTGGCGATCTCCGGCAGCGGCCTGGCCGAGGCGCGCTGGTCCTCGACCTTGTCGTGCAGATCGGTCAGCTGCTCGGCGGCGCGGCTCGTCGCGACATCGCGACGGACCTCGTCGGCGACCTCTTCGAAGCTCTTCAGACGGGCCGGCTCGATCGCCGGGACGCGCAGCAGCACGACGCCGAAGCCGCCCTGCACGGGCTCGCTGACCGCGCCTTGCGCCAAAGCGAAGGCGGCATCGCGCACGGCCGGATCGAACAGGCCCTCGCGGGTGAAGGTGCCGAGCGTCAGATCGGCCTCGGCGACATTGCGGCTGGTACCGATCGCCTCGAAGGTCTCGCCGGCGTCGATCCTGGCCTTGGCGGCCTTGGCCTCCTCCATCGAGGGAAAGCCGATCTGCTGGACGGTGCGTCGCTCGGCGGAGCCGAAGCGCTGGGTCTTGATCTGCTCGTAGCGGGCGCGGGCGTCGGCGTCGCTGACCTTGCTCGGGTCGGCAAGGCTGGCCGCCGTCAGGACCAGTACGTTGGCGGTACGGTACTCCGGCGCGCGGAAGGCGGCCTTGCGTTCATCGAAATACTTGCGCAGCACCTCGGCGCTCGGCGCCGGGATCTCGCCGGCGGCGCTCTCGGGCAGGGTGATATAGGCAATCTCGCGCTGCTCATGGCGCAGGCGATGGCCGAGTTCCTGCAGTGCGACCGGGGCCGTGACCGCGCCGACGACCATCTCGGCGATCTCCTGGCGCATCGTCGCGGCGCGCTGCTCGCGCACGAACTGCTGCTCGGTCAGGCCGATCGCGCGCAGCAGCTCGTTGAAGCGGGCCGGATCGAACTGGCCGGCAGCGTTCTTCAGGTTCGGATCGGTGAAGAGGATCGTGCGCACGGTCTCGTCGGAGACGGCGAGACCCAGCTTCGCGGCCGTCTGGTCCAGGGTCGCGTCGGTGACGAGGCGCGAGAGCACGCGCTGGTCTAGGCCGAGCGCCCGGGCCAGATCGGGGCTGATCTGGCGGCGCTGCTGGCGCTGCAGCTGCTGGATCTCGTTCTGATAGGCCGTGCGCACCTGCTCGAGGCCGATCTCGGTCTTGCCGACGACGGCGACGGCGTTGCGGCCATAGCCACGGAAGATGTCGCCGATGCCCCAGACCGCGAAGGAGATGATCAGGAAGCCGAACATCACGGCGATGATGAGCTTGCCGATCAAGCTCTGCCCCGCCTTGCGGATGCCCTGCATCATCATGGTCTTATCTTCCCGATCCTCTCGCGGCCGTGCCGCTGCGCGCCGCTTATAGGAAGAGCGACGCCTTCCGGCAATCGCTCTGGATCGCCTTGATTGCGATCGGGGTACGGCATTGCTAGAGCCAGATGGACAAGATTTGGAGAGCAGCCGTGACGCGAACGATCAAGCCGCTGGTGGCGGGCAACTGGAAGATGAACGGGCTGAAGGCCGACCTCGCCATCGCAGCCGAGGTCGCCCAGGGCCACGACGCCACGTTGCGGCGGGCCGTCGACCTCGCGATCTGCCCGCCCGCAACGCTGCTGTTCACGCTGACGGCTTCGCTGATCGGCTCGCGTATCGCGACCGGCGGGCAGGATTGCAGCGCCCATGCCAGCGGCGCCTATACCGGCGAGGTCTCGGCGCCGATGCTGGTCGATGCCGGTGCGACCTATGCGATCGTCGGGCATTCCGAGCGCCGGACCCTGCATGGCGAGAGCAATGCGCAGGTGAAGGCCAAGGCCGAGGCGGCGCTGGCTGCGGGATTGACGCCGATCGTCTGCGTCGGCGAGACCAAGGACGAGCGCGAGGCCGGCAAGGCGCTGGCGATCGTGAAGAAGCAGCTGCGCGGCTCGGTGCCGGACGGCGCGAGCGCAGCCTCGCTGGTCGTCGCCTATGAGCCGGTCTGGGCGATCGGCACCGGCCTGACCCCGACAGCGGCCGATGTCGCGCAGATGCACGAGGCGATCCGGGCCGAGCTCGGGCGCATCCTCGGCAAGGCTGTGGCCGCCGGCGTCAGGCTGCTCTATGGCGGCTCGGTCAAGCCGAGCAATGCGGCCGAGCTGATGAACGTCGCCAATGTCGATGGCGCGCTCGTCGGTGGCGCCAGCCTCAAGGCCGAGGACTTCCTCGCGATCGCGCGCGCCTGCGCCTGATCCGAAGGGAGATTGAAATCGCAGGTGGCATGGGCGGAAAGCCCATGCTATGGCCAGCGCCGTTCCGCGGGATGCCGCCATCTTGGCAGGCGCCCGCGCCATACCCATTTCGAGAGCCATGCAGAACGTCCTCATCGTCATTCACCTGCTGATCGTGATCGCGCTGGTCGGCGTCGTGCTGCTGCAGCGCTCCGAAGGCGGCGGCCTCGGCATGGGCTCGGGCGGCGGAGGCGGCGTCGGCGGCTTCATGACCGGCCGCGGCCAGGCCAATGCGCTGACCCGCGCCACGGCCATTCTCGCCGGCCTGTTCTTCATCACCTCGATCGCGCTGGCGGTGATGGCGACGCATGGCCGCACGCAGCGCTCGATCATCGACGGCGCCCCGGCGCCTGCCGGCACGACCGCCCCGGCCGCGCCGAGCGGGCCTTCCGCGCCGAATGCCGGCGGGGTGCTCGACCAGCTCCGGCAGATGCAGAACCAAGGCGGGTCGCAACCGCCGCAGCCGGGAACCCCGACGCGGTGACCGGAACGAGACAAGGGCAGGGGCCGGGAAACCGGCCCTTCTCTTTTGTGGACAAGCGTAGAGCGCAGGATCGGTCTGCACCGACCCGCTTAGCGAATCGAAATCCTAGCGTTAAAGGTGATCTCCCATGACGCGGTATGTTTTCATCACCGGCGGCGTGGTGTCCTCGCTTGGCAAAGGCCTGGCGGCGGCTGCTCTGGCTGCTCTCCTGCAGGCGCGTGGCTATAAGGTCCGCCTGCGCAAGCTCGACCCCTATCTCAATGTCGATCCGGGCACGATGAGCCCGTATCAGCATGGCGAGGTCTTCGTCACCGACGACGGCGCCGAGACCGATCTCGACCTCGGTCATTACGAGCGCTTCACCGGCCGGCCCTGCAACAAGGGCGACAACATCACCACCGGCCGCATCTACATGGACATCCTGACGCGCGAGCGGCGGGGCGACTATCTCGGCGCCACCATCCAGGTGATCCCGCACGTCACCAACGCCATCAAGGAATTCGTCCTCTCCGGCAATGACGGCTACGACTTCGTGCTGGTCGAGATCGGCGGCACGGTCGGCGACATCGAGAGCCTGCCCTTCCTCGAGGCGATCCGCCAGACCAACCAGCAATTGCCGCGCGGCCAGTGCATCTTCCTGCATCTGACGCTGCTGCCCTATATTCCGACCGCTGGCGAGCTGAAGACCAAGCCGACGCAGCACTCTGTCGCCGAGCTGCGCTCGATCGGCATCCAGCCCGACATCCTGCTCTGCCGCACCGATCGCGAGATCCCGGTCGAGGAGCGGCGCAAGCTCGCGCTGTTCTGCAATGTCCGCGAGACCGCAGTGATCGAGGCCCGCGACGTTGCCTCGATCTATGATGTGCCGCTGTCCTATCACGCCGAGGGGCTCGATACCGAGGTCCTGGCCGCCTTCGGCCTGGACGACAAGACCGCCCCCGACATCAGCAACTGGCGGCGGATCTCCGAGCGGATCAAGAACCCGGAAGGCGAGGTCACCATCGCCATCGTCGGCAAGTACACCGGGATGAAGGACGCCTATAAGTCGCTGATCGAGGCACTGACCCATGGCGGCATCGCCAACCGGGTCAAGGTCAATCTCGACTGGATCGAGTCCGAGGTGTTCGAGAAGGAGGACCCGGCGCCGTTCCTCGAGCATGTCCACGGCATCCTCGTGCCCGGGGGATTCGGCCATCGCGGCGCCGAGGGCAAGATCAAGGCGGCGAGCTTCGCCAGGCAGCGCAAGGTGCCCTATTTCGGCATCTGCTTCGGCATGCAGATGGCGGTGATCGAAGCGGCGCGTTCGCTCGCCGGCGTCAAGGACGCCAATTCGACCGAGTTCGGCCCGACCGAGCAGCCTGTCGTCGGCCTGATGACCGAGTGGATGCGCGGCAACGAGCTGGAGCAGCGCTTCTCCGGCGGCGATCTCGGCGGCACGATGCGGCTCGGCGCCTACCAGTCGAAGCTGTCGGACGACACCAAGATCGCGCAGATCTACGGCTCGACCGAGATCTCCGAGCGGCATCGCCACCGCTACGAGGTCAATATGGGCTATCGCGAGCTGCTCGAGGCCAGGGGCCTGCGTTTCAGCGGCGTCTCGCCCGACGGACTGCTGCCGGAGACGGTCGAATATCCCGACCATCCCTGGTTCATCGGCGTGCAGTACCATCCCGAGCTGAAGTCGCGGCCGTTCGAGCCGCATCCGCTCTTCGCCAGCTTCATCGAGGCGGCGGTGGTGCAGAGCCGCCTGGTCTGATCCTTGGCGATCAATCGACCGGCACCGCGACCCAGGGGTGGCGGTGCTGGGAGTAGACCTGCTTGCCCGGCGCCGGAAAATCCGGGTCGGCGAAGGCGCCGACGGCGACCGCGATCATCTCCGGCTTGCGCAATGGCTCCCAATAGACCGTGCTGCCGCAGCGCGGGCAGAAGTGCTGCGTAACGTCGAAGCCGCTGTCGGCCTCGCGGCTATAAGATTTCGCTTCGCCGCTGATCTCGACCTCTGAACGCGGGAAGAAGGCGGCGATGCCATAGGTGCTGCCGGTGCGCCGCTGGCATTCCCGGCAATGGCAGAGCGCGACGAGCGCCGGCTCTCCGCGGCAGATCAGGCTCAGAGCCCCGCAAGAGCATTGCGCATGTCTGTCCTTCATGGAGTGTCTCCGTGACGTCGTCCGCGCGTTCACAGCCCAAGCCGCGACAGTCTGGCGCGCCGGCGCCGCTGCCGTATAGTGATCTCCTTGAGCATCATGGCATGCAAGGGGCGGCAGCATGACGATCTCGATGGCCGGGTTGCCGGCGTTCATTCTGTATTTCTGCGTCGGGTTCGCGCTGATCGCCGGCTTTGCCGCGGTCTACATGCGGCTCACCAACCATGACGAGATCGCGCTGATCCGCGGCGGCAATCTCTCCGCCGCGATCGCTTTCGGCGGCAATCTGGTCGGCTTCTCGGTGCCGCTGGAGACGGCGATCGAGCAGGCGGCGAGCATTCCCGACCTGGTGATCTGGGCGGTGATCGCCATGGTCGTCCAGTTTGGCGCCTATGGCTTTGCCCGCATCGTCATCCCCGATCTCTCGCGCAAGATCGAGGAGGACCGGATTCCCTCGGCAGCGATGCTGGCAGTGATTGCCGTGATCAGCGGCACGCTCGCCGCTGCCAGCATGAGCTTGTAGGAGGCCGCAATGAAGCGCTCGACCCAGATCGGGCTCGCCGCGGCAGGCGTGGTGCTTGTCGCGACCTACTGGTCGCTCTCCGGCGGCGAGACCGATGATTCGCTGGTCTACAGCAATCTCGCCGAGTGCCGGGCAGCCAACCTGCTCGGCTCCAGCCAGTGCGAGCAGCGCTTCAACGAGGCCTCCGCCAACCATCTGCGCGATGCCAAGAAGTTCACCAGCAGTGCTTCCTGCGAGCAGGAATACGGGGCCAGCGGTTGCCAGAGCGCGGTCTGGAACAATGCCCAGGTCTTCATCCCGGCCTTGGCGGGGATCATGCTGGCGCGGCAGTTCATGTCGGGCGGCGGCGCGGCGCAGCCATTGCTGCCGCCGACCAGCGCGGCCTGTCCGCCAGGTACGCGCCAGCCCGGCTCCGGGCGTCCCGAATGCGAGCAGCCCGCCCGGAGCTCGTCCTCGTCATCCTCTTCGTCGAGTGGCGGCTATTATGGCGGCAGCAGCAGCCGCTCGCGCGCCTATACGACCACCTCCGGCCAGGCGATGGTCGCGCGCAACATCTCCTCGACCGGCATGGCGAGCACGCCGAGCGTCGCATCCCGCGGCGGCTTCGGCTCGACCTCGCGCTCCTTCTCCTCCTCGTCGTCGTCCTGACCGATGCAGCGCCTTCGCCCATCACCACGCAAGAACTGGCAGGGCGAGGCCGAGCGTCTCGGCTTCGCCTATCACACGCTCGACGGCGAGATCTATTGGGACGAGAGCGTCGCCTATGCCTTCTCGCTGAAGGAGATCGAGGAAGACATCGAGGCTCCGACCAGCGAGATCGAAGGCCTGTGCTTCGCCTTTGTCGAGCGTGCCCTGAAGGACGAGGCCATCCTGCGCCGGCTCGCGATCCCGGAGCCACAATGGAGCCTGATCCGCGACAGCTGGCAGCGCGGCGATCGCAATCTCTATGGCCGGCTCGACCTCGCCTATGACGGCAAGGGGCCCGCAAAGCTGCTTGAGTACAACGCCGACACGCCGACCTCGCTGTTCGAGGCGGCCGTGGTGCAATGGGACTGGCTCGAGCAGGCGATGGCGCAGGGCCCGATCTCGCGCGGCTGCGACCAGTTCAACTCGCTGCACGAGCGCCTGATCGCCGCCTTCGGCCAGCTGCGCAGTCCGAAACCGGAGCGCATGCACTTCACCTGCGTGCAGGGCAGCGTCGAGGACAAGGGCACGGTCGACTATCTGATGGATTGTGCCGGCCAGGCCGGAATCGACGCCCGTTTCACCTTCATCGAGGAGATGGGCCTGCTCGCCGACGGGCGCTTCTGCGACGGCGCCAGCCTGCCGATCGAGATGCTGTTCAAGCTCTATCCCTGGGAGTGGCTGTTCCGCGAGCAGTACGCCTCGGCGCTTGCCGGCTCGCGCTGCCAGTTCGTCGAGCCGCCCTGGAAGGCGCTCGTCTCCAGCAAGGGGCTGCTGCCCTATCTCTGGGAGATGGCGCCCGGCCATCCCAACCTCCTGCCTGCCTATTTCGAGGACGATCCGCGCTGCGCGGAGCTGGGCGCGAACTACGTCCGCAAACCGCTCTATTCGCGGGAGGGCGCCAATGTGACGCTCATCGAGGGCGGTACGGTGCGCGACAGCGATGATGGGCCCTATGGCGCCGAGGGCTTCATTCTGCAGGCGACCGCGATGCTGCCGAACTTCGACGGCAACTATCCGGTGCTCGGCTCCTGGCTGGTGGCTTCGCAGCCTTGCGGGCTCGGCATCCGGGAGGATACGACTCCGATCACCAAGAACACCTCGCGCTTCGTGCCGCATTTCATCGAGCCTTGACCCTCTGGGAAGCTCCCAGTCGTCCCAGTCGTCCCGGGCGGAGCGCAGCGGAGACCCGGGACCCATTCCGGAACGGTTCAGGCATGGATCCCGGATCGGTGCCGCTATCGCGGCTTGTCCGGGATGACCCTCAGGATGAGATCACAATGACGACGACCTCCGAACCACGCGGCCTCGACCATCTCGTCATCGGCGTCGCCGATCTCGATGCGGCCGGAGCCTTCTACGCCGATCTCGGCTTCCGTGTCGGCGCACGCAATCGCCATCCCTGGGGAACCGAGAACCGGATCGTCCAGTTTCCCGGCGCTTTCCTGGAACTGATCACCGTCGGCGACGCGACACTGATTCCGCCGCATGCACCGCGGCAGTTCTCCTTCGGCGCCTTCGTGCGCGACGTGCTGGCGCAGGGCGAGGGGATGTCGATGCTGGTGCTGGAGAGCCGCGATTCGGCTGGTGATGCAGAGAGCTTTCGCAGCGCCGGCATTGGCGACTTCGAGCCCTTCTTCTTCGAACGGCAGGCGCGCCGGCCGGATGGCAGCGAGGTCCGCGTCGCCTTTTCGCTCGCCTTTGCCGAGAATCGGACGGCGCCCGAGTGCGGCTTCTTCGTCTGCCAGCAGCACGAGCCGCAGAACTTCTGGAACCCGGCTTTCCAGCAGCACGAGAACGGCGCGAGCGGGCTTTCCGCCGTGTTCCTGGTGGCGCAGGAGCCTGCCGCGCAAACGGCTTTCCTCAGCGCCTTCTCCGGCGCCGAGAGCTTCGCGACGCCGGAGGGGGGCTTGCGCCTGCCGCTGCCGCGTGGACGGCTGGAGGTGCTGACTCCCGGGGCCGCCGAGACCGTGCTTGATGGCGAGAGCCGTCGGCAACAGGCTCATTTCGCCGGCTTTGCGGTCACGGTGCCGGATTTCGAACCTCTGCGGCAGCGGCTCTTGGAGCGCGGCATCGCTCACCGCCAGGAGGGCGCCCGCTTCGTCGTTCCGGGGAGTGCGGCCTTCGGCTGCGCCATCATCTTCGAGCGCGGCTGACCCTTCGCTCAGCTCGCTCTGGGCTCGGCGCCCGCACGGGCCGGCCCTTCGGGCAGGTTGGCCAGCAGGCCGAGCAAGGCGCGGTCGTGCAGGACGACCATGCGTTCCTTCGGCTTTAGCCAGATCATCGCGTCGGCGATCGTCTCGGCATCGATCAGCTTGGCCTGCGCCACGGCGCGGTCCGGCTCGATCTCGCCGCGCCGGCGCGACTGGACCTGCGGCAGCATGGCCTCATGGTTCGCGCGCAGCATCGGATCGGCGTGCAGGGTCGCAAGCCCGTCGGCATCGTCGAAGCCGGCCTGCGAGAACTCGGCCTGGAGCGCGTTGGCCCGCACGGCGATCGCCGGCGGATCGCCTTCCTCCGGCGTCAGCAAGAGCCCGCGCCGCTTCAGCCAGAGGCCGAGCGCGAGGTTGCCCGAGGCCCAGGAGAGCGGGATCGCCAGCAGCAGGCCGACGATCGTCGGCGACATCCAGGCGAAGAGCGAGGTCGCGATCATGAAGGCCGACAGGCCGGCGACGAGTCCGAGCAGGGTATGGGCGCGGTGCCTGCGAATGATGTCGTTGAGCGGGATCGAGCCGTCGTCGCGGCGCTGCGGATTCCAGCCGGTGTCGCGGCCGACCAGGATCTGGAAGACCGAGCCGGACTGGATCACCATCATGATCGGCGCGAAGAAGGCCGAGAACAGGATCTCCAGCAGGGCCGAAAGGACGAGCCGGATACCGCCGCCGCAGGCGCGCCTGAGCTTGCCGTCGAACAGCGTCAGCAGGAGGCCGAACAGCTTCGGCGCCAGGAGGATCGCCATGGTCAGCCCGAACAGGTTGAGCGCGCGTTCGGGGTCGAAGCGCGGCCAGACCGGGAAGAGCCGGAACTCCTCGGTGAAATATTCCGGCCTGGCGTAATTGACCTGCAGCACGATCAAAATGCCGACCACCAGCTGCATCAGCCAGAAGGGCGAGGCGAGATAGGCCATCATGCCGGTGGCGAAATGCTGGCGGGTCGAGAGCTTCAGGCCCTTGGCGCCGATGATGCGCGAATGTTGCAGATTGCCCTGGCACCAGCGCCGGTCGCGGGTGGCGATGTCGATCAGCGAAGGCGGGCTCTCCTCATAGGAGCCCGTCAGGTCGGGCAGCATGTAGACCGACCAGCCGGCGCGCCGGATCAGCGCTGCCTCGACAAAATCGTGGCTGAGGACGTGGCCGCCGAAGGGCGGCTTGCCCTTGAGATCGGGCAGGCCGCAATGATCGGCGAAGGCCTTCGTCCTGATGATCGCGTTGTGGCCCCAGTAGTTGCCGTCGCGGCCGGACCAGATCGCCAGGCCCGTCGCGATCACCGGGCCGTAGACCCGCGCCGCGAACTGCTGCAGGCGCGCGAAGAAGGTGTTGCGGTTGATGATCAACGGCAGCGACTGGATGATGCCGGCGTCGGGGTCGGCCTCCATCGCCGCGGCGAGGCGCACGATGCAGGTGCCGGTCATCAGGCTGTCGGCGTCGAGCACGACCATATGGGGGTAATGTCCGCCCCAGCGCGTGACGAAGTCGGCGATGTTGCCGGCCTTGCGGTGATGGTTCTTCGGCCGGTGGCGATAATAGATGCGCGCATCCGGTCCAAGCCGCTGGCGCAGGGCCAGGAAGGCGCGTTCCTCCGCCACCCAGATGTCGGGGTTGGTGGTGTCGGAGACGATGAAATAGTCGAAATGGGCGCCCAGTCCCGTCGCCTCGATCGACTCGCGGATTGCCGCCACGGCCGCAAAGGTCCGTGCCGTCGATTCGTTGTAGATCGGCATGACCACGACGGTCTTTTGCGTCAGCGTCTCGGCGCGGGGGCTCTTCACCAGCCTGAAGAGCAGGGCGCAGAAGCCGAGGATCGCGCTGGTGAAGGCGAGCGCGATCCATGAGAAGTTCACGGTGAAGAGGACGAGCAGCACGTACTGCAGGAAGGTCGTGCGGCTGACCGACACGACATGGTACATCTCCCAGGCGCCGTAGGCGGTCAGCGCCCAGGCGCCGCCGAAGACGAAGATCCGGGCGAGCCAGGGCGTCTGCCAGGCCTGTGGTACAGCCGGCTTGCGCCCCTCGGAGGCGTTCCAGCTGCGGAAGGACTGCACCGGCATCTCCAGCCGGTTCTCGGGCGGCGTCGCCTCGACCGGGGCGGGATAGCCGGTCGCGACCTCGATCTCGGCCGGGCGGGCAGCTACGTCCACAGTCACCAGGTCCACCGATTGAGCAGGGTTTCCGAAACCGGCTGGCCGCCGGCGTCGAGCACGAGGCGCAGTTCCGAGAGCGTCTCGCTGCCGGGATCGACCTCGAAGGCGACGCGCATGGTGCGTCGTTCCGGATAGGGCCAGAGCCGCAGGTTCTGGATCGAGCCCGG
Source organism: Allobosea sp. FBZP-16 (assembly GCF_002831785.1). NCBI lineage: Bacteria > Pseudomonadati > Pseudomonadota > Alphaproteobacteria > Hyphomicrobiales > Alloboseaceae > Allobosea > Allobosea sp. FBZP-16. The sequence goes on along the minus strand of NZ_LNCQ01000022.1, from coordinate 548,643 downwards.
CGTTGCCGTAACATTGGCGCGGATGGCGGCGACGAGGGCAGCATCGCCAAGCCTGTCACCGGTGAAGTCGACGAGGAAGCGGCGTCGGCGCGCCTGCGAGCCCCGGCCTTGCCGGATGCGCGTCGCGGTGGCGAGCGGCGGGCGCTCGGGCGGCTGCCAGCACCAGGCCTGCCGATAGGCGATCGTCGTCTCGCTGCCGGCGGCGATCGGCTGGCGCGGGCGCCAGTAGCTGATGATGTTGTCGTTGAGCTCGGATTCGCTGGGGATTTCGATCAACTGGACCGAGCCCGGTCCCCAGTCGCCAAGCGGCTCCATCCAGACGCTCGGCCTGAGTTCGAAGCGCTGGTCGTCGTCGACGAAGGCATTGGGATCGCGCTCGCGCTGGACCAGACCGAAGCCGCGCGGATTGGAATCCTGGAAGGACGAGACCTGCAGATTGGCCGGGTTGCTGACCGGTCGGTAGATCCATTCGCCGTTGCCGGTGAGCATCTGCACGCCGGAGACCTCGTGGACCGCCGGGCGCAGATCATCGAAGCCGCGCCGGCTCTGCGGCCCGGAGAGATAGGTGCCCATCACGCAGCCGAAGCCGACATGGTCGAGATTGGCACGGGCGAACAGGGTCATCTCGACATCGATGAAGGTCACGTCGCCCGGGCGCAGCGTCATGCGGACTGCGCCGGTGACGCTCTCGGAATCGAGCAGCGCGTGGATGATCAGCATACCGGCGGCGGCGCTCGGCCGCTCGATCCAGTAGGCGCGGAAGAAAGGGATTTCCTCGCCGCGCGTCTCGCCGGGTCGCAGAATCAGGGCGCGAGCCACGGCCCCGAAATTCTGGCCGCGCGCCAGCGAGCGGAAGAAGGTCGCGCCCTGGAACAGCGCCAGCTCATAGGGACGCTCCAGCCCTGCCGAAACGCGGAAGCCCGAAAATTGGAGGTCTGCGCCCGCAGGCGGGGGCGCCACGCGGCCATAGTTGAACTTGCTGGGATCGAAGGCGACGCGCCGGACGATCTCGTCCTCGACGGTGAACAGGCTGACCGGCGACGAGAAGACATAGCCGCGGTGCAGCGGCTCGACGGTGAAGCCGCGATTCTCGCCGGCCCAGATCATGCCCGAAGGCTGCGCCCTGATGCCGACATACTGGTCGTAGGGCAGGGTGGCGTAGCCCTCCGGCAGGTCGGTGGCGACCAATGGCACCATCGGCCGGCGCGAGAGCACGCGCGCCGCTTCGACGACGAGTGCGGGATCGAAGCGTTGTCCTTCGGCGATAACCGATTGCACCAGCCCGGCCCATGCCGTCGGGGCCTGCGCCGCCGCAGTGCCGACGGCAAACCGCTGCGCGATGGCGCCGGTCGCTGCGAGGCTCAAAAATCGACGGCGATTCAAGGATTTCGACATGATATCCAACTTGGGCCGGCAAAGCTCTGCCGACTTGCGCTTCTAGAGCATTTCGCGCGGGGCTGAAAAGCGCAGTGCAAGGCCAAAGGCGAAAAAAGGAGCGCCTTGCATGCAGGAATGCCATGCTGAAAACGAAGCCGTGCCGAATGGCTCGTCAGAGGCCGGCATCTGGGCGCTTCGTCCGCTGGGCTTTGCCAAATCCGCTCGCTATCGGCTATCCAACGCCGGGCGGCATTCGCCTGCCCCCGCGACGACGGCCGGTCGTGGCCGCGCTTCCTCGTTAACGAGCATGTGACAGGACGATCATGACGGAAATGCAGCCCGCCCGGACCTGTCTTGCCATCGTGCTGGCCGCGGGCGAGGGGACCCGGATGAAATCGGCACGGCCGAAGGTGCTACACGAGGTGGCTGGCCGCTCGCTGCTAAGCCATGTCCTGGCAGCAGTGACGACCGCCGGCGCCGATGCGCTCGCGGTGGTTATCGGGCCCGATCGTCCCGATGTGGCGGCCGAGGTCAGGAAGCATGCTCCGCACGCCGCGGTCTTCATTCAGAGCGAGCGCAAGGGCACAGCGCATGCGGTGCTGGCGGCCCGTGAGAGCCTGGCGGGCAAGCACGACGATGTGCTGGTGGCGTTTGCGGATACGCCGCTGGTGCGTCCCGAGACCTTCGCCGACCTGCGCAAGGCGTTGCATGGCGGTGTCGGCGTTGCGGCGCTGGGCTTCGAGGCGAAAGATCCAGCCGGCTATGGTCGTTTCGTCACCCAGGAAGGTGCGCTGCACGCCATCGTCGAACACAAGGATGCCGACGAGGCGACGCGCAGGATCACCCTGTGCAATGCCGGGCTGATGGCGCTCAATGGCCACAAGGCGCTCGCCATCCTCGACGCGATCGGCTGCGCCAATGCGCAGAACGAATATTACCTGACCGACGCCGTTGCAGTGGCGCGAGCGCAAGGCTTGAAGACGGTCGCAAGGGTTGCGCCCGAGGCCGAGGTGCAGGGGGTCAACGATCGGGTCCAGCTCGCGGCCGTCGAGGCCGACTTCCAGCGCCGCAAGCGGCTTGAGGCGATGCTGGCCGGCGCCACGCTAATCGCGCCCGAAACCGTGTTCTTCAGCCATGACACTGTGATCGGCCGCGATGTCCTGATCGAGCCCAACGTCGTCTTCGGCCCCGGCGTCAAGGTCGCGGACAATGCCGTCATCCACGCCTTCTCGCATCTCGAGGGGGCGAGCGTCGGCCCAAGCGCCTCGATCGGCCCCTATGCGCGCCTGCGCCCGGGTGCCGAACTGGCGAAGGGCGCCAGGGTCGGCAACTTCGTCGAGATCAAGGCGGCGGCGATCGGCGAGGGCGCCAAGGTCAACCACCTGACCTATATCGGCGATGCCGAGATCGGCGCGAACGCCAATATCGGCGCCGGCACGATCACCTGCAATTATGACGGCTTCGTCAAGTCTAAGACGATCATCGGCGAGGGCGCCTTCGTCGGTTCCAACTCCGCGCTGGTCGCGCCGGTGACGATCGGGGCGGGTGCCTATGTCGGCTCGGGCTCGGTCATCACCCGCGACGTCAAGCCGGATGCGCTCGCCATCGCGCGCGGCCGGCAGATGGAGCGCGAGGGCTGGGCTTCGGCCTTCAGGGCTGCAGCGCAGGCCCGAAAGGCCCGACAATAAGCGATTTGCAAGGCATTTCGTTCACAGTTCGATATTCAACGTGATTTCGCATTTGCCGGCTCGCGGCTTATTGCGATCCGCATCGATATCAACAGATGAGGCATATCCATGTGCGGGATCGTGGGCATTCTCGGCAAGCAGGCCGTCGCCGGCCAGGTCGTCGAGGCGTTGCGGCGGCTCGAATATCGCGGCTATGATTCAGCCGGCGTCGCGACCCTCGAAGGCGGCCGGCTCAGCCGCCGCCGCGCCGAGGGCAAGCTCAAGAATCTCGAAGTGCGCCTCTCCAACGAGCCGCTCGATGGCTTGATCGGCATCGGCCATACCCGCTGGGCGACGCATGGCAAGCCGACCGAGAGCAATGCCCATCCGCACGCCACGGAGAAGCTCGCGGTCGTCCACAACGGCATCATCGAGAACTTCCGCGAGCTCAAGGCCGAGCTCGAGGCCGACGGCCACGTTTTCGCCAGCGAAACCGATACAGAGGTCATTGCCCATCTCGTCACCCGCGAGCTCGATCGCGGCAAGGACCCGATCGCGGCGGTCGGAGCGTCGCTGCCGCATCTGCGTGGCGCTTTCGCGCTCGCCTTCCTGTTCGAGGGACAGGAAGACCTGCTGATTGGCGCCCGCAAGGGCTCGCCGCTCGCAGTCGGCATCGGTGACGGCGAGATGTATCTCGGTTCGGATGCGCTGGCCTTGGCGCCTTTCACCAATCTGATCGTCTATCTCGACGAGGGCGACTGGGTGGTGCTGAACCGCAAGGGCGCGACCTTCTACGACGCCGACGGCAGCCAGGTCGAGCGCCGCGCCCAGCGCGTCGCGGCCGGTGCCTTCCTGGTCGAGAAGGGCAATCACCACCACTTCATGGCCAAGGAGATCTACGAGCAGCCGGAAGTGGTCGGCCACACGCTGACGCATTATATCGACATGGCGAATGGCGTGACGCGGCTGCCTTTCGAGACGCCGTTCGACTGGAAGAGCCTGTCGCGCCTGTCCGTCTCGGCCTGCGGCACAGCTTACTACGCCGGTCTCACCGCCAAATACTGGTTCGAGAAGCTCGCCCGCCTGCCGGTCGAGATCGATGTGGCCTCGGAGTTCCGCTATCGCGAGGCGCCGCTGCCGGCGAACGGGCTCGCGCTCTTCGTCTCGCAATCGGGCGAGACCGCCGACACGCTCGCCTGCCTGCGCTATGCCCGCCAGGAAGGCCAGCACATCATGTCGGTGGTCAACGTGCCGACCTCGACGATCGCGCGCGAGAGCGATGTCGTCGCCCCGACGCTGGCCGGCCCCGAGATCGGTGTCGCCTCGACCAAGGCCTTCACCTGCCAGCTGACGGCGCTCGCTGGCCTCGCCATCGCCGCCGCCCGCGCCCGCGGCACGCTCACGGCCGAGCAGGAAGCGGCTTACGTCCAGGAACTGATCGCGCTGCCCGGCCTGATGGCGCAGGCGCTGACGCTGGAGTCCGAGATCGAGAAGCTCGCCCGCAAGCTCTCCAGGGCGCGCGACGTGCTCTATCTCGGCCGCGGCACCGCCTTCCCGCTGGCGCTGGAAGGCGCGCTGAAGCTCAAGGAAATCAGCTATATCCACGCCGAAGGTTATCCGGCCGGCGAGCTCAAGCACGGCCCGATCGCGCTGATCGACGAGGACATGCCGGTCATCGTCATCGCCCCGCACGATGCGCTCTTCGAGAAGACGGCCTCGAACATGCAGGAGGTCGCGGCACGCGGCGGCCGGATCATCCTGATCACCGACGCCAAGGGAGCGGCCGAAGCCGGGGTCGTGCCGGAGGCGACGATCATCATGCCGGAGATGGATCCGCTGTTCGCGCCGATCGTCTATGCGGTGCCGATCCAGATGATCGCCTATCAGACGGCCGTCTTCATGGGCAAGGACGTCGACCAGCCGCGCAATCTGGCGAAGTCGGTCACCGTCGAGTGATCTCTACCCGGTTCTAGTCCGGCTCCGGCCGGCTTGCGACATAGGTGCCGGCGGCGATCAGGCCGGCGCCGCTCAGCCAGAGCGCGATCGGCGGCGCATCGGTCGCCGCTACGATGACGAAGCTCAGCAGCATCGAGCCGCAGGCGAGATATTTCGTCCTGCGGGCAATCGCGCCGGTTTCCCGCCAGCGCACGACCTGCGGGCCGAGCCGGGGGTGATTGACCAGCCAGGTTTCGAACCGCGGCGAGGAGCGCGAGAAGCACCAGGCCGCCGCGATCAGGAAGACGGTGCCGGGCATCACGGGCAGGATCAGCCCGATTATTCCGAGCAGTACGCAGAGCCAGCCGGCCGCAAGATAGAGCGGCCGATGCCAGCGGCGTTGAGATCTGGACGGTTCGGACACGAGGCCTATCGACGAATCGGGGGCTAGTCAGCGGCTGGCGCTCGGCTATCGTTCGATAGTGCGGCGCAATATGGTCAGGCCGCAAGAGCGACGGAGACCCGGATCGCCTATGACTGCCCGCACGCCCGATCCGCGCCTCGTCGTCCAGCCTGATCTGCTGCGGCCAACCTTCGGGACCAGGCTCAGGCGCTATTTCCTGACCGGTCTCGTGCTGGCAGCGCCGCTCGCCATCACCGCCTCGGTGACCTGGTGGTTCATCAACCTGGTCGACGGCATGGTGAAACCGCTGGTGCCGGCCCAGTTCTGGCCCGAAAACCATCTGCCGTTCCCGCTGCCCGGCTTCGGCCTGATCATCGCCCTGATCGGCCTGACGGTGATCGGCTTTTTTGCCGCGAACCTGGTCGGGCGCACCCTGATCGGCGCCGGCGAATCGCTCCTCAACCGGATGCCGGTGGTGCGCGGCCTCTACAAGGGCGTGAAACAGATCTTCGAGACGATCTTCTCGCAGTCCGGCACCTCGTTCCGGACGGTCGGCATGGTGCAGTTTCCGCAGCCGGGCATGTGGTCGATCGTCTTCATCGCCCAGGAGGCGGCGCCGGAGATCGCCGGCAGACTGCCTGACGGCGACGAGCAGATCGGCGTCTTCCTGCCCTGCACGCCGAATCCGACCACCGGGTTCTTCTTCTATCTGCCGCGGCGCGAGATAGTCGAATTGTCGATCTCCGTCGAGGACGGCGCCAAGCTGATCATGTCGGCTGGGCTGATCCAGCCTGGCGAGCCATTGTCGGACGGGGCGAAGTAACTCAGCCTTTCAGCGGCACCCAGATCTCGACGATGCCGTTGCCGCTGGCGCCGTCGAAGCGCTGGTCCATGCGTTCGAGCGTGACGCCCATCGCCGGCTCCCGGCCCGATTTCGGCAGCCAGTCGCGCCAGATCGCCTCATAGGTCTGCTTGATGCCGGTGATGTGGCCGCTGTGCTCGAACACGGCACAGAGTTGCTCCGGCACGCTCAGCCGGGCGAACTCGTCGGGCAGGTCGCTGAAGGACGAGACCTCCGCGCCGGCAATATAATCGAAGGCGCCGACATCGTCGCAGTTGTAGCTCGCGCCATAGGCGACATAGCCCGTCTGGCCGGGGATATGGCCGAAATGCGGGGCGATTCTCTGCCAGAGCAGCGGAATGCCTTGCGTGTTGTCGACCGAGAAATGACCGTTGAAGCCGGCGATCAGCAAGGGGGTACCAGTGACGATACGGGGCTCGGCGAGGGGAGTGCGGTTTGCAGCGTGCATAGACAGAGGCTCCACGAGAGCAAGAGATGACAGATCGCGCCTCGAGCGCAGTTCGTCCGGCGTGATGCCGAACTGCTCGCGGAAGGCGCGGGTGAAGGCCTCGTGAGAGCCATAGCCCCAGTCGAGCGCGACCTGGAGGATGTCGGGCGCCCCATCGGCGAGCTGTCGCGCCGCTTCCGAAAGCCGGCGCTCGCGCACATAGCGCATCACCGAGCGGCCGGTCGCCACGCCGAAGGCGCGGCTCAGATGGAAGCGAGAGACGCCGCTGACCTCCGCGATCTCGTCGAGCGAGAGCTCGGAGGCGAAGCGGCTTTCGATGCACCAAAGGGCTTTCTTGATCGGGTCCATGGCTCACTCACGAAACGCCGGCACCATGGCGGAGGCGAAGCGCGTCTGCTTGATCAGGATTGCTGTCGCTCTTTCCAGCGCGCAGCCTTGGCGACATCGAGGAAGGCCCGCAGCGCCGGCGGCACGGCGCGGTGGCCGGGATAGTAGATCGCGACCCGCTCTGGGGCGGGCGTCCACGCTGCCAGAACCCGGCGAAGGCGACCCTTGGCCAGCGCCGCCTCGGCCGCCGGGCTGGCGACATAGGCGATGCCGAGGCCCGTGATCGCGGCATCCACCATCAGTTCCTCGTCGTCGAGGATGACCGGGCCGGCTGCCTCGATCGTCAGCGCCTGTCCGGCCCGCTCGAACTCCCAGCGATAGAGCTTTCCGTTCGGCACACGGTGGCCGATGCAGCGGTGTCGCGTGAGCTCGTCGGGCGTACCGGGCTCGCCGAAGCGTTCGAGATAGGCCGGCGACGCGACGCAGATGAAGCTGACTTTCGCACCGAATGGCACGGCGATCATGTCCTTCGGGATCGAGTCGACGAGGCGTACCCCGGCATCGAAACCGCCAGCGACGATGTCGATCAGCTTGCCCTCGACGACGAGGTCGACGACCACGTCGGGAAAGCGTTCGGACATCGCCGGCAGGATGTTGCGCAGGAGGATGGTTGCCCCCAGCCGCGGCGCATTGATCCGGACGGTGCCTGCGACATTGCCGCGGAAGGGGGCAACGCTGTCGAGCGCCTCGTCCAGGGTGGCGAGCGCCGGCTGAAGGCGGCCGAGCAATTCGAAGCCGGCTTCCGTCGGCGAGACGCTGCGTGTCGTACGGTTGAGCAGGCGCACGCCCATACGTTCCTCGAGAGCGCGCATCGCGTGGCTCAAGGTGGAGGGCGCCGTGCCGAGCTCGTCCGCCGCGCGCCGGAAGCTGCGACGGGTCGCGACAGTGACGAAGGCGGTCAGGTCGTTCAGCGAAGGGCGAGTCATTGCTGGTGATTTTGCATCAGCGTGTACCAAATTCAACGGCTAATCCGAACAATGGTCGCCCGCTATCTCCTGTCGACTAAAGCGAACCACGCGGAGAGGCCGCTGCGTTCGCAGTCCATGAAAGGAACCGACATGGCTAAACGCGCTGCGATTTTCCCCGCCGATCGGCACGCACTGTACGATCTGCATCAGTATTCGGCCGCGATCCGGCATGGCGACCTGCTCTTCGTCTCGGGGCAGGTTGGCAGCCGCGAGGATGGTTCGCCCGAACCGGTGTTCGAGGATCAGGTCCGGCGCGCCTTCGCCAATCTGCGCGCGGTTCTGGCCGCGGCAGGCGCGACGTTCGACGATGTGATCGACGTCATCTCCTTCCACACCGACCCGGCGACGCAGTTCGAGACAATGATGGCGATCCGCGCCGAGGAAATCGGCGAGCCGCCCTATCCCACCTGGACCGCCGTGGGCGTGACCTGGCTCGCCGGCTTCGATTTCGAACTTAAGGTCGTCGCCCGGATTCCGTCCAAGGCTACCGAAAACGCCTAGTTCGCGCAGGGTTGAGTATCATCTCAGCCGGCCCGCAGCAGGCGGATCGCGACGTCGCGCTCGAACAGGTAGAGCAGCGTCCGGATTGCCTGGCCGCGTGGCGTCTCCAGCTGCGGATCGCGCTCGATCAGCAGGCGGGCATCGTCGCGCGCGGCGGCGAGGAGATCGCCGTCGATCTCCGGCCGGGCGATGCGCCAGTCGGGCGAGCCGGACTGACGCGTGCCGAGCACCTCGCCTTCGCCGCGCAGCCGTAAGTCTTCCTCGGCGATGCGGAAGCCGTCCTCGCTCTCGCGCATGATGGTGAGGCGCGCTTCCGCCACCTGGCCGAGCGGACCCTTGTAGAGCAGCAGGCAGGTCGAGGCAGCGCTGCCTCGGCCGATCCGCCCGCGCAACTGGTGGAGCTGGGCGAGGCCGAAGCGCTCGGCATGCTCGATCACCATCACCGAGGCATTGGGCACGTCGACGCCGACCTCGATCACCGTGGTCGAGACCAGCACCCGCGTCTTTCCGCCGGAGAAGGCGGCCATGGCGGCATCCTTGTCGCGTCCCGGCATCTGGCCGTGCAGCAGGCCGACCTTGTCGCCAAAGATCGCCTGCAGCGCCTCGAAGCGTTCCTGCGCCGCCGCGACATCGAGCGTGTCGGATTCCTGCACCAGCGGGCAGACCCAGTAGACCTGCGCACCGGCGTCGAGTGCGCGCCCGACCGCGCCGACGACTTCGTCATAGCGCTCAAGCGAGATCGCCCGCGTGGTGATCGGCTTCCGGCCGGCCGGTTTCTCCGAGAGGATCGAGACGTCCATGTCGCCGAACCAGGTCAGCGCCAGCGTGCGCGGGATCGGCGTCGCTGTCATGACGAGAATGTCGACCGCCTCGCCCTTGGCGCCGAGCAGCAGGCGCTGGTGCACGCCGAAGCGGTGCTGCTCGTCGACGACGGCGAGCGCAAGGTCGTGAAAGGCAACGCCCTCCTGGAACAGTGCATGGGTGCCGACGACAATGTCGATCTCGCCATTCGCCAGGCCTTCCAGCACCTGCCGGCGGCCGGCGCCCTTCTCGCGGCCGGTGAGCAGAGCGAGCTTGAGGCCGGCCTTGTCGGCGAGAGGCGCCAGGCGCTCGGCATGCTGCCGGGCTAGGATTTCGGTCGGCGCCATCAGCACCGATTGTCTTCTGGCTTCGGCTGCGGCCGCCATCGCCATCAGCGCGACCACGGTCTTGCCCGAGCCGACATCGCCCTGGAGCAGGCGCAGCATGCGCTCGGGTTTCTCCATGTCGTCATGGATGTCGGCGATCGCCTTGCGCTGGCCGTCGGTCAGCGTGAAGGGCAGGGCGGTTTCGATGGCGTGGCGCAAGGCGCCGTCGCCGGCGGTGGCGCGGCCGGCCGCCTTCTTCTGCTGGCGGCGCACCAAAGCGAGCGCGATCTGGCTCGCCAGCAATTCGTCATAGGCGATGCGCCGGCGGGCGACCGTTTCCCCTGTCGCGGCCTTGAGATCGACCGGGTGATGCAGAGCGTGGATGGCGTCGCGGAAGGGCACGAAATCGTACCGTGTCAGGAAGGCCGGATCCTGCCATTCCGGCAGCTCGGGACAGCGCTCGGCCGCTCCGGCGGCGATGCGGGCCATGACGCGCCCGCCTATGCCTTCGGTGAGCCCGTAGACCGGCTCGACCGACGGCAGGGCGGCGGCGAGCTTGGGATCGAGGATGCGGTCGGGATGCACCATCTGACGCATGCCGTCCCAGAGTTCGAGCTTGCCCGAGATGATGCGATAAGCGCCGATCGGCAGGGTCTGCAGGAGATGGCGGACATCGGCATGGAAGAATACCAGCGTGACGTCGCCGGTCTCGTCCTCGACGATGACGCGATAGGGCGCCTTCGCCTTGGTCGGTGGGGCCGGGCGATGCTCGGTCACTTGCGCCGAGAAGGTCGCGACCTCGCCGATCGGCGCCTCGGCGATGCTCTCGCTCGGCCGTCGGTCGATCGCGCCGGTCGGCAGATGGAACAGCAGATCGATGACGCGAGCGGCATGAGTCTCGTCGCCCAGCAGCCGGTCGAGCGCCTTGGCGAGCTTGGGGCCGACGCCGGAGAGGGCTGTGGCCGGTGCGAAGAGCGGATCGAGGACGGATGGACGCAATGGCTTCACGGCATGTCAGGAGTGCGAGCCCGGCGGCATTCCTGCCGCTGACTTCGCGAGATGGCATCGCTATATAGCTCGCGACGGCAGGCTCCGCGACGGGGCCGGCCCTATTTCCATTTCGCGAGGCCGAAGATGAGTGGCTCGACCCGTAGCAGCGCCGATCTCGACCCGCGACGGCGCAAGATCCTGTTCCGCGCCTGGCATCGCGGCATGCGCGAGATGGACCTGATCATGGGCCGCTTCGCCGATGCGCAGATCGGCAATCTGACCGATGCGGAGCTCGACGAATTCGAGCGGCTGATCGAAGTACTCGACCGCGACCTTTTGAGCTGGGTGACGGGGGAGGCGCAGGTGCCGGAGAACTACGATAGCGAGGTCTTCCGGCGGCTGAAGGCCTTCCACCAGCACGACAAGCCGATCCATGTGTGAACCGCCGTCATGGTCGGGCTTGACCCGACCATCTCGGAAACCAGTGGGCCCTGGTCCTGAGATTCTCGGGACAAGCCCGAGAATGACGCCTGAGAAAACTGCCCGATGAGCATTCCGCCTCCTACCCAGATCGCCAAGCCGCAGCTCGAGCGCGTCCTCGATGCGCTGAACCGCGGCGACAAGCCGACGCTCTCCGGCGTGCCCGATGGTTTCGACGCCGTCGTGCTCGCCGATCTGACGCGGGCTCGGGCGAAGAAATCGGAAGGGCCGGCGCTGATCGTCTTCATCGCCCGCGACGGTCAGCGCCTGCAGGTGCTGGAGAACGCGCTGCAGTTCGTCGCGCCCGATCTCGAGGTGATGAGCTTCCCGGCCTGGGACTGCCAGCCCTATGACCGCGTCTCGCCGGCGCCCTCGATCGTGGCGCACCGGATGACGACGCTGTCGCGCCTCGCCAGGACCAAGTCCGGCGATCGGCCGCGCCTGCTGCTGACCACCGTCAACGCCGCGCTCCAGCGCGTGCCGGCCTTCGGCAAGGTCGCCTCCGAGAGCTTCTCGGCCGCGCCGGGCAACATGGTCGATACGGAGGAACTGGCGCGCTGGCTCGACGTCAACGGCTACCTGCGGACCTCGACGGTGCGCGAGACCGGCGAGTTCGCCGTGCGCGGCGGCATCGTCGACCTCTTCCCGCCGGGCATGCCGGCGCCGATCCGGCTCGACTTCTTCGGCGACACGCTGGAATCGATCCGGACCTTCGATCCAGAGACGCAGCGCACCACCGGGCAATTGCGCGGGCTCGACCTCGTGCCGATGTCCGAGGCACAGATGACGAGCGACTCGATCCGTCGCTTCCGCCAATCCTATATCGCGACCTTCGGCACGCCCGGCCGCGACGACACGCTCTATGAGGCGGTGAGCGAAGGCAGGCGTCCGGCCGGTCTCGAGCACTGGCTGCCGCTGCTGGCCGAGAAGCTCGACACGCTCTTCACCTATCTGCCCGATGTCCCGATCGTCCTCGACCATCACGCCGATGATGCGGTGGCCGAGCGCATCAGCCTCATCAAGGACTACTACGACGCCCGCAAGAGCGCGCTCGACCAGCCGTCGCCGGGCTCGATACCCTATAAGCCGCTGCCGCCGGAGGCGCTCTATCTCTCGCCGGCCGATTGGCGCGGCATCATCGGCGAGGCCGGCGTCGCCTCGCTGACGCCGTTCCAGTTGCCGGAGAGCGAAGGCAAGCTCGTCGTCGATCTCGGCGCCAAGCAGGGGCGCAACTTCGCCGCCGAACGCGCCGACAATTCCGGCAGCGTCTTCGACGCGGCCGTCGCGCATGTGAAGGCCCTGGAGGGAGACGGGCGACGCGTCATCCTCGCCGCCTGGTCCGAGGGCTCGCGCGAGCGCCTCGCCCATGTGCTGGCGGATCACGGCCTGAAGACCGTGCAGATGACCGGTAGCCTGCGGGCGGCCTTCGACCTCAAGCCCGGCACCACGGCGCTCGCCGTCTGGGGGTTCGAGACCGGCTTCGAGGCCGGCAGGCTCGCCGTCATCGGCGAACAGGACATCCTGGGCGACCGGCTGGTGCGGCCGCGCAAGAAGACGCGCCGGCCGCAGGACTTCATCAACGAGCTGTCCTCGCTGACACCCGGCGACATCGTCGTCCATGTCGACCACGGCATCGGCCGCTTCGTCGGCCTGCAGACGATCACGGCGGCCGGCGCGCCGCATGATTGCCTCGAAATCCACTACGCCGGCGACGCCAAGCTGTTCCTGCCGGCCGAGAATATCGAGCTGCTCTCGCGCTACGGCTCGGAGGACACCGAGGTTGTGCTCGATCGGCTCGGTGGCGGCGGCTGGCAGGCGCGCAAGGCCAAGCTGAAGCAGCGCATCCGCGAGATGGCTGGCAAGCTGATCCAGATCGCGGCTGCCCGCGCGCTCAAGGAAGCGCCCCGCCTGATCCCGCAGGACGGGCTCTACGACGAGTTCTGCGCCCGCTTCCCCTATGAGGAGACCGAGGACCAGCAGAACACGATCGATGCCGTGCTCGAGGATCTCGCGGCCGGCCGTCCGATGGACCGGCTGGTCTGCGGCGATGTCGGTTTCGGCAAGACCGAGGTAGCGTTGCGCGCCGCCTTCACCGCCGCGCTCGCCGGCAAGCAGGTCGCGGTCGTGGTGCCGACGACGCTGCTCGCGCGCCAGCACTACCGCAATTTCGCCGAGCGCTTCGCTGGCCTGCCGGTCAAGGTCGGCCAGGCGTCGCGCTTCGTCTCGGCGCCCGATCTCAAGGCGGTCAAGCAGGGTATTGCCGACGGGACGATGGACATCACCGTCGGTACGCATGCGCTGCTTGGCAAGGGCATCGACTTCAAGGATCTCGGCCTCGTCATCGTCGACGAGGAGCAGCATTTCGGCGTCGCCCACAAGGAGCGACTGAAGGAAATGCGCGCCGAGGTCCACATGCTGACGCTGACGGCGACGCCGATCCCGCGCACCCTCCAGCTCGCCATGACCGGCGTGCGCGAGCTCTCGATCATCGCGACGCCGCCGGTCGACCGGCTGGCGGTACGCACCTTCGTCACGCCGTTCGATCCGCTGATCGTGCGCGAGGCGCTGCTGCGCGAGCGCTATAGGGGCGGGCGCTCGTTCTATGTCGTGCCGCGCATCGAGGACATCGCCGAGGTCAAGGACTTCCTCGACAAGCAGGTGCCCGAGTGCAAGGTCGGCATCGCCCATGGCCAGATGGCTGCGGGCACGCTGGAAGACGTGATGACGGCCTTCTATGAGGGCCAGTACGACATCCTGCTCTCGACGACGATCGTCGAATCCGGGCTCGACATCCCGACCGCCAACACGCTGATCATCCACCGCGCCGACATGTTCGGCCTGGCGCAGCTCTATCAGCTCAGGGGCCGCGTCGGCCGCTCCAAGGTGCGCGCCTATGCGCTCTTCACCGTGCCGGCCAGCCGCAAGCTGACCGAGCAGGCCGACCGGCGCCTCAAGGTGCTGCAGTCGCTCGATACGCTCGGCGCCGGCTTCCAGCTCGCCAGCCACGACCTCGACATCAGGGGCGCCGGCAACCTGCTCGGCGACGAGCAGTCCGGCCATATCAAGGAGGTCGGCTACGAGCTCTACCAGCAGATGCTGGAGGAGGCGGTGGCGGCGCTGAAGGCCGGCATCGAGATCGAGAGCGACGCTCATTGGTCGCCGAGCATCCAGATCGGCGCGCCTGTGATGATCCCCGAGCACTATGTCGGCGATCTGACGCTCAGGCTGACGCTCTACAAGCGCCTCTCGACGATGGACGACGACGGCGACCTGCAGTCGTTCGGCGCCGAGCTGATCGACCGCTTCGGCCCGCTGCCGGAGGAGGTCAAGCAGCTGCTGGAGATCGTCGCGATCAAGGCGCTCTGCAAGCGCGCCAATGTCGAGAAGGTCGAGGCCGGGCCGAAGGGCATCATTGTCGCCTTCCGCGACAACGAGTTCGCCAATCCGGAGGGGCTCGTCTCGTATGTCGCGAAGATCGGGACGCTGGCCAAGGTTCGCCCCGACATGCGCGTCGTCTTCATCGACGATTTCGAGACGGCCGAGCAACGCCTGACCGGCACGCGCCGGCTGCTGACCGATCTCGCGCGCATCGCCGAGCGGAAGAAGGCGGCGTAGGGCCTCATCCGTCATTCTCGGGGGACGCGCAGCGGCGACCCGAGAATTTCATGAAGGGAACGCGCGGGTTGGAGTTTCCTCCGGCCCGAGATGCTCGGGTCAAGCCCGAGCATGACGGCCTTCTGGCTTTAGCCCGGATTGCGCCGCCTGATCTCGACGCGCTCGGGCGCGTGCGTGATCACGTCGACGATGGCGAGGTCGGGTCGGTCTAGGCGCGGCAAACCATCGTCCTCGCCGGCGCGGCGGGTGACGACCAGGCTGGTCAGCGACTTGTGGCCGCCGAGCCGCGAGCGCGCGAGCGCCGGTTCCAGCGCGGCGGGGATGACGAGATGGACCATGCGCCCGCCTTCCATGCAGGCACGCAGGTCGTCGAGCACGAACAGTCCGAGCGGCAGGAGCTCGACACCAGTGAGCAGCGCGATGCCGGGCCCGGTCGCGAGCGCAGCGAGATCGCCGCCGACCAGCGTGGTGACGATGCGCGAGGACGCCAGCGGCTTCAGCACGCGCGAAATCTCGAGCGCCTTGGCTAGCACCTCCTTCTCACCGACCGTGAAGGGACCGGCGAGGCTATGTCCGTCGACGACGCGGATCGGCGCCCGGTTCGCTGCAGGCGGCAATGCCGATAGCGTAGCGCCGTGGCCGAGCAGCGGCTCCAGCGCCGCGACGCCGTCGGGTACGCGCGCTCCGAAGCCGCCGATGAAGCGCATGCCGAAGGAGCGGGCGGCGACGTCGCGGAGCAGGTGCAGCGGCTGCAGCTCGCCGATCCGTGGCACGCCGAGCGCCATCACCGCGCCGGAGCGCTCGATGATCGGCAAGAGCTCCGCTTCCTTGGCATGGGCCGGCAGGAGCATCGGCGACAGGCCGGCCCGCAGGCTGGCGAGGATCGAGACCAGGGCCTCAGGGCCGAGCGGGGCCAGGATCGCGACGCAGGCGCCAGCTTGCGGCTTGGCGAGGAGGAGAAGGTTGGCAAGCCGGTCGACGCGGCCGTCGAGCTCGGCGAAGCCGAAGGCATTGGGGGAAAAATCGCTCCAGTCGCGCCGGCCGGGCGGGTCGCGGAAGGCCGGCTCATAGCCGCGGCGGGCGGCGAGTGCCTTCAGCAGGCTGTCGAAATCGAGCCCTTCGACCAGCGCGCCGATGGAGATTTCGTCGGAGCCCATCCGCATCGCCGGTCCTAGATCACGATGGTTTCAGATCGGGTCGATCCAAAACCATAAAGCGTGATCGGTTCTGAGAGTTCAGAGCAGGCTTCCTGCGAAAAATCGGTTCCCACTTTCTCGCGTCCTGCTCTAGTTGGCGGGCGCGGGCGGGGAGGGCGACCGCGCCAGCGTCTCATTTGAGAAGAAGAATTTCGGTCGCCGCTCGGGCAGGGTGATCTCGCGCGCCCGCGCCAGCCAAGTCTCCGGCAGATAGTAGAGCGGCACGACATAGAAGCCGGACAGCAGCAAACGATCGAGCGTGCGCACGGTCGCCACGAAATCCTCGCGCGAACGCGCCGCCAGCAGTGCCTGCAATGTTGCGTCGATGGCAGGCGAGCGCACGCCGGCATAGTTGAGCGCGCCCTTGCGCTCGGCATTGGCCGAACCCCAGCGGCCGATCTGCTCATTGCCGGGCGAGGCGGAAGCCGGCCAGGTCCACTGGATCATGTCGAAGTCGAAGGTCGAGAGCCGGCGCCAGTACTGGACGTCGTCGATCAACCGGACCGAGACGGTGATGCCCAGGCGTGCGAGCGAGGTCGCATAGTTCAGCGCCAGCCGCTCCTGCGGGCGGTTGGTGACGGTGATCTCGAAGCCGAAAGCCTCGCTCTGGCCGTCCTTGCGCAGCTGCCCGTCGTTCAGCCGGTAGCCGGCGGCTTCCAGCAAAGCGAGCGCGCGGCGAGCCTGGTCACGGTCGCGGCCGGAGCCGTCGGTCGTGGCCGGGGCCCAGGTTCCGGCGAGGATGTCGTCGCGCACGGCGCCGGGAAAGGCGGCGAGCAACGCCTTCTCGTGCTGATCGGCCGGCACGCCGAGCGCCGAGAGCTCGCTGTCGGCGAAGAAGCTGCCGGCGCGTCGGTAGACACCGTGGAACAGGTTGCGATTGGCCCATTCGAAGTCGAACAGCATCGCCAGCGCCTCGCGGACGCGGATATCGGCGAATTGCGGGCGGCGTGTGTTGAAGACCAGTCCGGTCATGCCCTTGGGCGTCTGGAATCGGAAGGTGTCGCGGACGATCCGACCCTCGCGCACGGCCGGGACGTCATAGCCGGTCATCCAGCGCGTCGGGTCGCTTTCAAGGCGAACATCGTAAAGTCCTGCCTTGAAGGCTTCGAACAAAGCATTGGAATCACGGTAGAAATCGTAGCGGATCTCGTCGACGTTGAAGAGGCCGCGGGTGAGGGCATGATCCTCGGCCCAGAAATCCTTGCGGCGCTTCAGCCGGAGCATCTCGCCTGGCTTGACCTCCTCGACGAGGTAGGGGCCGGAGCCGAGCGCCGGCTTGAAGCTGGTGTCGCCGAATTTCTCGGCTTCGGTGGCGTGCCTGGCGAAGATCGGCATGGCGCCGATCACCAGCGGCAATTCGCGGTTGGAGCCGTCGCCGAGTTCGAAGACGACGCGATCGGGAGAGGGGGCTTCGACCTTGGTCACGCGACCCAGGCTCGAGCGGTGGAACGGCTTGCCCTTGGTCTTCAGCATCTCGAAGGTGAAGATCACATCGTCCGCCGTCACCGGCTTGCCATCGGAGAAGCGGGCGCGCGGATCGATCTGGAAGGCGAGACGGGTTCGTTCCGGGTTGAGCTCGACCTTGCTGGCCAGCAGGCCATAAGCGGTGAAAGGCTCGTCGGCAGAGCGGAACAGAAGGCTCTGCTGGACATAGCGCGGGACGGCGTCGGGGGCGACACCCAACACCACCAGAGGATTGAGGCTGTCGAAGGTGCCCTGCTGGCCGTAGATGATTCGGCCGCCCTTCGGCGCCTGCGGATCGGCATAGGGCAGGTGAGCGAAACCCTTGGCCAGCTCCGGCTCGCCATGCATGGCGATGGCGGCATCGTTCTCGGCGGCAGCTGCGCGCGGGTTCCCGATCGGCCCGAAAGCCGCCAAGCCCGCCAGGACGAGCCAGAGACACCACGCGTAACGCGCCGCTGCGCTGAAAGGTCGATGCATGCTCGAAACTGATTCCCTGCCGCAGAATAACATGCGATCAAACTTGTCGCGCCGGGCTCTTCGGGGCTGGAAACCTGCGACAGAACTCGCTAAACGCAGGCCGGGCGTCATCCAAACGCCGCAATCGCGCTTGATGTGCTCACGCCGCCACCGGCTCCGGCACCTTGCTGGGTTGAGCCTTGGGTGATGCATGCCGCCGAATCCGGCGGCCGAACCAGTTTCATGGTCAAGGAAACGCAGATGTCAGCTTCGACCCGCCTGTCCCGGAGCCAGGGCGCCACCGCGAAGAGCACGGTCCGCGGCCTCGCGCTCATCCTCGGCGCCGCCGTCGCTCTAGCCCCGATCGCCGCGAGCGCGCAGCAGGCTCAGCCGCAGCGTCCGGCGAATCGCCCGGCCGCGCCGGCGCAGCAGCCCGCTCCCGCTCAGCAGCCGGCCCAGGGCCAGGCTGCCCAGACCGGTCCCACCGTCGTCCAGGTCAAGCCCGAGCCGTCCCAGACGAGCTGGACCAAGGTCTGCGGCAAGGATCAGGCGGCCAACAAGGAAATCTGCTACACCACCCGCGACTTCGTCTCTGACCAGGGCCAGCCGGTGCTTGCCGCCGCGGTCTACGACGTCAAGGGCGACGCCAACAAGATCGTGCGCTTCCTGATGCCGCTCGGCCTGCTGCTGCAGCCGGGCATCCGCTTCGGCGTCGACAACGCGCAGCCGACGCCCGGCCGCTATGCGATCTGCTTCCCGAACGGCTGCTTTGCCGAGGCGCAGGTCAAGGACGACCTCATCAACGCGATGAAGAAGGGCACCACCCTCAACATCAGCGTGCAGAACCAAGGCGCGCGCGAGGTCACCTTCGCCATCCCGCTGGCTGATTTCGCCAAGGCCTTTGACGGCGCGCCGATCGACCCGAAGGTTTTGGAAGAGCAGCAGAAGGCGCTGCAGGACGAACTCGCCAAGCGCCAGGAGGAGCTGCGCAAGCGCCTCGGCGGCGCCGAGGCGACCCCTGGCGCGGCGCCGGCCCCCGGTACGCCGGCCGCCCCGGCTCCGGGCGCGACGCCTGCGCCGGCTCCGAAGCCCTGATCGATCGAACAGGTAGAATGCATATCGACGCCGGGCCTCGTGCCCGGCGTTTTCATGTGTTCAAGGGGCGGCGCGCTCAGTGCGCTTGACCTGCTGCCAGAGCTCCTCGAGCTCCTCCAGGGTGGCCTCCCGCGGCTCGCGCCCCTGGCGCTCCAACGCCGCCTCGATGCCGGCAAAGCGCCGTTGGAATTTTGCGTTGGCAGCAGTCAGGCAGGCCTCGGGATCGGCATCGACATGGCGGGCGAGGTTGGCCACCACGAAGAGCAGGTCGCCGATCTCCTCCTGGATCGCGGCCTTGTCGCCGCCGGCGAGCGCTTCTTCGATCTCGGCGGTCTCCTCGCGGACCTTGTCGAGCACCAATCGGGCATCGTTCCAGTCGAAGCCGACGGTCGAGGCCTTGGCCTGCAGCTTCCAGGCGCGGGTCAGCGCGGGCAGGGTGGTCGGCACGCCGGCGAGCACGCCCTTGGCCTCTGCAGGTTCCGGCAGCCCGGCCTCGGCTCTGGCGCGCGCCTTGTCGGCCTTCTCCTGCGCCTTGATCTGCCCCCAGAGCGCCTTGACCTCAGCGGGCGACAGATCGCGCGCATCGCCGAAGACATGCGGATGCCGGCGGATCAGCTTGGTGGTGATCGCCTCGACGACGTCGGGGAAGGCGAAGCTGCCCTGCTCCTGTGCCATTCGGGCGTGGAACACGACCTGCAACAAGAGGTCGCCGAGCTCGTCCTTGAGATCGACGAGATCGCCGCGGGCGATCGCGTCGGCGACCTCGTGGGCCTCCTCGATCGTGTAGGGCGCAATCGAGGCGAAGTCCTGCTCGAGATCCCAGGGGCAGCCCGTCCCGGGTGTACGCAGCGCGGCCATGATCTCGATCAGGCGCTCGATGTCGCGAGACGGCTTCATCGCTGCAATTCTCCCTGTGTTGGGCTAGCGTCCTCCCATGATTCAAGTGACCCCGTCCATCGCGATCGACGACAGCGAGATCGAGGAGAGCTTCGTGCGCGCCTCCGGTCCGGGCGGGCAGAACGTCAACAAGGTCTCGACCGCCGTCGAGCTTCGGTTCGACGCCCGCCGCTCGGCCTCGCTGCCCAATGATGTCGCGCTCCGCCTGATGAAGCTCGCAGGCAGCCGGCTGACGCAGGATGGCGTGATCGTCATCACGGCCCAGGAGCATCGCAGCCAGAGCCGCAACCGCGAGGAGGCGCTGGCGCGGCTGGTCGAGCTGATCAGGCAGGCGGAGGTGCGACCTAAGGTTCGGCGGGCGACCAAGCCGACCAAGGCCTCGAAGGAGCGGCGCCTAGCTTCGAAGGTAAAGCGTTCCTCGGTCAAGTCGACCCGCGGCAAGCCGAGGTTCGACTAGCTTGGCGTCAGGGCGGGGCAAAGAGGCGGCAGCAGGAGAGCGGCCGGCGCCCAAGCGGATCACGGCCGACTATCTGCGGCGGGCCGCGCTGCATTATCTCGAACGCTATTCAGTCCCGGCGGTGCAATTGCAGCGCGTCCTGCTGCGCAAGGTGGAGCGCAGCTGCCGGCATCACGGGCAAGACCCCCAGGCATTCCGCACGGCGGTCGAGGAGATCGTCAGGTCTTGCGTCGCCTCGAGCCTCGTCGACGATCGCCGCTTCGCCGAGGCGAGGGCGCAGAGCCTGCGCCGCAAGGGGCGCTCGGCGCGGGCCGTGGCGGCGGGGCTTGCGACCAAGGGCGTCGAGCGCGGCCTCGTCGCCGAGGTCGTGGCGACCGACGAGGAGACCGAGCTGGATGCCGCGCGCATCGCTGCCCGCCGCAAGCGCCTCGGACCATGGAGCCGCGGTGATCGCGTCGCGCAGCGGCAAAAGCACATCGCGGCGCTGGCACGCGCCGGCTTCAGCCTGGCGATCGCCCGCGCCGTGATCGACGACGCGGGCGAGGGCGGGTGACCGCTGGACCGGTCAATCGGGCTTGACGTTGGCCTCGGCCACGACCTTGCCCCAGCGCGCGACCTCGACCTTGACGAAATCGCCGAAGGCGGGGCCGTAGAGGTTCGGGATCTCCGAGCCGTTTCTCTTCCAGGCTTCGGTCACCGTCGGCGCAGCCAGCGCCTTCTGCAGCTCGGCCGTCATCTTCGCGACGATCTCGGGCGGCGTGTTCTTCGGCGCCCACATCGCATACCAGGTCGAGACCTCGTAGCCCGGCACGCCCGCTTCCGCGGTGGTCGGAACATCGGGGAAGGCGCTGGCGCGTTTGGGCGCAGCGACGGCGAGGGCCCGCAGCGTGCCGCTGGAGATCTGCGCGGCGGAGGAACCAAGCCCGTCGAA
Source organism: Allobosea sp. FBZP-16 (assembly GCF_002831785.1). NCBI lineage: Bacteria > Pseudomonadati > Pseudomonadota > Alphaproteobacteria > Hyphomicrobiales > Alloboseaceae > Allobosea > Allobosea sp. FBZP-16. The sequence continues at coordinate 527,387 of NZ_LNCQ01000022.1, read as the reverse complement.
GGCGAGATCGACCTGACCGGCGACGAGATCCTGCATCAGCGGGCCTGCGCCACGATAGGGTACATGGGTCAGGTTCACCTTGGTGGTGAGCTTGAACAGTTCGCCGGCGAGATGGTGCGTGGTGCCGTTGCCGGCCGAGCCATAGTTCAGCTTGTCGGGATTCTTCTTGGCGAAGTCGATCAGCTCCGCCAGCGTCTTGGCCTGGACCTTGCCGGGATGGACGACCACGACCTGCGGCGGCTGGGCGATGACGCCGATCGGGATGAAATCGGTCTGGATGTTGTAGTCGAGCTTCGGATAGAGGGCCGGCGCGATGGCGTGGTGCGCGGCGCCGATGAAGAAGGTGTAGCCGTCGGGCGCGGCCTTCGAGGCGGCCGACGCGCCGACCGTCCCGCCGGCGCCGCCGCGGTTGTCGATCAGGATGCGCTGGCCGAGCTGCTGCTCGAGCTGGGCGGCAAGGGGGCGGGCAAAGGCGTCAGTGCCGCCGCCGGCCGGGAACGGCACGATGAAGCTGACGGGCTTCTGCGGCCAGGATTGAGCCGTCGCCGGCGCTGCCGGGACGAGCTGGATGAGGGTGGCGAGCGCGAGTGCGCCGAGCCAGCCGGATTTCGACATCGATTTGATCTCCCTTGGATATCCGGACTCTTGAAGGTCCTTGCAATCGCTTCCGGCAGAATGCCGGGCGTTATGTCAGATTAGCGCATTGCGATATCGGAATGGCAACCCGACCAAAGCAGGGTCTCCCCGGCAGCCGGCCGAACTGGCTGTCAGGATCGCCGCAACCGAAATCGGCCGGGAAATCCGGGCGTTTTGCATGACGTTGAAGCCAACGGGTTGGCAGGAGTGTTGGCTGCGGAGATTGACATTCGTCGGCCTAGTACGTTGATACCAACATAAATAGACCGTTCGGCCTGACAGCAGAACGGCCGGCCTGAACCGTGCTCGACAGCGGGCGTTTGGCGATGAGCAGGAGCCGCATGGGTAAAGTCGCCGGTTGGCGAACACGTCATGCGCCGCCGTTGAACAATGACGGCTGGATCACCGCCTAACCGGCTGCGTTTCGGTCGGTCGATGCCGCCAGATTCGCGCCGATCTCAGACGAAAAAAGGGAGACGACCATGAAGATCGTGACCAGCCTGAGCTTTCAGGGGCAGTGCCGCGAGGCTTTCGAGTTCTATGCCAAAGTGCTGGGCGGCAAGATCACGGCCGCCATGCCCTATGGCGATGCGCCGCCCGGCATGGGCATGCCGGACACCGACGGCAAGTATAAGAACTGGCTGATGCATTGCTGGCTCGAGGTCGGCGACCAGGCGCTGATGGGCGCCGACATGGATACCGCCTGGGCCCACAACATCGACAAACCGAAGAACGGCTTCGACGTCACCCTGCACACCAACGACAAGGCCCAGGGCCAGCGCTGGTTCGAGCAGTTGGCCGACGGGGGCAGGGCCGTGATGCCGTTCAGCGAGACCTTCTGGTCGCCCGGCTTCGGCTCCCTCGTCGACAAGTTCGGGATCCCGTGGATGGTCAACACCATCCCGTCGGCCGACTGGAAACCGTCGCAGGGCTGAGGCGGCCCGATCCCGATAAAAAGCTGCGGCGGGATGTCGGCTTCGCCAAGGCCGATCCGTCCTTGGGGCATTGAGCGCACCCGCGGGGCCAGTCCGGCTGACCGGGGCGCTCCTCGAACGTCCCGGAGAAGGTGATGAGCCAGTCCTATCGTTGGGTGATCGTCGCCGCAGGCGGCCTGCTCGGCTGCGTCGCGGTCGGCGCCATGTTCTCGTTGCCGGTCTTCCTGCGGCCGATGTCGCAGGATACCGGCTGGTCCGTCACCGGGATCTCGACGGCGATGACGATCGGTTTCCTCGCCATGGCCGCAGCCAGCATGGCCTGGGGCAATCTCTCCGATCGCTATGGGCCGCGCCCGGTGGTGCTGACCGGATCGATCGTCCTGGCTGCGAGCCTGGCGCTCGCGAGCAGGGCGGATTCCCTGATCGAATTCCAGCTGCTCTTCGGCCTTCTGGTCGGTGCGGCGACCGCGGCTGTCTTCGCGCCGATGATGGCCTGCGTCACCGGCTGGTTCGAGACCCAGCGCGGCCTTGCGGTCTCGCTCGTCTCGGCCGGCATGGGGATGGCGCCGATGACCATGGCGCCGCTCGCAGCCTGGCTGGTCACCATCCATCACTGGCGCGCCTCGATGCAGATCATCGCCGGCATCGCGGCGGTGCTGATGATCCCTGCGGCGCTCCTGGTGCGCCGGCCGCCAGCGCTGGAGGCAGCTGCTGCCAAGACCGAGACGACCGAAGTCACGCAAGAAGAGATGAGCGTCGGCCAGGCGGTGCGTTCGCCCCAGTTCATCACGCTCATGCTGGCGAATTTCTTCTGCTGCGCCACGCATTCCGGGCCGATCTTCCACACGGTGAGCTATGCCGTGAGCTGTGGCATCCCGATGCTCGCGGCCGTGTCGATCTACAGCGTCGAGGGATTGGCCGGCATGTTCGGCCGTCTCGGCTTCGGTGTCGCGGGGGACCGGTTCGGCGCGCAGCGGGTCCTGATCCTCGGGCTGCTGGCCCAGGCTTTCGGCGTGCTGGCCTATGCCTTCGTCGGCGAGCTCGCCGGCTTCTATGCGGTCGCTGTGATCGTCGGCTTCATCTACGCCGGCACCATGCCGCTCTATGCCGTGATCATCCGCGAGAATTTCCCTCTGAAGATGATGGGTACGATCATCGGCGGCACGGCGATGGCCGGAAGCTTGGGCATGTCGACCGGCCCGCTGCTCGGCGGCCTGATCTACGACCGGTTCGGTAGCTACGCGCCGATGTATGTCGGCTCCTGGGTCCTCGGCCTGGCGGCGATGCTGGTCCTGTGGAGCTTCCGGCCGTTTCCCGAGAAGCGGGCGGAGCTGGCGGTGGCGTGAAGGGCTTGCGCGTCGCGATGGCGGGGAGACTCAACGCGATCGGCTCATTGCTTCAACGCCTGGTGTGGTTGCGCCAGGCGTTGGAAGACGGAGCGGAGGGGTTGGAGAGAAGCGATCCGCAGGCCCAGATCCGATTCGCATAAGACATATTATGGAACTTGAATTGATGCCCGGAAATGCCCCCGTGAGGCCGGCCTAGCTCTCGACCGTCAGCGTCATGCCATCGAACGCCGGTTCAATATTGGCCGGCAAGCGCTTGGCCAAGCTGGCATAATCGAGATCGACATGGAGGTTGGTTAGGATGGCGCGGCGCGGCCTGAGCTGAGCGATCGCTTCCAGCGATTGCTCCAGATTGAAGTGGCTGGGATGCGGCGATTCACGCAGGCAGTCGAGGACGAGAAGGTCGAGCCCGCTCATCGCCGCCATCGCTTCTGGCGGGATCGCGCTGACATCGGGCGCATAGGCAAAATCGCCGAAGCGGAAGCCGAGCGCGTCATAGTTCGGGCCGTGCTCGAGCCGGAACGGCAATGTCTCGATCGGTCCGCCAGCGCCATCGATCACGAGCGGTTCGCCGGCTGCGAGCGGCTTCAGATCGAGGATCGGCGGATACAAGCTGCCGGGCGGCGTCTCGAACAGATAGCCGAAGCGCTGGCGCAGCGTCACGGCCGTTGCGGCATCGGCGTGGACCGGGATGCGCTTGCGCATATGCAGCACCAGCGCTCGCAGATCGTCGATGCCATGGGTGTGGTCGGCATGGTCGTGGCTGAACAGGGTCACGTCGAGCCGGCTGATCTCAGCCGACAGGAGCTGCTCGCGCAGGTCCGGCGTGGTGTCGATCAGCACGCTCGTCGCGCCGTTCAGGCCGCGGCGCTCGACCAGGATCGAGCAGCGCCGGCGCCGGTTCTTCGGATCGTTGGGGTCGCAGGCGCCCCAGCCGGAGCCTGGCCGTGGCACGCCGCCGGATGAGCCGCAGCCGAGGATGGTGACGGTCAGGCTCATGCGGCGGCGCCAGCCTCAGGCAACCCGCGCCACAGGCGCCGCATGGTCCATCTTCCAGTAGCAGCGCCTGGCGTTCTCCGTCGTGATCCGGGCGATCTCGTCGAAGGAGACGCCTTTGACCTCGGCGAGAACCTTCGCAGTTTCAACGACATAGGACGGTTCGTTGCGCTTGCCGCGGTAAGGCGTGGGGGCGAGGTAGGGCGCGTCGGTCTCGACCAGCAGGTGCTCCAGCGGGATATCGCGGGCGATGTCCCGCAGCGCCCCGGAGGTCTTGAAGGTCAGGATGCCGGAGAAGGAGACGTAAAGACCGAGCTCGACGCCGGTGCTGGCCAGCATCTCACCGGCGGTGAAGCAGTGCAGGATGGCAGGGAAGGCGCCCTTCCCCATTTCCTCGCGCAGGATCGCCGCCATGTCCTCGTCGGCTTCGCGCGAATGGATCACCAGCGGCAGCTGGGTCTCGCGGGCCGCGGCGATATGGGTGCGCAGGCCTTGCTCCTGCGCTTCGCGCGGGCTCTTGTCGTAGTGATAGTCGAGCCCGGCCTCGCCGATCGCGACGCAGCGCGGATGACGCGACAGTGCGACCAGCTGCCCGGCGGTGACGTCGAGCTCTTCATGCGCGCCATGCGGATGCGTGCCGACCGTGCACCAGACCGAGGGGAAACGCTCGGCCAGCGCCGCATAGGTGTCAAAGCGAGCAACACGGGTCGAGATCGTCACCATCCGGCCGACGCCGGCCGCTTCGGCACGGCCGACGTAAGACGCGATATCCTCGGCGAAATCCGGGAAATCGAGATGGCAATGCGTATCGATCAGCATCAGGCGGCCTGCCCGTCTTCCGGCTCGACATAGCGCGGGAAGACCGCGCTCGGCGCCGGCAGCACGGTGTCCGAGGTGAGGCGGCCGGCCTCGCCGAGCGCGGCGAAGTCGCGCGCCTCCGCCGGGACCGCGAGCAGATCGAGCAGCTTGGCCATCGATTGCGGCATCACCGGCTGGGTCAGGATGGCGACCTGCCGGATCGTCTCGATCGTGACGTAGAGCACCGTATCGCGGCGGACCGGGTCGCTCTTGGAGAGCTTCCACGGCTCGTTGTTGGCGAAATAGCGGTTGGCCTCGGCGACCACGGCCCAGATGTCCGCCAGCACGACGTGCAGGGCGAAATCCTGCATGGCCGCGCGCGTCTTCGCCAGCAGCCCATCGGCCTGCGCCAGCATGGCGCGATCGCCTTCCGTCAGCGCACCGGCCGGCGGCACCCTGCCCTCGCAGTTCTTGGCGATCATCGACAGCGAGCGCTGCGCGAGATTGCCGAGATCATTGGCGAGGTCGGCATTGATGCGTCCGACGATCGCCTCGTGGCTGTAGTTGCCGTCCTGGCCGAAGGAGACCTCGCGCAGGAAGAAGTAGCGCAGCTGGTCGACGCCGTAGATATCGGCGAGCGCGAACGGGTCGACGACGTTGCCGACCGATTTCGACATCTTGGCGCCCTTGTTCAGCAGGAAGCCATGACCGAAGACACGCTTCGGCAGCGGCAGCCCCGCAGACATCAGGAAGGCCGGCCAGTAGACCGTATGGAATCGCACGATGTCCTTGCCGATGATGTGGACATCGGCCGGCCAGTAGTGCCAGCGCGGATCGCTCTCGTCGGGGAAGCCACAGCCGGTAACGTAGTTGTTGAGCGCGTCGACCCAGACATACATCACATGCTTGGGATCGCCCGCGACCGGCAGCCCCCAGTCGAAGGTGGTGCGGCTAATCGAGAGATCCTCGAGCCCGCTTTGGACGAAGGAAACGATCTCGTTGCGGCGCGTTTCCGGCGAGACGAAGTCCGGCACGTCGCGATAAAGCGCGAGTAGCTTGTCCTGATAGGCCTTCAGACGGAAGAAATAGCTCTCCTCCTCGACCCATTCGACCGGCGTGCCCTGCCCGCCCAGGCGCGTGCCGTCAGGTTGGAGGGTCGTCTCCTCCTCGCCATAGAAGGCTTCGTCCCGGACCGAGTACCAGCCGGAATATTTGGCGAGGTAGATGTCGCCATTGGCCTCCATCCTGCGCCAGAGTTCCTGCGTCGAGGGCAGGTGGTCGGTGTCGGTGGTGCGGATGAAGCGGTCGAACGAGCAGCCCAGCCGCTGCTCCATCTCCTCGAAGCGCGCGGCGATGCCGTCGACGAAATCCTTGGGCGAGAGCCCGTTCTGCGCAGCAGTGCGCTGCACCTTCTGGCCGTGCTCGTCGGTGCCGGTCATGGCGAAGACGTCATAGCCATCGAGGCGCTTGAAGCGGGCGATCGCATCCGCCGACACCATCTCATAGGCGTGGCCGATATGCGGCGGGCCGTTGGTGTAGTGGATCGCAGTCGTCAGATAGAACTTCGGGGCCGAGGCCATTGGTCTGTCCGGTCGTCAAAGAGTGAGAGCAGGACTTGCGCGAAAACCGGTTTCCACTTTTCGCATCCTGCTCCTGGTTTCAGGCCGCGCGCGAACGGGAAACCGCCTCCGACAGATCGTGAAACAGCGACATGACGAGGGGGCGGCGATCGAGATTGTAGGTTTCGACCTCGTTCGCGGCGCGTGCAAGTCTCTCCCACACCTCCGCGAGGGGCGCAAGCCGGGCCGGGCCGGCGGCGGCATGCGCATGAAGGTGCGCGCCGAGCCAGCCCTGCACGGTCTCGATCATGACCGCGAAATCGGCCTCGCCCGCCCTGCCCGCGACATCCTCGCCCAGCGCCAGCAGGGCCGAGAGATCGATCGAAGGCAGCGCGTCGAGCCGCGCCCTCACGGCTTCCACCAGCGCCAGCGTTTCCGGATCGACATAGGTCAGCGCCCGCTTGACCGAGCCTTCGGACAGAGTGGCAGCGCGGTGGAGCGCCGAGGCGTCATAGGGCAGGCGCATGCGCTCCAGTGCGATCGCGCCGGCCTGCGCGACATCGGCCTCGCCGAGTGGCTCGAAGGAGAGCAGCCGGCAGCGCGAGCGGATGGTCGGCAGGACCCGGCCGGGCGCATGGGCGACGATCAGGAAGAGGCAGCGCGGCGGCGGCTCCTCGAGCAGTTTCAGCAGGGCGTTGGCGCCTGGCCGGTCGAGGTCCTCGGCTGAATCGACGATCGCGACGCGCCAGCCGCCCTCGCCCGCGCTGGAGCCGAAGCGGTCGATGATCCGGCGCACGAGATCGACCGGGATATTGCTGGTGAAGCTCTTGCCATCCGGCTTGGCGATGCGCCGCAGCAGATGCAGGTCGGGATGCGACTGCGCCGCGATCTTGCGGGTGGCTCCCTCCGTTTCGGGCACGGCGAGATCGCGGGAATCTTCCGCGCGGCGCAGCGGATCGCCCTCGGCCAGCATGAAGCGGGCGGCGCGATAGGCGAAGCTCGCCTTGCCGACGCCCTCCGGGCCGCCGAGCAGCCAGGCATGGTGCATGCGGCCTGAGCGTAAAGCCGTCAGGAGGGCTTCCTCCCGGCGCTGGTGACCGACAAGGGCCAGCGTCTCGCGTGGATGCGGCGCGTTCGGCAGGCGGTCTGGTTCGTTGCTCGATTCGATCATGCCGGCGCAATCTGCGGCAAGGGCAGCCGGCTGGAAAGCGCTTCCCAGGCGGTATCCGCCAGCACCTCCGGCGGGAGGCTGGCGTCGAGCACGACGCAGCGCTGCGGCTCGGCGGAAGCGATGTCGAGAAAGCCCTGGCGCAGGCGGCGATGGAAGCTGATCGTTTCGCTCTCGAAACGGTCTGTCGCCTCGCCCGGCTGGCGACGACGGGCGGCGCGGGCGAGGCCCGTCTCGGGCGCGAGGTCGAGGATGAAGGTCAGCTCCGGCATCAGGCCGGCGATGGCGACGGTCTCCAGGGCAGCGAGCTTGTCTCCGGCGATCTCGCCGAGCGTGCCCTGGTAGACGCGGGTCGAATCGATGAAGCGGTCGCAGATCACCCAGGCGCCGCGCTTGAGCGCCGGCCTGATCCGGCTGTCGACATGGTCGATGCGGGCTGCCTGGAACATCAGCGCTTCGGCGAAGGCACCATAGGGCTTGATCCGCCCAGCGAGCAGCGCCTCGCGGATGCGCTCGGCCTTGGGTGAGCCGCCCGGCTCGCGTGTCAGCTCGACGGTAAGCCCTTGCGCCTCCAGCCGCGCCGCGAGCGCCTTGGCGAGGGTCGACTTGCCGGCCCCCTCCCCGCCTTCGAGCGTGATGAAATGCCCGGTCGCAGGCTGCACCTTAGCTTTGGCCAAGCTCAACTCCGCTTCAGGGCCTTGCGGACCCAGCCGGTCGCGGCCTCCATCAGCGCATCGAACGCCCGCTGCTGCAGGCTTCCGGCCGCGATCGACTCGGCCGCATAGAGCGGGATCTCCAGCGTCTTGATCTCGCCGCGCGTGACCAGCAGGCGACCGACTTCCGTCCCCTCCGCCACCGGCGCCTGCAGGGGCCCCCGATAAACGATTCGAGCAGCGAGGCGTTCGCTGCTGCCGCGCGGTACCAGCAGATTGACCGGCCCTTTCGCCTTCAGCGCGATGCGCCCTTTCTCGCCACCGAAGACGCTGGCCTCGCCGACGGTCTCGCCCTCGGCGAAGACCTGCCGCTGCTCGAAGGAGCGGAAGCCCCATTCGAGCAGCTTGCGGGCCTCGCTGGCGCGATCGCGCGCGTTCTTCAGCCCGTTGACCACGACGATCAGACGCTGGCCCTTCTGCACGGCCGAGCCGACGAGGCCGTAGCCGGTCTCGTCGATATTTCCTGTCTTGAGGCCGTCGGCGCCGATATCCATGGCGAGCAGCGGGTTGCGGTTGCTCTGCTTGATCTTGTTCCAGGTGAAGTCGCGCTGGCCGAAGATCCGGTAGAGCTCCGGATAGGTCTTGACGATATGGTCGGCCAGGAAGGCGAGCTCGCGCGCGGTCACCTTCTGCTGCGGATCGGCCATGCCGGTGGCATTGCGGAACTGCGATTTGGGCATGCCGAGCGCGTGGACACGCTCGGTCATGATCCTGGCGAAGCTCGCCTCATCGCCCGCCACGGCCTCGGCCAGCGCGATCGCGGCATCGTTGCCGGAGTGCACGATCAGGCCCTGAAGGATGTCGCCGAGCTTCACCCGGCTGTTGACGATGGCGAACATGGTCGAGCCGCCCGAGACGCCGCCCCCCTTGCGCCAGGCGTTCTCCGAGATCGAGATCTCGGTCTCCAGCGTCATCTTGCCGGCTGCGATCTCCTGGAAGGCGACGAGGGCGGTGGCGAGCTTGGCGAGGCTCGCCGGCACCATCAGCTCGTCGGCGGCCTTCTCGTAGAGCACGGCGCCGCTGGCGGAATCGAGCAGGATCGCGTAGGGCGCGGCTGATTGGAACGCCTGCGCGCGAGCAAGCCCCGGAGCCAGCGCAAGCAGCAGGGCCAGCACTGCGAGAATTCCGCCGGAGGCTGGCAAATAGCGGGCGCGCGCCATCCCTGATCGACCTTGCGTCATATCGAGATCAGATGATGTGCCAGTCCGGGCGGTCAAGCCCGCAACAGGATCAATTCCGCGCCAGCGGCTGCTGCTTCGTGCCGGTGGACAGCGGCGAGCCCTTGGCAAGACGCAGGGTCGGCGCCTTCTCGGTGGCGGCAGGGAGGCTGGCGGTGCGCGGCACCGGCAGCGTCGTCGTCACACTCGGACGCAAGCCCGGAACCGGCTTGCCGGCATGGGCGGCGGCGCCGAGATCGAAGGGCCGAGACGGCGGCAGGCGGACTCCGCTGATCGGGACGCCCGCCGCAGACGGCGACGCCGCGACGCTGGCGACGATCGGGCTCTGCACGGCGATCGTCCGCGGCTGCTCGGGAGCGTAGGCCTGGACGACGGGCTGCGCTTCGACCGGCGCAGGTTCAGCGCGAACAGGCGTCGGAGCGGGAGCGGGCCTGGCGGCTTCGTCGTCGAGATCCGGCCCCGCGGATCGGCCGAGATCGACCTGAGACGCGGCGCTCGCGATCATCGTCCGGCTGCTCTGGCCCGGGATCGAGGCCGGCGAGCCGTCGGTGCGCAGCGAGGCGAGCAGCATCTGGTCGTCCGAGCCGGCGAGCGAGGCCTGGCCGAGATACTCGATCTTGACGCGCGCCGTGCCGAGATGCCGGAAGGCGAGCGCATCGGCGGTCTTTTGCGAGACGTCCATGACACGGCCGCCATGGAAAGGGCCACGATCGTTGACGCGCACGATGATCGAGCGGCTGTTGGTGACGTTGGTGACGCGGGCATAGGCCGGCAGCGGCATGGTCGGATGCGCGGCGCTGATGCTCATGCGATCATAGACTTCGCCGTTGGCGGTGCGCCGGCCATGGAAGGCCTCGCCGTACCAGGAGGCGGTGCCAACGGCCGTGTAGCCGACCGGCTTCTCGTAAGGAGTGTAGCGCTTACCGGCGACGGTGTAGCTGCGGCCGATCAACTCGCGGCCGCCGCCCTTCGGCACCGGCTGCCCTTCTTCGACGACGCGGGCGCTGGCGGGACCGTATTTCGAGGACGGGAAGGCGCCGATCTCTTTCGATTTCCCGCGGCGGGCAACCTGGTTGTTGGCGCAGTTGGCGAGGAACAGGCCGGCCAGCACGACGCAGCCGAGGCGGGTCGCCGTGGACAGGGAGGACGATGAGCTACGAGGGGCGTCGCCGGACTCGGCCACAGGGGAGGTCTCCGCCGCTGCGCTCGTGCCTCGCATCATGCCGCATTCCTGTTCGTCGCGCCGAAAACGCTGCGCCGCCCAAGCCACCACCGTGGCAAGGACGCAGTTTTCGACCAATTCCATTAAGGGATCGTTAAGCGGCGGCAGCGCGAACGCATGACCGTCAACGGAAACCCAGCACCGCCCTTGGGCGGGCACAAAGGTGTCGGAAATGCGGCAGCTGTCAATCCGCCACCATTCCGTCGCCATTTTTCGGTGGAGCGTGACCGAGCCGCAACGCCCAAACGGGCTTCACGGTGCGGATTGACGAGATGCGCGGAGCATTGCCGCAAGCTATTGAAAATGCGCGTATTCTCCGGAGTATGGGCAAAGATTGCCACGATCGCTCCGCATGCGGCTTGCAAAAATCGACAGGGAACGGCAATGACGGGGCGCCGGAAGGGTGGCCGAGTGGTTTAAGGCAGCGGTCTTGAAAACCGCCGTGGGTGCAAGCCCACCGTGGGTTCGAATCCCACCCCTTCCGCCACTGGCCGTTATCAAGCGTTCCCGATTGTTCGCTTAACCGATTGCAACTGCTACACAATCGGGATTTTCTGCGGACCCATTTTCCCGATCCTTCCCACTCGTTGCCAGTGATACCCGGCTTCAATCCGGGTGCAAAACCGGGTATAAGCTTTGGAAACCGGGTATCTGGGCGGAATCGGGCATGCTCACGGACGCGCAAATTCGCAAGGCAAAGGCCGCGGATAAGGCCTTCAAGCTCACGGACGGGGCGGGTTTGCACCTGTTCGTAACGCCCGCGGGCGGCAAGCATTGGCGCTACCGATACGAATTCGGCGGTAAGGAGAAGCTCCTTTCGCTAGGGCCATACCCTGCCCTCTCGCTCTTAGATGCTCGAAAGGCGCGGGACGAAGCAAAGTCGACACTGCGCACTGGGAAAGATCCATCGATCACCAAGAAACTGCAGCGCCTTGCCGGTGCTGCTAGCGCAGCTACCACTTTCGAATCCGTTTCCCGCGAATGGCACGCGCTCCAGAAGTCGGGATGGGTTGAGCGTCACGCCTTCGACGTGCTGGACAGCCTTGAACGCGAGGTGTTCCCGAAGCTGGGCAGCGTGCCGATCAGCGAGATCGGCGCACAGGAAACCATCGCTGTCTTGAGAGAGATCGAATCACGCGGAGCAAACGAAACCGCGCGCCGGGTTCGGCAGCGCATGTCCGCTGTCTTCGTCTATGCAATCTCCACGGGACGCGCAGAGGGCGATCCGGCAGCAGTTGTCCAGAAAGCAATGGCCCCTCTGATCAAGGGTAGGCAACCGGCGGTAACCGACTTGGCAGCAGCGCGCGTGATGCTCAACAAGGTCGAGGCGGAACACGCGCATCCCGTCACGAAGCTGGCTCTCCGTATTCTGGCATTGACCGCCGTTCGCCCTGGCGCGCTCGCGGAAACACCTTGGGTGGAATGGGCGGAACTAACCGGCCCGCAACCAATGTGGCTGATCCCTGCCGCGCGAATGAAACTCAAGCTGCGTCAGAAGTCAGACGAGGCGCGTGACCATTTGGTGCCGCTATCTCGACAGGCCGTCGAGGCGATAGAGGCGCTGCGTAAGGTTAGCGGACGCGGCCCGCTGGCCTTTCCGAATACGCGTCACGCGCACAAGCCTATGAGCGAGAACGCGATGGGCTATCTACTGCACCGCGCCGGGTATCACGGCCACCATGTGCCGCACGGCTGGCGATCGACATTCTCAAGCGTGATGAATGAGCGCTTCAAGGCTGACAAAGCCATCATTGATCTGATGCTAGCCCACGTCCCTGAGAACAAGGTCGAAGGCGCTTACAATCGAGCCCTCCATATCGACCGGCGGCGCGAGTTGGCGCAGGAGTGGGCCGACCTGATCCTTGAAGGCGCAAAGCCAGCGGATGAACTGCTGCTAGGGCCGCGTCGCTGATGCTTATGATCAATTTGATCACAAGCATTACTTCGGCTTGAGCAACTTCTTGAGTTCGTCCGCCGTGATGTCCTTCGGCGGGTCGACGCGCACGACGCAGTCAACCGGCTTGGACGGCGTGGCCCATGTCGCAGCGACGCCACCAGCGGCGCCAGCCGCCCCTGCCAGCAATGCGATAACGATGAACTTGGCCACGGCTGTACCCCCACGATATTCGCGGGGGTACACTAGCCTCGGCGCGGAGAGATCGCCAGCGACGCTCACGCCGCCTTCCGCCACTCGGCGGCCTTTACCCCCGGCCGGTGGGGCTCGGGGTCGGGTTCGTCGCCGAACAGGTACTGCTTGATTACGTTCTCAAGCTCGCCAGTGGATTTGCGGACCTTGCGGCCGATCTTCACGCGGAAGGTCTTGAAATGAAGCTCCGAGGTGTCGCTTGGGCTGAGCACGCCCGTCGCCCGGCGCAGACCAGCGAAGTCACGCTGTCCGATCTCCTGCGTTTGGTCGTCTTCATGCTCTAAGTTGTAGTTGATGTAGAACGGGCGGCAGTCATACGCGCCGCCGACGATCTGGGCCTTGCACTTCAACACCATGCCATTGCCCCTGGCATTGACGTCGTAATCCGACTCCACGATCTCGAGCGCGTACTCACCGGCCGGAAGGGGCTGATAGCCCGAGGACGGTTCGGCGTCCGGGTTGTAAGAACCACCGATGCTGGCCATGTGTGTTGCTCCTGAGGAAAAATTAACCTCATTAAAAAACACCAACCTCAGAAGCATGTCAACTAGAAACACCAACCTTGTTGTTTCTGGCGCGCGTGTTAAAAGCGGGCATGACAATCACTCCTGATCAATGCCGCGCCGCTCGCGCGCTCAAAGACTGGCGGCAGCCGCAGCTCGCGGAACGCGCTGGCGTCTCGCCGTCGACCGTTCGGGATTTCGAAGCAGGGAAGCGCGTTCCCATCGCCAACAACCTCGCAGCCATACGGGCGGCGTTGGAGTCGGCTGGGGTTCAGTTCGTCGAGCCGGGGGTGGATCCACTCGGCCCGGGAGTTGCGCTGAAAACTTGACCGCGTCATGCCGTTACGTGACGCTGTGAGAAATGGGGGAGCAGTGGATGAGTGGCGATAAGCAGGGTGGCAGCAAGCCGCCAAAGAAAGAGACTCCGGAGCAGGAGATTAAGAGATTGCTCGCCGGGTTGAGTCCCGAGGACAGAGAGAGGGTCATCGCCGAACACAACGCGAAAATGCTCAAACTGGCCAAGGGCGGCCTCAAGACGATGGTCAAAGACGTTAAGCGCAAATCTGGAGGTCGCTTTAAATAGGCGCCCTTGACTGCTGCCCGTCCTCGATCCTATCTATTCGACGCTGCATCCACGGATGCGCCTGCCCCGGCACTGACAACCGGCCCAGGTCAACGCAACGCAACGGTCTCAACCCTCACAGAGGAACCGTTGCTATGACTGAATCCAACATCCGCCGCGCTCTTGCTGCCAAGGGCTTCCGCTTGTCCAAGACGCCAGCTCGCCACTGGACGAGGGCTGAATACGGCCCCGGCTACATGGTCACTGACGATCGCAACGTTGTCGTGCTCGGCTGCAGCCAGCGCGAATACGACGCAACGCTAGACGACGTCCTAGCACTTCTTTTCTGAACAAAAACCGGCCCGTCCGTTTACATCCGACGTAACGGGCCGGTTGCCGCTAGGCGGCGTCTATATGGGAGCGGCTAGAAGCGCTCCCAATTGATCCTCTTCAATCTGCGACAGGCCGGCGTCCTTGCCGTCCGTCTTCGATTCCACGAATCCGTCGACAACCTCGTTGAACTGCCACAGCGTCATTGTTCGCATATCGGCGACGGAAACGCCTATCGCCCCCGCCGCTCGATAGAACGAACCAAAGCGAAGCCTGCCTTCAGGAAGTTCGGGTCCCGAACCGCCCGACTTGTGGGCGCGCTTAAACTGCTGTTCCTCGGGCGATCCGGTGAGGGCGGCGGCGAGTACGATTATCGCCACCGGAACACCTAGTCGAAGGTCCATAGTGGACATGCTGTCGATGAGGCGATCAGCGCTTTCCACGCCCATCCCGCCGCCGATCAATCCTAAGCGGATTGTCTCGCGCACATCCGCAACGCGCCAATCGTTCGCTGCAAGTCGCTGCGTCAGCGTAAACGCTCCGACACCCGTCGCCTCCTGCAGCTCCTCGAGTTCGCCTATCGCAAGACGGAGGCGGCGCATGGCGCCACCCCACTCGCCCCGAACTACGCCGCTGCGGTTGTCGGGCATCATGCCGCGTCTCTGAGGCCAGCCGGATTGATCCTGCGGCCTACCTCGTCTTCAATCCAGCCGTGGATAACCTTACCGGACACCCCGTCCGGTCCCACGACGGCATGCCCGATGTAGCCGCCTACGGCATGCCGTAGAACTGGCTCGGGACCGAGACCGTACCGAATATCCTCCAAGCCCTCTCGTGCCCGCTGGAAGGCCGCTACGGCGCGTTCTTCAGACCAGTCATCACCAAGGTCGAGACGGTCGACGCCGAAGCCAGAGCGCTTGCCTAGCACGTAGATGATGCCGGGCGCGCAATCATCGCCCTCGCGATGATAGGTCTTGCGGAATAGGACGCGGCCGACGCCGTCGCGATCGGACCAGCCGGCGATTACGATCTCTCCTAGGAGTTCACCCATCACCAGGTCGAACGCTGCGAAAATGTCGTCAAGCTTTTCCACGAACTCGTCGAAGCCATCGTATTCGATGCATTCACAAGCCATCTCAAAGGCGTCAAACGCCCATCGGGATCCTCGGCTAGAGAACACAGCCTTAGCTCGCGGCACAGGCCACACCTTCGGCTCGATCGCCGTCAGCGTGCCCGCTTCGTCATAGAAGCAGGCATCCGCCACAAGGTGCACGCGGCCGTGCTCAATAAACGTCGCGATAGCACTCACGCGAGCACCTCCATACAATCCGAGTTGACGGAACCAACTGGCCCGCCGTCGGCAAACCCAAAGAGCTTGCCGATACCGCCGAAGATGCTTCCGCCCGTCCCGCCGGAGAAAAGGTTGCCAATCAGGCCTTCGATCGCCTTGTTTGCCAACGTTGCAATGATCTTTTTCAGCGCATTGTTGAGCGCATCGGCGGCCTTCGTTCCGTTCATCAGATCGTCAACGAACGACTTGGCGACGTCGGTTGTCAGATCCTTCGCAAAATCAAGGGATTCCTTGACCTGTTTGGTTTCTTCTTTCCACTTCGCCGTAGCTTCAGCGATGCCAAGGATCTTGTCCTTTTCATCCTGAGTCAGCGTCGCCGTCTCACGCAGGCCGGCTGTGACGTCGCGCTGGGCTGCTGCCTGGCCGTTCGCCAGCGCTACAGCCTTCGCCCGCTCGATCACGGATAGGCCAACGGTCTGCCTCTCGGCCTCCGCCACGGCCTTCGCCTTGTTCAGGGCGTCAACGTAACGCTCGACACTGGTAACGCGGTCCTCGTCGCTGCTACCGCCGCCCTTGCCCTTGTCGAACAAGCTACTGGTCTTGGTCGGGGACTTGTTGACGTTGACGGTGAGCGCTTCCTTGGTCTGCGGAAAGCCAGCGGCCCGGGCTGTCTCGCGATCAAGCTCGCGCAGCTCGTCCAGGCGCTTCGTTGCCGCAGCCATGTCCTCGGCTGAAACACCAAGTTCGCGGCCTTTGCCGATCGCCCATTCTAGGCTCCCTCGGCTGGCGCCCTGCACACCATTCTGCTCGATGTCCGCAACTGCGGAAACGCGCTTGGCATACTTGTCGACCGCGTCACCGATCGTGCCGGCGAGGCCACCGGCCTTTGCGATGAGCGTATCAATGAGGCTGATAAGCCCGCCCGCGTTGGCCTTGATCATATTGGACCAGCGCTCAGTCGCGGCAGTCCAGTCTTGTTCGAACGTCTTCGCCTTAGCGATGATTTCCGAGTCGATCAGGTTGCCGGTGCGCTGCGCTTCCGCGGCCTGCTTGGCAATAGCATCGGCGCCCTGCTCCAGCATAGGAACCCAATCGCGGGTTAGCCCGGCCGCTTCGGCAATCTTAATCTTATCGAACTCAGTGGCGGCGTTCTTGGTAAGGTTGGCGACCTGTCCAAGCGCTGTATTGATATCAATTACGCGGCCTTGGCGGTCCTTGTATTTGATATTATTTTCGTCGAGCAGCTTGCTCAGCGAGTTTTCTTGCTGGCGCGCCTCGTTCAGGCGCTCGGCTAAACCCTCGATGCCCGTGCCAAATTGCTTATTCGTCAAGCCGTTGGTACGACCGGCGAACTGAAGTTCTTGGAACCTCTGGACGTCGAGCCCGACGCGCTTGGCTGTCTCGCCAATCCGGACAAGCTCGCTGTTGGCCTCGGCTAGGCCGCGAATGACCTTGTCGAGGGTGAACGCCGCGAGGAAACCCTTCATCGCGTTCTGAAGGCCTGACAGGTTCATGGTCGGGTTAACGCGCCTGAACCTGTCCTCGATGTCTTTCGCGGTGCGGTCGGCTCGATCGCCGGCCGCCTTCATCTGCCGCTCTAACGCCTTGATGTTCGCGCCGACGGCGAAGACAAGGCCGCCTGGCGAGTCATCAGCCATTCGCGGATTCCTCGCTTTCGACCTCTACGCCGACAAGGGCAGCTGAGAGAACGGCGCCCGCCACCGGCAGGGATTCGCCTAGCGGTCGCTCGACGCAATAGCGCTTGGCCAGGGCGAACGCTTCCGCAGGCGTCTTGCCGCCACCAATCAGGCCGAGCCGGATCACCTCAAACACAGACTTCGGCGACCAGTCGGTGCTTTCGAAGTTCATGAGCGTCCGCATCGGACCCTGGTCGAGCTTGTCCTGAAGCTCTTCGAGCTGCTCAAACTTCAGGACGAACTCATGCTCGTCGTCGCCAAAGAACAGTTTAACGCGAGCCGTGCGCTTAGGCTTGTCGCGGAATCGAATATCGTCGGTCATTGTAAATCCTAATCGGAAAGTTGCTTAGCCGCAGCAAAGGCGGCGTTCTGAATATCGGCTTTGATTTTCTTGGCCCGATGATTGATCGTTGGCCAAAACCACTTGCGGGCCGGTTGTTCTTTGCGGCCCCACTCTGTCGAAATCGAGTAGTCGAATTCCGCTTTCGCGCCGTTACGTACCGGCTTTGTGGTGGCGCGCCCGCCTGCCTTGACAAGGAAGACGTCGCCGTAGCGGCCCATCTCCACCCGAACCGAACCGGCTAGGCCGCCCGACACTTTCGGCGACGAGCCCTTGAGGGCGACGGCGACGTTGTTGGCGCTGATCAGCGCCTGAGCGGCAGTGGCGGAGCGAACCTCTATCGGGATCCGCTCCAGCCGGCGTTTGAAGCGCGCGACGCTGGCTGCGCTCTTAGCCATCTAGCAGTGCCTCGAAACGCACCACGGCATGGCTGACCAGCGTGTCTTCCGTGCTGTAGACGGTATCCCGCCATAGCACCTCACCGCCCACCGGCTCGAGCCTATGCAGGGCGTCCTTCACGGCGCCGGCAATATCGCCAACCTCTTTGCGCCCGGGCTTATCGCTGTAGCATTCGACAAGGAACGAGACCGCGGTGGCGTCGGCGCAGTCGGATCCATCCTCGCGGACGAACCACGACGCCATGGCGACATACGGCTGCGGCTGGTTCTCCGGCACGCGATCGTAGATGCGCCCGGCCACCAAGGGCGCGAGCGCAGAAGAGCCGCGCAGGGCCGCCACCACGGCGACCTGCAACGGCAATGAACTATCTGGCATAAATCGACTTCCAATCGTCGGTATCGTAAAGGCTGCCGCCCTCGCCGCCGCCAAGGCTGGCCCGGTATGCTGCCATGCAGGCACTGACCGCACCGTCGATAGACAGCCACTTCTTTGATTTCGTCAGCCGGACCTTGTGGCCGTAGGAGTTGCTCTCAACTTCGCAGTTGGCCATGCAGAAGCGCAGGACCGGGTTGCCGCCGTGTTTGACGCGCCCCGCGATAACCTGGCGTTCCAACTCGGCAATGGCAGGCATCATGGACAGCGCGCCCTGCCGGAACTCGATGGCGTTTAGGCCGTCTTCCTGCAGATTATTGAGCAGGTTCCGCGCCATGGCCGGGTCCATCGCAATCTCGCGAACGTCATAGCGGTCGTGGAGATCGCGAATGTGCTGCTCAACCGCGCGGAAATCGATCACGTTGCCAGGCGTAGCCGTTACATAACCCTTCGCTACCCAGTCTAGATAAGGCGCCTGAGTGGCGTCCTGGCGCTGGCGCAGGTTGTCCTTGGGCACGAAGAACTGCGGCACAAGGATCGTGTCGTCCCCTTCGCGGAAGGCAGCTAACACGACGGAAAGGTCAGTGCTGCTCGACAAGTCGACGCCGAGCCAACACGGCTCGCCCTCTAGCGCATCCATGTCGATCGGGTCGCTACCGCCGTCCCATGTCGCCATATCGACGAAGGGGCTGGCGCTGTGGTCCGGCCAGAAGTTCAGATGGTACTGGCGAAACGCATCCTGTTCGAAGGGGCGGCTCTCAGCCTCGCGCGCCATGGCGCGCAACCCCTTCAGATCGGGATATCCCAGCGCGAGCCCGGGGTTGACGTCATGCCACACGGCTTCGTCGCGCCAGTCTGCGTTAGGGTCCGGCTCAAACAGGACAGGCAGAAACGACGGGTCTACAATCTCGCCAGAGGCCACCTTGCGAGCATAGCTGACAAGGTCGAATGCCAGATTATCCTGACCTCGGCCTGCCGTGGTCGTGATGACGTGAAGCGATTCCGCGGTCTTCGCCAGAGAGGTTTTCAGCGCCTCCCATAGGTCGCGCTTTTTCCAGGCGTGGACTTCGTCCGAGAGCAGGAAGTTGACCGTCCTGCCGTGTTGCGTGGCGCCGTCTGAACTGATGGACTCATACGTGGCGCCTTTTTTCGGGTGCCTGATCTTATGCGTGCCGACCAGAACCTTGAGCTTCGCTGCCACCTCGGGCATGGCGGTTACGATGCCTAGCGCCTCATCGTACGCGATAAGGGCCTGTTTGGCGTCAGCGGCGGCGCTGACCACCTGGCCGTTGGCAATGCGCTCCGGGCCGAACGTGTGAAGCGCGATCAGTGCTGCGCCAGTAGAAGTTTTCCGGGCACCTCGGGGCACCATGGCAAAGACGGTGCGGACCTGCCGCTGGCCATCTGCATCGCGGGGGCCATAGATGCGGCGCACCAAGCGCTCTACCCATGGATCCAACTGATAGGCGCGCCCGGGTAGCCTGGATTTCGGGTGCTTCAGGGCGCGCAAGAACTGTACGGCCCGCTCGCCGTAGCCGAGAGGGTCCGCAATCGGGCTGTCGTCAAACAGCCAAGCGGGTCGTGACATTAAAGGTCTAGCGGATTGTCTTCGTCGTCTTCGTGGACGCCGGCGCGGGAACGAGCCGCGGGGGTAAGGCCAAGCTCTGCTGCCCAACGTCGGGATTCAGCAGTGGCCTCGCGCAAGGTGGCGAACGCCGGGTGGCGTTTAAGCTCACCGCGGGCATTCTCGATGTACTCTTTGCTCTCCGAAATCGCGGCTCGCGCAGCGGCAATATCCGCGGCGGCTTCACAGAAGCGCTCAGCAGCATGCAGGTCTCCCTGCGAAAGAACTCGCCTTTCGACGAGTACGGGCATTACCCTCTTCCATTCTTTCTTCGCTGCGACGGGCCAGTGCTTCGGCGCTGGTGGAACCTTGCGGACGGCGTCAGCGATCGGCTGGGGCGCGGCTTTGCGGCCCCGGGTATGATGGCTCATGTGGCCACTCCCTTCTCGGCAAGTATTTCAAGCCAGGCGCGCTTGCCAGTGGGGTCGGTAATGGCGCGGATGTTCCAAGCCTGGTCCTCACGATCGAGGATGCGCCAAGCGGTATCGACGCGCCGGCTGATGTCGCTGGAACGGACTGTGATGATAGCGGGCTGCTTACCAGCCAGGCGCCCGGCCATGACCTCTTCGCCGCCGCGGAGGAATTTGAACCCGGCAAAGCAGGTGAATTTGGTTGCCCAGCCACCTGAAACGTTCCCGTACTCGTCCTCGATTTCCTCTCTCTCTTGAAAGCGGATTTGATATCGCAACTGCCCTGCCGTCACCGCCCGAAGCTCCAGGCTCGATGATTGACAAGGATTGCGGAGGCGTTGAGCGGGATATCTGAAAGGGCCTCAGGCCCTGCCGTCTCGCGGCGTTCCCACCAATGCGCGGCGATCTGAAGCGCAGCGAGCTTAACGTCAGCCGGCGGGTCGTAATCGTCGGCCGGATCGATGAGGCCCGTTACGTAACCGTTGGCCGCGTCGACTAGGGCTTGCGCTTCCTCGTTCTCCGTATCGTCGGAGATGCGGGTATGCGCCTGAAATTCTGCTAGTGTGATAATGTCCATAATCAAAACTTGCTGAAATGCTGCCATTCATCAGCTTTGAGAATGGCCCAATACGGATTCATCGTGAGCGTTGGGGGCGGCGTGGTCCCTAGCCCCCTAGCGGCGTCGCGACCCACCCCCCGCCCCAAAATGGCACATGTTGCCCGTTTGCAACATGTTTCACGCAACTTTGTTGCTGTTTCACGCAATATTATTGCGATCGACGCGGGTTGCCGAATCCGCCTTCGGACTGGGCTGCCTTGCGCGAGTTGCACGCGACATTCATCGCGCGCCAGTTCGATCGGTCCCAGAAGAGGCGCTGGTCGCCCTTATGCGCGACGTGATGGTCGACCACGTTCGCAGGCTTGCCGCACCCACAGGCGCAGCGCTCGTTGCCAGGCAGGGCAAGGAATGCCCTCGATGCCTTCCGCCAGTTGGAGTCGTAACCACGTGCCGATGCTGATGGCCTAGCGGTCTGTGTCGCCTCGGCTCGAGCCTTAGCGCATGGACATGACTGGCGAGCGGGCACGACGTGTCGACCGCAGGTGCAATACCTCGGTGCTGCTGATGGCATGATAATCCTGAATGAGGTGGCCAGCCGGCAGCGTCCTGCGTACCGACTGGCCGTGCCCGTTACCTAACGCGGTTGGGCAATGAGTCCTTGGCGGGGGAAAGGTGTGCCCGCTGGTGCTCGCGATTGTGGAAGCCTTGACCCGTTAAAGAACTGCTTTGGCGCCCGGGAGGCTGCCTATCTGCTGTCGGACGAACCGCTAAACGCCCTCTTGACCAGGCGCCGAATTACGTAACGGGCTTGTTGGCAGCGTCGCCGAGAACAGCAACCACACCAGCCGCGATGCTCGTGCCGCCGGCCTTAGTCAGCACGACGCGAGCCCAACGCTTGTTGCCTCGGTATCCGAGCTTGTAGGTGGCATCAGCGGCGAGCGTGGCGGGAGCGTTGCTGTCGAACTGACCCGCCGCAACATCAGTGTAGCCACTGCCGGAAACGTCCGATTCCTGAAGCTTGGCAGAGAAGTCGCCGGCTGAGGCAATCGCGCCCGTGTTGACGATGAAGGCGAGGCTGTTGAAGTCCTTGGTGTCAATGGCGTTGCCGTTGACGGAAGCAGCCTGAACGGCCGGCGAGAGCGCGTTGACGGCGCCGATATTGTGCGAAATGTCGCGCATATGAATTCCTTGAATAGGGGGAGCGGGCGGCCGAAGCCGCCCAATTGCAGACTGCGATTACGAGGTCGCGGTCTTGAGCTTACGGAAGCGCGCGGCCTGCAGAATGCGGCCACCAACACGACGGGTGCCGTGGATGCGGACGACGCCGTTACGCTTCTGAGTGTAAGGGTCGACGAGAACGGACAGATTCAGCCGGTCAAGAATCCGATACGAGGACCAATCGCCATAAATTACCGGGAAGGCGCCGTCCGCGATATCCGGCATGTCGACCATCTCGACTACCGGCTTTCCGAGCAGGGTTTCGGGCTGGCCTGCCTGGTAGGATGGCTGCCACAGAAAATTATTCTGCCCGTCCTTGAGCTTTCGGACGGCAGCCAGGGTCGTGCCGTTCATCGCCCAAGCCGCGCCGGATGCGTTCCGATAGGAGGCCGGGAGGGAATACAGAAGGTCGATCAGTTTATCCGCAGACAGATTGGTCGCGTGGCCGTTGACCGTCGCCGCGATGTCCGCGTTCGACATGAAGCCCTCGGGCTGCTTGACGCCCGAACCGCTGACAAAGCCGATTGCCTCCTTCTGACCGAAATCTTCGGCCAGTGCCAGCCGCACTTCCTGCTCAGCCGAGCCGCCGCTGTCCGCCAGAAGCTCTTCCGAGATATCGACAAACGTCGTCAGCTTGTGGACCGGAATCTCGAGTTGGCCAAAGGTGGGCTCGGACGCCTGCGACTCTTCAAGCTCGCCTTCCCACTGCGAGTTCGTGATTGAGTTCCGCTTGGGATAGCGCACAGCCGGGGCAGACGTCGTGCGGACGCTCGCATACTGGCGGATAGGTGAGAATTCGACAAGGTTTCGAATGAACTCGGCGTTCATCTCGACGGGCGCGAGATAGCCAGCGCCCGGATCGCTGGAGACGGTCAGGGTCTTGACCTCCGGAGCAGCGTCGCCGCGGTGGAGGTATTCGGCGAAGGCCTTCTGCTCGTCGGTCGTCTCGTCCTTCGAGCCCTTGTTCAGGTTCGGGCGGGCGATCTGGGCCTCCATAGCATCAAGGCGGGCCTTCACGTCGTCGGTCAGGCCCGCGAGCGCGCCCTTGACTTCTTCAATGCCGGTGTCGTCCGACTTGGTTTCGAGGTCGGCAGGAATTTTATCGATAAACAATGGTTAGTCCTTGAAAGTAGCGCGGGCCGAGTTGATTGCTTCGACCAGAGCGCGGAAAGAATTGTTGTTGGATTTGACGCCGCTAATCACGGCGTCTTCGTTCATCGGGAATGTCACAAGCGACGCTTCCCTAAGCTCGACCTCGTGCAGACGGCGAACGCCGCTCTTGCGATCGACTTCGTCTCGGATCGTCTTGAAGCCGATCGAGAGGGCTAGCTGATCAGCCTTCATGAGCGCATGGGCCTCACGACCGCGCGCCGTCTCAAGCAGGAGTTGCCCCTCTGCCTTCAGGCCGTGTCCGTCTTCGGTGAGCGATTTCCAGACGCCAATCGGCTCGTCTGTATTATGCTGCCAAAGCAACTTTACCCGACCAGCCGGGTATTTCTGCAGGCTCTTCGTGAATGCTCCCGGCATCAAGACGTCTCCGCCGCGATCGGTGTTGCCGAAAGTGCTTGCGTAGCCAACAAAAAATCCGTCAGGAGTGACGGATTTAGTGTCGAGATCGATTGTCGCGCCTGTATTAAGCTGCGGCATCTTTATCCTTTGGTTCGTTTGAGTTCACCGGTTTGCCGGGTGTGGTGTACGGGTTCTGAAGCTCGTCGCCGCCTGGCAGCGCGGGCATCGACTCCAGCCGCCGGACGTCGTTCGCGGTGAACGCGCCCATCGATCGGAACTTGGCGTAAGCCTCGGCCCGGGTCGCGGTGTCGGCGCGCAAGATGTCGTCGACCACGAATTCAAAGCTATATTCGCTGCGCTCTTCCTTGGTCAGGAGAGTGCGGCGATAAGCATCCGTCCAAGCCTTGAGCCAGGGCAATAGGCAAAGCTGCAAGAACTGCAGGGCCTGCTGTTCCGTGTTTGCAAACGTGCCGTGGCTTAGCTCTTGGAGCATCGTCACGGGTACGCGTGTCAGGCGTGCAATTTCGCCGATTGCGAAGTTGCGCTGTTCGAGATGCTGGCTGTCGACCGAAGTGAACGCTGCCGGGGTGTACTTAGCGTCATTATCGACGATAGCCACCGAGCCGACGTTGTCGCCGCCCTGCGTCGTGTTCCACATTTCCAGAATGTGCTTAGCCGCAGCGGGCTTGAGTTGCCCGTTCACCGACAGGAGCCCGCCCGGTTTGCTGTTGTTGCGGAACAGCCTGGCGGACTGACGCTCCAAGAGGATGGCCAGCCCAATCGCGTCCTTGCCGGAGCGCAGCAGACCGAGCCCGGTCTTGCCGTCGATCGATGGCGCCTGGAGGTGGATGATGCTGTCGGGTTTGTAGCGCTTTTCGCCAACCAAGTAGCGGGGCTCACCCGTGTCGAGCCATTCAACCGTCACGTCGGAACGTTTCAGCCGAAGGACTTCCACCGGCCGGTTGCGGACCTTTGTGACGAAGCCGAAGCCGTCGCCGTGAAGCAGCGCATCCATTGTGATGGCTTCGCGGACGTCGCCGGCTGACTGCCAGTCGTTTGCGTCACGATGCACGAGAGGCGCGGCAGGGTGATCGTCAGCGACTTCCTTGCCGTCGTTGGCCCTGCGATAGAGTTTGCAGGGCAACAGACCGATGCTCGAGGTGACGAGCGTCACCGCACAATTCACCGATGGTGAAGCCATTGCGGTTTCCGCATTGACGGCAACGCCCGACGCGGATGGAAGCGAGCCGGCTAGAAGCGCGGCCCAGCTTTCGCTGTCGGGGTCGGTCAGTTCGCCCTTGGTTTCCGACACTGCGTCGGATTTTCGACTAAACGGCCACCAATTCACTGCGTAGCTTTCCGAGAACTTCGGCGCAGAACCGGCCGATGGGGATTGTGATCAGGGTTTTGTCGCCGGGCTGCGGCGCAACCGTCGTGATCCATGAGGACTTCGACGAAACCGAACTGGCCGGGGTGATCAGCAGTGCGTGCTCTGGGGGCGGCGCCTGGAGATTGTCGAAGGCGCGCGCCAAGGCTGTCAGCCACGTCTGACCGGCCTGCTCTAGCTCCCAAGCAATGCGTAAGACGCAGATGTCACGGGCAGAGAAAACACGCGCACCGCCCCTACGCTCCGAAAAGAGAACGTCGGCGCTACGCATCCGAATAATCAAAGTATCGAGGTTCTTGGGGTGCAGGCCGCAACATCGCGCGGCTGCATCGCGTCTATAGACGCGGTCGCCCCAATGCGAGGCATGCATTGGAATAGTATCCAGTTGAAGGTTTTTTGGCTGAAATAACAGGGCGAGCGCGCCTGAACCCGATAGACACCAGGCGCGCTCAAGCCCCATCGAACAGCGCCATCCCGGCGCCGCACGATCAGAATAAAAAAGACCCGTTGGCATGAAACAGCGGGTCAGTAGAGGCAGTCGGAACGGAGAAGAACTATCCGCCTCTACCTATAAGGGTCGCACCCTGCAAAAAAGGGACTTCAAGCCGCTATTGCTTGCTGCCGCGCCCCATCCTCTTCGGCGAATTGCTTCACGGCACTCTCAAATTCTGCACAAGCTTCGATCAGCTTTTGCTTGCCGACGCGCTCCGCGTTCTTTCCTGATTTGCCGAATACCTCGCCGATGTTAGCCAGGTTCGCTGCACGAAGCGCAAAGTCTAGAACGATGACTGCTTCTGCCGACATCACCTTAAGAAGGCGCGGCAGAAACCGCTGCGAGTCTATGACCTCGTCCGGCGGGATGACGTACCCTGCCGGTGGCCGCTTGCCCTTGCGCGGGCGATAGCGACCGTCCGCGTTCCGCGGTTCGGTACGCACCACGACCTTGTCGCTGTTCTTGGTCCGGTGCAGGATTCCGACGATGCTCCCGCTACGAACCTTCGCGCCGTAGCGCCTGCCGCGGTCAATGGACTCGGTCGGGTTGAGGTTGCGTCCGAGTATGTCCGCGAGGTCGTCAGCCCGGTCCTCTGGATCGTCGATATCATCTTCACGTTCGGTCGGGCGCTTGACGCCGCCTATCACTTCCACCTTGTCGGCGTCGGCCACCGGCAGGGGCTTCGGCTCTTCGTCATCGTTGGCCGCGATCGGCTCGCCGGCAATGATGAGCGCACCGCAACGGATGAGACGCCCGGCCGCATCATACTCAATCTGTCCGTCGGCCGGAACGAGCCGACCGCCTACCTGCTTCCACCGCACGCCATAGGAAGCGGCTAGAATAAGCGTCTCCTCGGAGAAGTCTTTCGGCAGGCTAGCCTCCGCGTTGGTCGGCGCAGCGGAGTCGCCGGGCGCCAGCATCCAGTTGCTTCCCACCGAGCCGGCTTCTGTCGCCTCGCGTAGGCGCTTCCAGTCCATCAGCGGGGCAAACGCTTCCTGCCATGCGCGGTGGCGCGGGCTCGTTGAGTGCGCGCGCCGTGGTGCAGGCTCGTTGTCGTTGTCAGCGTCCGTGGCACGCAGGTCTTCTAGTATCCGACGGTACTCGGTCGTGTCGTTCGGGTCTTCGGGGGCGGTGATGTAGGTGGCAGTCACTTTGGTTGCTCCGTTCTCTGAAATGATGGCGCCCGTGGCGCTCTTGGTTTTTGGCAGGGCTGGGACGCCGGCGGGGCTTCCAGCCCCTGCCAGGGTGTTCCACCCTGCGGGGGGTATAAGGGGGGTGGAAGCACACCCCCCTGGTAGAGGGGTGGAAGGGGGGTGGAAGGTGGGGTGGAACACCTAGTCCTCCCCGCCGAAATCGTCGGCTGAAACGAGAAGCTGCTGCCTCCGTTTGGACGGCGGCCCGTACTTCGCAACCTTCAGTGTGCTGTCAGTGAGGAGCCGATGCATGGCTTTTTCAAGCGTCCGCTCGTCATATGGAGCGGCGTCAGTGCGAGCGGCCAAAACCTTCGGCGCGAAGTTCACGCCCTTGGTTGGCGCCACCACCTGACCGGAACGTGTGACCGCTCTTAGGAGGCGGATAAAGGCCTCGTCCTGCGCCTTATTCACGAAGGTGATTTCGGCAGCCGGGAGCCCATCGTCCAGCACGAAAGCGCCAGCGCGCCAACGCAGCTTCATCTCGTCGCCGACTGCGCCGTAGTTGGCTTTCATCGTCTTCAGGATGCGTATATCTGGGTCGACGTCCTTGCCATCCGGCCGGGTGAGATAGATCCGACTCCGTACCGAGTTATTCCAGGCCGTTGAACCGGACGTGCCAGAGCCCGTTTGCATGCCTGACACCGATGGATGCGAGAGTAGCACAACCGCGCAGTTCCATTTGATGGCCAACCCGCGGAGCATCGCGACGAACTGCCGGACCTGACCGCGCTTGATCTCGTCACCGCCAAACAGGTCGGCGCTTGTGTCTAAGATGACGAGCCCCGGCTGGTGGCGGGCAATGTGATTGTCGAGGCTGGTGAAATTGCTGGTCGGCTGCATGACGCCCTTCGGGTCCGGCGTCGCCAGCAAGGCGTCACGATCGGCCAAGGGGATCAGCCGGAAGTCAGCAAGATCGGCTAGCGTGCGGTCATGCGCCGCGACGATGTCGGCAAGTCGGCGGTGAAACTCGTCTGCCTCATCTTCCGCACCGAGATAGACGACGCCGCACCGAGCCGGGTTTAGTCCCAGCGTCTCAACACCAAGGCAAGCCGCGGCAGCAATCTGGACGCCAAGTAAGCTCTTGCCCACACCGCCATCACCGGCAAGCATCGTCACCTGACGGGTTGGGATAAGGCCGTCTATGAACCACTCACGCTCTGGCACTGGCAGACCATGCCAGTCTGCCGGGCAGATGACAGGAAGCGGCGCCCCCTTCGGTCCTGCTGGGTCGTTGTCGTTGTCGGCTTTGGGACGGGCGGCTAGTTCCGCCTCGCGGGTTTCGAACTCGAGTTCAAGTTCCTGCCGCTCGTCACGAAGGATGGCGGTTCGGACTGCCACGTATTCGGAGACGATGGCCTCAATCTGCTCGGGTGTTTCATCGCCGCCAAACACTAGGCTAGGCGCCGACTCAGTTGCGATGTTCAAAGCGCGGCTCCGGCCGGTTCATGCGATCGACGGCGGCAGCGGTGATGCGCGACGCAACTTCAGGATGGAAGGTGACAGACCGGCGGCTCCCCATCGTCGGGGCGATGGTTCGGAATTGGCCCTGGTCGTTCTGAATCAGTTTGAGGCCGCATAGCCGCAGCCCGTCCATTACTTCGATATCGAAATGCGCGAGCGCGCTGCCGCGGCCGTCCTGCGGCCACCATGAAATGATTTGCACTATATCCCCTCCAAGGGACTTTGCTGTGGTTGTGGAATGGTTAGCGCCCATGCGGGCGCTGATTTGGTCAGGCCGCAGCCCTCACGGCCTCAGGCAGTGCCTTGGCCCAAGATAGAACGTCCGCTTCAATCCATCGGACGCAGCCAGGCGAAAGCGCGCGCGGTCGAGGGAACGTGCCCGCGTCCATGCGCCGGTAAATCGTCGAGGTGCCCAGCCCAGCTATGGCTTTAACCTCGGTGAGACGCAGCAGGCGAAGGGGGCGATTATCGTTGTCTGCCAGCAAGGGTAGCTCCTCCCAAAAATAAATCCCCGGATGGGGTTGACTAATGCGTTTGATGTCGACACAATGCCCTATGAACGGACAGGCTTTATAGGTCCGTCTAGAATCGGGTATTATGCACACTTTTGACGAAAAGTCAAGCCCCTTTCTTTCCCGACCCTTCCCGAATGTTGCCCGTCATACCCGCATCGGAGCCGGGTACATTGTCGGGTACATTTTATTTTCTGGTTATTTTTAGCCGTTGTCTTTCAACGGCTTAGGTAAATTAGGTGGACGGACACCCCTTCCGCCATTTATCCTTAGAGCCCGACGCGCCGATCTCCTGTTTTGCCGCGGGAGGCGGGGAACGCGAAGCGCGAGTCTGAAGCCAGCAGAGATCGCGGTCTGGCTGTCTGAAACGCAGCTCTGTCTGCACAATGCAAAGGCGGCGCTTCGGCGCCGCCTTGTTCGTCTAGTCGGGTGGTTTTGTTGCTGGACGAGCGAGGCAGACCTCCTCAGCAGGCCCGGCATTCGAAGGGCTGAACCTGCGCCCGGCCCTGCAGGATGACGATCCGCTCGGCTGCGCCGCCAGGCCTGACCCGGATCACCCCCTCATCCTCGCATTCGTCGAGGAAATAGGCGGGGAGTCCGGCACGCAGGGCCTTTTCGACCGATTGCTTGCGGAATTGCTTCAGCTTCTCTTGGTTCATGGCGAGCTCCGCTTCACAGGAGGCGATGGCACCCTTTCATCGGGATTTGGGGTGAGGTTCGCTTTCTTCAAGCATGCGCATGGCGCCCACCCGCGCAGAACACGCGCCAGCCCTGTCTCACGACGGAAGCGCAAGACGCGCTCCGCGCTACGATGTCCGCCCGTTGCTGGCGCGTACCGGCCCCTCTGCCTAACAATCGTGGCCGGCCGATCACCGGGCCGATCTCACGACGGAGGGCAGTGCCATGCTGGACTGGACCACTTATCGCACCGAGCTGAAGGGCCGCGTCGGTGATTTCGGCAAGGCTGCCCCCGACGCGCTTCGCGGCTATGTCGCGCTGGCCGGCGGGGCGGCCAAGACCACGCATCTCGACGCTCGCACGCGCGAACTGATCTCGCTCGCCGTCGCCGTCACCACGCGCTGCGACGGCTGCATCACCACCCATGTCGATGCGGCGATCAAGGCCGGGGTCAGCCGCGAGGAGATCGCCGAGGCGCTCGGCGTCGCGATCGCGATGAATGCGGGCGCAGCGCTGGTCTATTCCGCGCGCACGCTCGACTGCTTCGAGCAGATGACGACCCCTGCCCCGGCGGCGGCGGCCGAATAACGCCGGCTTCGCCCGAAGGAGCCGTCACCTGCCTCCGAAAGGGCTCATGCGAGCGCCATATTGCCGTGGCAAGATAGCTTTGGAAGCGCGGAACGCCCCATGGCGTTCCATCGTTTCCTTATCGACCGCAACGGAACCAGGAGGACGAGATGAGTCATACTGGCAAG
The DNA here is from genome assembly GCF_002831785.1 of Allobosea sp. FBZP-16. NCBI lineage: Bacteria > Pseudomonadati > Pseudomonadota > Alphaproteobacteria > Hyphomicrobiales > Alloboseaceae > Allobosea > Allobosea sp. FBZP-16. The sequence continues at coordinate 497,397 of NZ_LNCQ01000022.1, read as the reverse complement.
GCCGAGCGCGAGATCCGCAAGATCGCCTATGCGCTCTGGATGGAAGAAGGGCAGCCGGATGGCCGCGATCACGAGCACTGGGAAGCGGCCAAGGCGATCTGGACCTTCCGCAACCGCAGCGAAGAGACTGTCGATCGCGGTGCTGAGGACGAGCTCAAGGCCGAGCGCGCCCGCCGCCGCGAGCAGGAATTGCTGTCCTGACCCAAGCCCTGCGGGGCTGGGGTTCGTCCGCAGCCCTGCCATTCGCTTTCCGCATGATCGCACGGACGACAAGCGGTCGCGACGCGCCCACATTGTGGTCGAAGGTGTTTGCGGAGGCGAGGCATGTCGCAGCATGGGGAGGCTGACCGGGCCGAGGTCGTCGAACGGCCCGAGACCGGGCGTTTCGAGCTTGATTTTCCCGGCGGACAGGCCTTCGCGGTCTATCGTAGCGAAGGCGACCGGATCGTCGTGACGCATACCGAGGTGCCGGCGGCGTTCAACGGGCGCGGAATCGGCTCGCAACTGGCCGAGGGCATCTTCAGGATCGCCCGTGCCAGCGGACGGCGCGTGGTGCCGCGCTGCTCTTTCGTCGTCGCCTGGGCGCATCGCCATCCTGACTACCGCGACGTGCTCGCTTGAGGGGCCCTCGCCGCTCTCAGCTTGCCTCGCGCCGGCCGATCGCGTTTGAAGGCTCCGTCACGAAAAGGGGCCTGCCATGCCGGACGATCTCGCCATCACCGATTTTCCGCTGCGGGCGCGAGACAAGCTCCGCTATGGCGACACCGACCGTCAGGGCCACGTCAACAACGCGGTGTTCTCGACTTTTCTGGAAACCGGACGGGTCGAGCTGATCTATGGCCAGGCCGGTCGGCTGGCCGAGCCGGGAACGGCCTTCGTTCTCGCGCGACTTGAGCTGGATTTCCGGGCGGAGCTGCTGTGGCCGGGCGAGGTCGAGATCGGCACGCGCGTCGCGTCCGTCGGCCGCAGCTCGGTCCGGCTCGAGCAGGCGATCTTCCAGGGCGAGCGCTGCGTCGCCAGCGGGCTTTCCGTGATCGTCCAGATGGACGAAGCGACGCGCAAGGCGCGGCCGTTCTCGGATGCTGTGCGAGAGCAGCTAGAACGACTGGCCGCGCCTGCTGCCTGACCGGCGTCACTCTTTCGGCCAGCCGACCAGCTCGGTCGGCGTCCAGCGCGCTATTCTACGCTCGCGCCGTCCCTCCAGCGTCTCCCCGCTGAAGTCGCGTGGCTCGGCAGGTCGGGTGAAACGGGCGCGTTCGTCGAGCGCATCGATGTTGATCGTGCTCCAGGCCTTGCCGGCCTCGGTCATCAGCATGGCGACGTAGACGCCGCAGCGGCGGCAGAGGACGACCTCGGACGCGCTGAGGCCGAAGCGATACCGCTGGAGTTCGATCGGCTCGCGCAAGACGAGCCGGGCCTGTGCTTTGGGGTCGGAGACAGTCCGGGCACTGTGCTTGCGGCAGAAGGAGCACTGGCAGGCGCCGACAACTTCCTCCTCGGGCGGGCGCGGCAGCGTCAATTCGAGCCCGATCGCGCCGCAATGACAGGCGCCGTTCAAGCGATGCGTCATGCGGCCTCCTTCTTGCGCACCGTCATATCACAGCAATCATAGGCTGCGATAAAACCCATCAAAACTACTGATTTGATGCCGCATCAAATAGGGGGAACGGAATCGCTCCCGCCGCGTTCGAAGCCAAAATGCGGGAGGACATCATGAACAGCCTTGTTGCGGCGTCGGCGCTGTTCCTGGCCGGCGGCTTGTCTGTGGTGACCATGGGGGCCGCGCCCCTGCAGGGTGTTCTCAACGATTTCTTCTGGGCGGGCCTGGCGCTATCGGGCTTTCTCGCCATCGTGGGGCTGGAAGCGGCCAGCTGATCGACAAGGCTTCCAGCCCTCGCGCCCTTCATTTCCTGAACTAGGCCGGCTCGATTGGCGTCGGGTTTGAACGCGGCGTGCAATGCGCCGCGTTCTCGTTATGGTTGTGGCGGACTCTGTTGGAGGGCCGCACAGCATGGCAACCGAAGCGCATGTGCTTTTCAATGCGGCCTTGCCGACCATCAAGGACATCAATGCCGAGCTGAGGGGCCTCGGTTTTCCCGTCAGGCTTCAACACGGAAACGGCCCTCTCACCGACCACGGCGGCTTCCTTCCGGCAACACTTCGGCGGCAGCAGTCCGGATGCGAGTTCGATGTCCGCAGTGGCCCCGATGCTGCCGACGATCTCGGTCCTCCGGACGCTGCGAAGCCGTTCTCATGCTGCGTCAGCCTGCGTTGGGCGAGCGATGAGGATGAGGCCGGTGTCGGCCTCTGCCTCGCGGCCGCCCTGGCCAAGCTGACGAAAGGCATCGTGCTCGAAGAGGCATCGGGCGAATGGCAGTACGCCGGCACGGCAGTCGACCATGCCAGGCGGCATCTGAAGGCGGCGGGCGGAAAGCGTGGTCCTGCTGAACCGGGAACGCGTCCGGCGGATATCAAGCGGCATCTGAAGAGCCTCCTGGCCGAACGGGATGACCTCATCCTCGTCGGCCAGCATCTCTTGATCAGGCCTGTGCGGCACGTCTTGCGCGGCGCATTGTTCGATAGCATAGGGGAACGGACCCGTTTTCGTCTCTGGCGTTACCTCAATCCGCTCTATGAGCACCCGGGTTCAGTCGGTTACGACCAGTCGATCCATAGCCCGCTTTGGGACGTCACCGCCGCGCGCTTCCTGCCGCTGCTAATGAACTCACTTCAGCACGACATCTTTGCCGAGCTGGGAACACTCACGACGCTAGAAGGCCTGGCTCGGCGGTTGGAGGGGGACCGAGACAAAATTTCCCCGTATGTCGTCGCTTTGCTGTTGGCAGGGCGCGCCCAAACGGCCAGTGCGGTCATGGATCAACTCGAGGGGCGCGATCCGATCTGGAAGCGCTGGCTGGCTAAGGAACGGCAACTCCTCGAACGAGATATCAAGGCAATCTGCGCGGAGTTCCATGAACGCGAGGAGCGAACCGTCCGGGAGCTCAAAATCGCGTCGATCTGGGAGCCGTCTCCATTTCCCATCGAGTTGCCGGAACACGAGCGCGAAAGCGTGGCGGAGCCGCAATTCCAAGCAGGCCCTTGGCCTGTTACGCCGGACGGCCTGCTGGCATCGATGCCCGAGCAGAATGGCCAGCTCAGCTTCAGCAAGGAGTATATCTTTCGCAGTTTCCGCCCAGTCCTGCTGGAGCCGATGACGATCGAGGCCGGGCAGCGGGCCTACCAAGCCAATGAAAAGCTGATCGCGGCGCAACGCCTACCAGATGGGAAGCTTCTGCTCAGCATCATCGACCCTCAGCGTGCGCATCAGAGCCGCATCGACCAGGCGCCGCCGGGCGCCGATCCGATCGGGTATCACTCGCGTTTCCTTCTTTATGGCAGCGAGCGCCTGGCTGAGATTTCGCTTCATCGTCGATCGCTGTCCGAGGAGCCGCTCTCGATCAGTTCGATCGATGTCCGGACGACGGATCGCCGGCAGCACATTTGGCGCTGCAACTACAACCACGAGCAGGCCTATGGGATCGTGTTCGATCATCGCGGCGCACCGAGAGACGGCGTCAGATTCGAACTGCCATCAGATATCCTTGCCGCACTGGTGCTCGACCATCCCGTGCCAGGCGCGCCCGACGACATCATTCGCCGCACGCGACTGCTCCTCGACGGCATGGGCTATGGCGAACTCGATCTCGATCTGCCCTTCGAAAGATCCTGATCTTTACGCGGCCCTTATGCCCCCGCCTGCCCTTCCCGCTCGACCGCTTAGCAGGGGCTGCACCACATCTCCGGTCTGAAACCCAGGCTGGAGATCCGTCATGGCCGATATCGTCTTTCTCGCGCTCGGAGCCGGGGCCTTCGCGCTCTTCGGCTGGTACGCAGCGCTGCTGCGCAAGGTCTGACGCCATGGGCCTGACCTTGCTCTATGCCGCCGCGGCCTTCGGGCTCGCGATATACATGGTCGCCGCGCTGCTGCGCCCCGACCGCTTCTGAACAACACAAAAAGGAGACCTCGCATGGACTGGCGGGGCTGGGCTGAGATCGCCTTCACGATCGCGCTGACGGTGGCCGTGGGCTGGCCGCTCGGCATCTATATGGCGCGCGTCTGGGCGCGCGAGCGTACGCCGCTCGACCTGGTGCTGAAGCCGGTCGAGGCAAGCTTCTACGCCGCACTCGGCATCGACAAGAACAGGGAGCAGAACTGGCTCGGCTATGCCGGTGCCGTGCTCGCCTTCAGCGTGGCCGGCTTCGTGCTGCTCTATGGCCTCCTGCGACTGCAGGGCTTCCTGCCGTTGAACCCGCAGGGCTTCGACGGCCTGTCACCGCATCTCGCCTTCAACACCGCGGTCAGCTTCGTCACCAACACGAACTGGCAGTCCTATGGTGGCGAGACGACGATGAGCAGCCTCAGCCAGATGGCCGGCCTGACGGTGCAGAACTTCGTCTCGGCCGGCGCCGGCCTCGCCGTCGCAGCGGCCGTGGCGCGCGCCTTCGCCGCCGACCGCGGCGAAACGCTCGGTAATTTCTGGGTCGATCTGACCCGCTCCGTTCTCTACGTGCTGCTGCCGCTCTCGATCGTCACCGCGCTGGCGCTCGTCGCTGCCGGCGTGCCGCAGAGCCTGCTCGCCAATGTCACGGCCAAGACGCTGGAAGGCGCCGACCAGATCATCGCCCTTTTCCCGGTCGCCAGCCAGGAAGCGATCAAGCAGTGGGGCACCAATGGCGGCGGCCTGTTCAACGTCAACTCGGCCCATCCGCTCGAGAACCCCACGCCGCTGACCAACCTGATCGAGGTCGTCTCGCTGAACGCGCTCGCTTTCGGCACGGTCGTCGCGTTCGGACGTGTCGCCAGCGCCCGCAAGGAAGCGCGTGCCCTGCTCTCGGCGATGGTGATCCTCGTCGGCCTCGGCGCCGCTGCGATCTACTCCTCCGAGACGCTGACGCCGCAGCCTGCGATGATCGCTGCCGGCATCACCGATGCGCCCGCCAACATGGAAGGCAAGGAGGTTCGCTTCGGCGCTGCCGCCTCGTCGATCTGGGCGGCGCAGACCACCGGCGCCTCGAACGGCTCGGTCAACGCCATGCACGGCTCGTTCATGCCGCTCGGCGGCGGCGTCGCCATGTTCCTGATCCAGCTCGGCGAGATCCTGCCCGGCGGCGTCGGCTCCGGCCTCTACGGCATGGTGGTGATGGCGCTGCTCGCCGTCTTCGTCGCTGGCCTGATGGTCGGACGCACGCCGGAATATCTCGGCAAGAAGGTCGAGGCCCGCGAAATCAAGTTCGCCATGCTGGCGGTGCTGATCCTGCCGCTCGCGATCCTCGGCTTCTCGGCCATCGCAGCGGTGCTGCCGGTCGCGCTCGAGGGGCTGCTGAACAAGGGACCACGCGGGCTCACCGAGATCCTCTACGCCTATTCCTCGGCGGCGGGGAACAACGGCTCGGCCTTCGCGGGGCTCACCGCCAACGCGCCCTGGTGGAACACCACGCTCGGCATCGCAATGCTGCTCGGCCGCTTCGCCTACATGGTTCCGGTGATCGCCATGGCCGGCGCCATCGCCGCCAAGCCGAAGCTCGCGCCGACCGCCGGCACGCTGCCGAGCGACAGCCCGCTCTTCGTCGGCCTGCTCATCGGCATCATCCTGATCCTGGGCGGCCTGCAATTCTTCCCTGCGCTCGCGCTTGGGCCGATCGTCGAGCACTTCCAGGTGCTTGCGGCCAATCGTTGAGCCGACAAAGGAACTCCGTCAAATGAGTGTCTCACTCGCCAAATCCAGCGCCTTCAGCCAGGCCATCGTGCTGACCGCGCTGAAGAGTGCCGTCATCAAGCTCGACCCGCGCCGGCTGACCGGCAATCCGGTCATCCTCGCCACCGAGGTCGTCGCCGCGCTCGCGACCGTGTCGGCGGTCGTCGCCATCGCCAATGGCCAGCCCGCCGCCTTCCCGCTCCAGATCGCGATCTGGCTCTGGCTCACCGTCGTCTTTGCCAACTTCGCCGAGGCTATCGCCGAAGGGCGCGGCAAGGCGGCGGCGGATTCGTTGCGTGCCACCCGCGTCACCACCAAGGCCAAGCTGATCATCGACGCCGAGCGCAATGCGATGATCCCGACGCCGGCTCACGAACTCGCGCCTGATGACATAGTCCTCGTCGAGGCCGGCGACGTCATTCCTGCCGATGGCGAGATCATCGAGGGCGTAGCCTCGGTCAACGAAGCCGCGATCACCGGCGAATCCGCCCCGGTGATCCGCGAGAGCGGCGGCGACCGCTCGGCCGTCACTGGCGGCACCACCGTCGTCTCCGACTGGATCAAGGTCCGCGTGACCTCGCGGCCGGGCTCCTCCTTCCTCGATCGGATGATCGCGATGGTCGAGGGCGCCGACCGGCGCAAGACCCCGAACGAGCTGGCGCTCGCCGTGCTGCTCGCCGGGCTGACGCTGGTCTTCCTGATCGCGGTCGTTACCCTGACAGGGCTTGGCGCCTTTTCGGGGGTCTCGCTCGATCCGATGGTCCTGGGCGCGCTCTTCATCACGCTGATCCCGACCACGATCGGCGGCCTGCTCAGCGCCGTCGGCATCGCCGGGATGGATCGGCTTCTGAAAGTGAATGTCCTGGCGACCTCAGGCAGGGCCGTCGAGGCCGCCGGCGACGTCGATACGCTGCTGCTCGACAAGACCGGCACCATCACCTTCGGCAACCGCATGGCGGTCGAGGTCATCCCGGTTCCCGGCGTGCGTCCGGACGCGGCGCTGCGCGCTGCGCTGATGGCCTCGCTCGCCGACGAGACGCCGGAAGGCCGCTCCATCGTCGAGCTCGCGCGCAATCAGGGCGTCACCGCTGAAGTCCCGGCGGGGGCGACCACGATCCCGTTCAGCGCCACCACCCGCCAGTCGGGCCTCGACCTCGACGGCAAATCCTGGCGCAAGGGCGCGGTCGACGCGGTGATCAAGACGCTCGACCTCGTCGAGAGCCAGGTGCCGGCGGAACTGCGCCAGGCGGTCGACGGCATCGCCCGCTCGGGTGGCACGCCGCTCGCCGTCAGCGAGAACGGTGCGCTGGTCGGCGTCATCCATCTCAAGGACGTGGTCAAGCCCGGCGTGAAGGAACGCTTCGCGGATCTCCGCCGCATGGGTGTGCGCACGGTGATGATCACCGGCGACAACCCCGTCACCGCCGCGGCGATCGCCTCCGAGGCCGGTGTCGACGACTTCCTCGCCGAGGCGACGCCGGAGGACAAGCTGCGGATCATCCGCACCGAGCAGGCCAAGGGCCGCCTCGTCGCCATGTGCGGCGACGGCGCCAACGACGCCCCTGCCCTTGCCCAGGCCGATGTCGGCGTCGCCATGCAGACCGGCGCGCAGGCGGCGCGCGAGGCCGGCAACATGGTCGATCTCGACAGCGACCCGACCAAGGTCCTGGAGATCGTCGAGGTCGGCAAGCAGCTGCTGATCACGCGCGGCGCGCTCACCACCTTCTCGATCGCCAACGACGTCGCGAAGTATTTCGCCATCATCCCGGCGCTGTTCGTCGTCTCGCTGCCGGCTCTGGGCGCGCTCAACATCATGGGCCTTGCGAGCCCGCAGAGCGCCATCCTTTCGGCGGTGATCTTCAATGCTCTCGTCATCGTCGCGCTGATTCCGCTGGCCCTGCGCGGCGTGCGCTACCGGGCGATCGGCGCGGCCAAGCTGCTCTCGCGCAATCTCACCCTCTACGGCGTCGGCGGGCTGATCGCGCCGTTCGTCGGCATCAAGCTGATCGATCTCATCGTCGCGGCCTTCGGGCTCGCGTGATGGTCAGAACAGGACACAGGTCATGATCGCCAATCTTCGCCCCGCCATCGTCTCGATGGTCCTCTTCACGGCCCTGCTCGGCTTTGCCTACCCGCTGGGCGTCACCGGGCTGGCGCAGGCGCTGTTCCCGGCGCAGGCCGGCGGCTCGCTGATCCGCAACGCGTCCGGCGAGATCGTCGGCTCGCGCTGGATCGGGCAGAACTTCAAGGACGAGGCCTATCTGCGGCCCCGCCCCTCGGCTGCCGGCAAGGACGGCTATGATGCCTCGGGCTCGTCTGGCTCCAATCTTGGGCCGCTGAACGAGGACCTTGCCGCCCGCATCAAGGCCGATGCCGAAACGCTGCGCGCCGAGAGCAAGGCGCCGATCCCGGTCGACGCCGTCACCAGCTCGGCCTCCGGTCTCGACCCGCATGTCTCGCCGGCCAATGCGGCCCGGCAGGTCCCGCGTATCGCCGCGGCCCGGAAGGCTCCGGCAGCGGAGGTGCAGGCCGTGATCGCGGCCAACACCGAAGGCTCGACCTTCGGCCTGCTCGGCGAGCCGCGCGTCAATGTGCTCGCCGTCAATTTGGCACTCGACGCGCGCTGGCCGCGCGCTCAACGTTAGGTTCGATGGCAACAGACGAATCCCAGTTCCGTGAGGCAGGGCGGCCCGACCCCGACGCCCTGCTGGCTTCAGCCGGCCGCGGCAAGCGTGGCCGGCTGAAGATTTTTCTCGGCATGGCGCCGGGCGTCGGCAAGACCTACGAGATGCTGACGCAAGGTCGGCGCGCCCAGACGGAGCATGGCGAGGTGCTTGTCGGCGTGGTCGAGACGCACGGTCGCCGCGAGACGGAGGAGCTGCTCGACGGGCTCGAGGTCATGGCGCGCCGGCCGCTCGAGCACCGCGGCCGGCTGATGATGGAGTTCGACCTCGATGCGGCTCTCGCGCTGAAGCCGAGGCTGCTGCTGGTCGACGAGTATGCGCATTCCAACGCGCCGGGCAGCCGCCATCCCAAGCGCTGGCAGGACGTCGAGGAGCTGCTGCAGGCCGGCATCGACGTCTGGACGACCCTCAACGTCCAGCATCTCGAAAGCCTGGTCGACGTGGTCTGGAAGATCACCGGCGTGCGCCAGCGCGAGACGGTGCCGGACAGCGCCCTCAGCCGCGCCGACGAGATCGAGCTGATCGACATCACGCCGACCGAGCTCCGCCAGCGCATGGAAGAGGGCAAGGTCTACGTCCCCGAGACGGCGCGGCTCGCCGCCGGCAACTTCTTCAAGCCGGAGAACCTGACCGCGCTGCGCGAGCTCGCCTTGCGCCGAGCCGCTCAGACGGTCGACGACCAGCTCAGCCAGGCGATGAAGCGCGCCGGCGTCGAGGGGCCCTGGGCGGCGGGCGAGCGCATCCTCGTGCTGATCGGACCTGACGCCATGGCCGGCTCGCTGGTGCGGGCGGGACGACGCCTCTCCGACATGATGATGGATGCGCCGTGGACGGTCGCCCATGTCGAGCGGCCCGGCGGGGCGGAGCCCGATTCCGGCCGCGGCGCCCATCTGGCTGAAGCGCTCAAGCTCGCCGAACAGCTCGGCGGCGCCAGCGTCGTGCTGAATGGCGACGATCTCGTCGGCGCCGTGCTCGACTATGCGCGCCGCAACAACGTCACCCAGATCGTCGTCGGCAAATCGCATCGCAAGGGCTGGCGCGGCTGGTTCCATCGCTCGCTCGCGCCGGAATTGCTGAAGGCGCAGAACGGTGCGGCGCTACACATCATCACCGAGGTGACGAGCGGCCCGGTTCAGCCTGCGAGCCCGAACACGTCGCCCGCCAGATTCAGCTGGCTCGCCCATCTCGGCGCGATCGCCATGGTCGGGCTCGTGATCGGCCTCGCCGAGCTGATCGACAAGCGGGTCGAGAACGTCAACCTCGCCATGCTGTTTCTGGTCAGCGTGCTCGGTGCCGGTCTCGCCTTCGGCTTGTGGCCGGCGGTGACGGCGGCGGCGCTCGCGGCCTTCGCCTACAACTTCTTCTTTCTGGAGCCGCGGCTGTCCTTCTGGATCGGCCACCCGGCGGATGTCCTGACCTTCCTCGTCTTCTTCGCAGTGGCGCTGACGACGGGCGGCCTGACCGGGCGCATCCGCGACCAGGCCAAGGCGACGGCGCGGCGCGCCTCGGCGATCACCGCCCTGCTCGCGGCCAGCCGCCGGCTCTCGGCCGCGGCGCGGCGCGAGGACGCCGCCGCTATCCTGGCCGAGCAGGTCTCGGCCGCGACATCCGGCAAGGTCGTGGTGCTGCTTCCTGTCAATGGCGAGATCGCTCCCGCCGCCGGTGCCCCTGAGCTCGAAGCGCTTTCGACCGCCGACATGACCGCGGCGCGCTGGACCTGGAGCCGTGGCGAGCCGGCCGGGGCCGGTACCGGGACCTTGCCCAATGCGGCCTGGACCTTCCGGCCGTTGCAGGGCGTGCGGGCCCGTTCAGGCGTCGTCGGGTTCGAGCCGAAGGCGCTGGCGACGGCCGAGAACGCGCGCTTCGCAATGGCGCTGCTCGACCAGGGCGCGATTGCGATCGAGCGGGCCGAGCTCGCCGCTGCGGCTGTCGATGCCGAGGCGCTGCGCCGCAGCGACCGGCTGCGCTCCGCCTTGCTCAACTCGGTGAGCCACGACCTGCGCACGCCGCTCGCCACCGTGCTCGGCTCGGCGACGACGCTGATCGACTATGGCGAGGGTATGAAGGCGGCCGTGCGCGACGACCTCCTGCTCTCGATCCGCGAAGAGGCCGAGCGCCTGAACCGCTATGTCGGCGACCTGCTCGACATGACCAGGCTCGAAGGCGGGGCGCTGGTGGCGCGGCGTGACTGGATCGACGTCCGCGACGTGATCGCATCGGCGCTATCGCGCATTTCGCGCCGGCTCGGCCAACGCCGGGTCCAGCGCGACTTCCCAGCCGAGCTCTCGCTCGTCAGGGCCGATGCCGGCCTGCTTGAACAGGTGCTGGTCAACATCCTCGAGAACGCCATCGCCTATAGTGAGGACGGTGCCTTGATCGAGGCGGCCGCCTATGAGGATCGCGGCAATGTCGTGATCTCGATCGAGGATGAGGGTCGCGGCATCCCGACCGCCGAGCTGGAGCGCGTCTTCGAGAAGTTCCGGCGGCTGGAGGAATCGATCGATCGCGGTGGCGAGCGCGGCAAGGGTGCCGGCCTAGGCCTCGCTATCGCCAAGGGCTTCGTCGAAGCCATGGGCGGGCGCATCGCCGCCGCCAGCCCGATCCATGACCGCCCGGACGGCAGCAAGGGCGGCACCCGCATCCTGATCAGCCTGCGCAAGGACGCCGCGGGTGGAGAAACCAAGTCATGACCGCCTTTCGCCCGCGTATCCTCGTCATCGACGACGAGCCGCAGATCCACCGTTTCCTCGGCCCGGCGCTCGACGCCGCCGGCTACGAGCCGATCCGCGCCGACGACGCCACGACTGGCCTGCGCGAGATCGCCCGCAAGCCGCCGGACGCCGTCGTGCTCGATCTCGGCCTGCCCGACATGGACGGCAAGGAGGCGCTCGCCAAAGCACGTGCCTTCTATGACGGGCCGGTGATCATCCTCTCGGCCCGCGACCGCGAGACCGAGAAGATCGACGCGCTTGACGCCGGCGCCGACGACTATGTCGAGAAACCCTTCGGTGTCGGCGAGTTGCTGGCGCGCCTGCGCGTCGCGCTGCGCCATCGCCTCGAACGCCAGGGCTCGGAGCCGGCGCTGCAGATCGGCAATGTCGAGATCGATCTGGTCAACCGCCGGATCAGCAAGGGCGGTGCGGCCGTGAAGCTTTCGCCCAAGGAATACGACCTCTTCGCCTGCCTGGCGCAGGGCAATGGCCGCGTGCTGACCCATAAGCAGATCCTCACCGCGGTCTGGGGGCCGGCGCATGAGCATGACGTGCAGTATCTGCGCGTCTTCGTCGGCCAGCTCCGGCAGAAGCTCGAGGACGATCCAGCCGAGCCGAAGCTGATCGAGACCGAGCCGGGGGTGGGCTATCGGCTCGGCGGGCTGGTGTGAGGCTTCGTAAATCCACGCATCAATCTGGCTGTCATCCCGGACGAGCGGTGAAGCCGCGCCGATCCGGGCTCCATTCCGGAGCTTGTCCGAAAGAGGTTCCGGAATGGGTCCCGGGTCTCCCTGCGGTCGCCCGGGACGACACGCGCAATATGGATCGCGACAGCATGATTTTTTCCGCTCGGCCCGTCGTCGGGACAGCCCGAAGAGAGATTTCCTCTTTTTGAACGGGAATAAGAAAAATCACACTACCGCGCGTGAATTGATGCTCGAAGGCCAGTGCCTTATGTAAAACGTTCGGAATAGCGAACGTAGCGAGCATTATTCATGGCTGCCGCCAAGCGCCCTGCCCTGCCGGTTATCCTGCTGGCCAACGACCTGCTCGATGGCGATGTCGTCTTCGCGGCGGGCGATGCGACTGGCCTGCACTGGTCGCGTGATCCTGGTGCCGCGCTGGTCGGCGATGACGATGCGACCGCCGACCGGCTCGATGCCTTCGCCGCCGCCGAACTCGGCAACCAGCATGTCGTCGATGCCTATCTGGTCGATGTCGCGATCGAGGACGGCGTGCCGGTGCCGCGCCATTACCGCGAGCGGATGAAGACGACCGGCCCCAGCATCCGGCGCGATCTCGGCAAGCAGGCCGAACTGCCGCTCGCCCCAGCTTTCCTGAGAGCCTGACGCATGTATCGCTACGATGAATTCGACGAACGCTTTGTCCGCGAGCGCGTCGCGCAGTTCCGCGATCAGGTCGGCCGCCGGCTGAACGGTTCGCTGACCGAGGACGAATTCAAGCCGCTGCGCCTAAAGAACGGCGTCTATCTGCAACTGCATGCCTATATGCTGCGGATCGCGGTTCCCTACGGCACGCTGTCGTCGAAGCAGATGCGCCAACTCGCGCTGATCGGCGAGCGCTATGACCGCGGCTACGGCCATTTCACCACACGCACCAATCTGCAGTTCAACTGGCCCAAGCTGCGCGACATCCCGGATATTCTCGACCTGCTGGCCGATGTCGAGATGCACGCGATCCAGACTTCGGGCAATTGCATCCGCAACGTCACGGCCGATCATTTCGCCGGCGTCGCCCAGGACGAGGTCGAGGACCCGCGCCCGACCGCCGAGCTGATCCGGCAATGGTCGAGCCTGCATCCCGAGTTCGATTACCTGCCGCGCAAGTTCAAGATCGCGGTCACCGGCGCCGAGCACGACCGCGCCGTGATCAAGGCGCACGATATCGGCCTGCGCATCCTGCGCCATCCCGACACGCACGAGATCGGCTATGAGGTCATCGTTGGCGGCGGCCTCGGCCGCACCCCGATGATCGGCAAGGTCGTGCGCGAGTTCCTGCCCAAGGCCGACCTGCTCGCTTATCTCGAGGCGGTCATGCGGGTCTACAATCTCGAAGGCCGGCGCGACAACAAGTACAAGGCCAGGGTCAAGATCCTCGTCCACGAGATCGGCACGGAGGAATTTTCCCGCCGCGTCGAGGAGGAGTTCGCCAGGCTCGACGGCCCCTCGGTCAATGCCGATCCGGCCGAGGTCGCGCGCATCGCCGCCTACTTCGCGCCGCCCGCCTACGAGACGCTGCCGGCGACCAGCGGTGCCTTCGAGGCGGCCAGGGCGGGCAATCCCGATTTTGCCCGCTGGGTCGAGACCAACCTCACGCCGCATCGCCAGCCGGGCTATGCCGCGCTGACGATCTCGCTGAAGCCGATCGGCGCGCCCCCCGGCGATGCCACCAGCGAGCAGATGCGCGTCGTCGCCGATCTTGCGGATGAGTTCTCGCTCTCCGAGATCCGCGTCACCCACGCGCAGAACCTCGTCCTGCCGCATGTGAAGCTGTCGGATCTGTTCGCGGTCTGGCAGCGCCTCGGCGCGGCCGAACTCGCGACGGCCAATGCCGGGCTGATCACCGACATCATCGCCTGCCCCGGCCTCGACTATTGCGCGCTGGCGACGGCTCGCTCGATCCCGATCGCGCAGGCCTTGGCGCAGCGCTTCGCCGACCCCGTCAGACAGAAGGAGATCGGTGTGCTCAACATCAAGATCTCCGGCTGCATCAATGCCTGCGGCCATCACCATGTCGGCCATATCGGGATTCTCGGGCTTGAGAAGCGCGGCATCGAATCCTACCAGATCACCCTCGGCGGCGACGCGACCGAGAACGCCGCGATCGGCGAGATCCTCGGCCCGGGCCTCGCCGCCGAGGAGGTGCCGGATGCGATCGAGCGCATCGTCTCGGTCTACCTGGCGCAGCGCCAGGCCGGCGAAAGCTTCATCGACAATGTTCGCCGCCTCGGCCTCGCGCCGTTCAAGGCGGCTTTCCAGGACACCAACCGGGAGATCAGCCATGCCGTTGCTTGATCGTCACGGCGCCAAGACCGAAATCTGGACGCGCAGCGAAGGCGCAGCGATCGACAACATCTCGCACGCGCTGGTCGATTGGGCGGCGCTGCCGGAAGCGCTGGCGCAGAAGACGCGCGACCAGCGCATCGGCGTCGTCATCCCCAACACAGTGCGCATTCCCCAGCTGAAGCTCCTGATGCGCCAGCTCTCGCTGATCGCGATCAGCTTTCCATCCTTCGGCGACGGGCGCGGCTTCAGCCTGGCGCGGCTGATCCGCAATCACGGCTTCACGGGCACCCTGCGCGCCAGCGGCCCACTGATCGCCGACCAGTTCGCCTATGCCATCGCCTGCGGCTTCGACGAGGTCGAGCTGCCCGAGGCGAGCGCGGCGCGCCAGCCCGTCGAGCAATGGGTCAATGCGCTCGGCCAGATCAGCCATGGCTATCAGCGCGGCTATGGCGACAGCGGCAACATCCTCGACCGGCGCCGTTCGGCCCGGCTGAAACATGTCGCGGCGGGCTGAGACGATGCACGGTTCGGCCCAATCGAGCCTGCGCCGGCCCGCCGACCGCCATAGCGACGATGAATGGGAGGAGGCCATGCTGAGCGATATCGACCGTGCCATCGGCCAGTCTGTTTCCGCACCGCGCGAGCGCTGGTTCGATCTTTGCTTCCGGCTTATCATCCTGGTGCTTGCCGGCCTGTGGCTGTTCGTGCCACCTGCGGGCGACAGCCGATTGCCCCCCGATGTGAAGGCCGCAGCGACGCAACGATGAGCGCAAGACGCCCGGAGACAACCACCGCGCGCCGGATCGACCGGCTCGCCACCCTGCCGCTCTTCCACAAGCTGGAAGGGCGCAAGGTCGTGCTCGCGGGCGCGAGCGAAGGGGCGCTCTGGAAGGCTGAACTGCTCGCCGCCGCCGGCTCCGAGCTGCTGATCCTCGCCGGCGATCAGCCTGGAGCCTTCGGTGGCCTCGCTGCCGACCCGCCGGCCGGCTCGGTGACGGTGTTGCCGCGCGCCTGGCAGGCGGATGATCTCGACGGCGCCGCGCTCGCCATCGCCGATATCGACTCGCTCGAGGAAGCCAAGGCCTTCGTCGCCGCAGCCCGGCAAAACGGCGTCCCGGTCAATGTCGTTGACAAGCCCGAGTTCTGCGATTTTGCCTTCGGCTCGCTGGTCAACCGCTCGCCGCTCGTCATCGCGATCTCGACCGACGGCGCCGCTCCCGTCTTCGGCCAGGCGATCCGCGCCAAGATCGAGGCGTTGCTGCCGGCGGGCCTCAAGGCCTGGGCGCAGGCCGCACATGACTGGCGCCCGATGGTCAAGGCGCGCGAGCTCGCCTTCCCGCTGCGCCGCGATTTCTGGGAGCGCTTCACCAGCCGGGCCCTAGCCGAGCCGCAGCGCCGACCCAATGAGAACGATCGCAGCGGTCTCTCTGCCATTCTCGACGATATCGAGCGCGGCGGTACGCCGAACGGGCGGGTCACGCTGGTCGGTGCCGGTCCTGGCGACCCGGAGTTGCTGACGCTGAAGGCGATCCGGGCGCTGCAGAGCGCCGACATCATCCTCTATGACGACCTCGTCTCGGCAGGCGTGCTCGAGCTTGCCCGGCGCGAGGCCAAGCGCATGCTGGTCGGCAAGCAGGGCTACGGCCCGGCGGTGAAGCAGGATGACATCAATGCGATGCTCGTCTCGCTCGCCGGCCAGGGCAAGCATGTCGTCCGCTTGAAGGGTGGTGAGCCCGGCATTTTCGGCCGTGCCGGCGAGGAGATCGAAGCCTGCCACCGTGCCGGCATCCCGGTCACGATCGTGCCCGGCATCTCGGCGGCGCAGGGCGCGGCCGCCTCGCTTGGTCTCTCGCTCACCCATCGCGATCATGCCCGTCGGCTGCAGTTCGTTACGGGTCATGCCCGCGACGGCAAGCTGCCGCAGGATCTCGACTGGAAGGCGCTTGCCGACCCCGCCGCAACCACGGTGCTCTACATGGCGCGCGCTACGCTGCCGCTGTTCCGCGAGAAGGCGCTCGCGGCGGGGCTCGACCCGGCTACGCCCGCTGTTGCCGTGCTCGGCGCAACCACCCCGACTGAAATGCGGATCGCGAGCACGATCGCGCACCTGCCGGAGCGGCTGGGCGAGCTTCCGAGCAAGGGGCCGGTCCTCGTGCTGATCGGCCACGCCATGGGCGCCGCGCTGCCGGCTGCATCGAGCGGCAACCTGGCACACGGCTGACGTGAACCAAACCGCCGGAGATGCGTTTTCTCTCTGGCGCGAAAAGTTTGGAAGGGCTCTACTGCCTCCGCTAGTTGAGCGATGACCGCCAATTCAGTACGTTCTGTTTGTTTTTCAGAACAGTTTTTTGAGCCGTTTACGCGGTTTTCTGAACTGTCCGACACGGAGCACTGAGATGACGCGACAGAGACTTCACCGCTTGCTGCAAGCCGGTCTGGCGCTCGGGGCCTTTGCCGTCTGCTTCGGCGTGATCGGCGGTGCGCGCGCGCAGACCGAGCTGCTCAACGTCTCCTATGATCCGACCCGCGAGCTCTATCGGGAGATCAACGCGGCCTTCATCGCCGACTGGAACGGCAAGAACGCCAAGAAGATCGGCACGATTCGGCAGTCGCATGGCGGCTCGGGTGCGCAGGCCCGCACCGTCATCGACGGCCTCAATGCCGACGTGCTGACGCTGGCGCTCGCCGGCGACATCGACGCCGTCGCCGAGCGCTCGAAGAAGCTGCCGCTCGACTGGCAGAAGCGGCTGCCGCAGAACTCCTCACCCTACACCTCGACCATTGTCTTCCTCGTCCGCAAGGGCAATCCGAAGGCGATCAAGGACTGGGGTGACCTGGTGAAGCCCGGCGTTCAGATCATCACGCCGAACCCGAAGACCTCGGGCGGGGCGCGCTGGAACTATCTCGCCGCCTGGGCCTATGCCGAGAAAGCCTTCAATAAGGACGAGGCCAAGGTCCGCGACTATATCGGGAAGCTGCTCAGCAACGTCCCGGTGCTCGACACCGGCGCGCGCGGGGCGACCACGACCTTCACCCAGCGCGGCATCGGCGACGTCTTCCTGTCCTGGGAGAACGAGGCCTTCCTGGCGCTGAAGGAGTTCGGCGAGGACAAGTTCGACATCATCGTGCCCTCGCTCTCAATCCTGGCCGAGCCGCCGGTCGCGATCGTCGACGGCAATGTCGATACCAAGGGCACCCGTGCCGAGGCGCAGGCCTATCTCGAATTCCTCTACACGCCGAAGGGCCAGGCGATCATCGCCAAGAACTACTACCGCCCGCGCAATCCGGAAGCTGCCGACCCCAAGGACATCGCCCGATTCCCGAAGGTCGAGCTCGTCACCATCGACGAGAGCTTCGGCGGCTGGGCCAAGGCGCAGCCCACCCATTTCGGTGATGGCGGCACGTTCGACCAGCTCTACAAGCCGGCGCGCTGAGCATGACGGCGGCAGTCTCCCGCTGGCGCGAGCCCAGCATCCTACCAGGCTTCGGCTTGGCGCTGGGTATTACCGTAACGGCCCTGTCGCTGATCGTGCTGATTCCTCTGGCCGCGCTCTTCATCAAGGCGGCGAGCGCCGGCCCGGCCGACATCTGGGCCGTGGCGACCTCGCCGCGGACGCTGGCCGCGTTGAAGCTCTCCTTTTTCGGAGCCTTCTTCGCCGCGGCAGTGAATGCCGTCTTCGGGCTGATCCTGGCCTGGGTGCTCGTCCGCTATGATTTTCCGGGCAGGCGCCTGATCGATGCGGCGGTCGACCTGCCCTTCGCCCTGCCGACGGCCGTCGCCGGTATCGCGCTCGCGGCGATCTATGCACCCAATGGCTGGGTCGGCAGCCTGCTAGCCCCCTACAACATCAAGGTCGCCTATACGCCGCTCGGCGTGATGGTGGCGCTGATCTTCATCGGGCTGCCCTTCGTCGTCCGCACAATCCAGCCGGTCTTGGAGGAATTGCCTGCCGATATCGAGGAGGCGGCGGCGCTGCTTGGAGCCAGCCGCTGGCGCACCGTTTTCTCCGTGCTGCTGCCGCCGGTGCTGCCGGCCCTGCTGACTGGCTTCGTCCTCGCCTTCGCGCGTGCCGTCGGCGAATACGGCTCGGTCATCTTCATCGCCGGCAATGTGCCGATGGTCTCCGAGATCGCACCATTGCTGATCGTGATCCGGCTGGAGCAGTTCGACTATGCCGGGGCGGCCGTGGTCGCGACGATCATGCTCCTGCTCTCGTTTTCGCTGATCCTGCTCGTCAACCTGATCCAGGCGCGCGCCCGCCGGAGGTTCGGCGATGTCTGACGCCAGCCTGCCCTATCAGATCGAGGACCTCGCGCCCGCCCGCGCCGCACGGCGCGTCAAGGGCGAATCCCGCATCGTCCAGTTCGTGCTGGTTGCGATTTCGCTCCTCTTCCTTAGCCTCTTCCTGTTCCTGCCGCTGATCTCGGTCTTCGTCGAGGCCGGGGCGCGTGGCTGGCACGCCTACCGTGAGGCGATCCTCGAGCCCGATGCCTTGGCGGCGATCCGGTTGACCCTGCTCATCGCGGCAATCGCGGTGCCGTTCAACGTGATCATCGGCCTGGCGGCCGCCTGGGCGATCGCCAAGTTCGAGTTCCGCGGCAAGAGCCTGCTGATCAGCTTCATCGACCTGCCCTTCTCGGTCTCGCCGGTGATCTCGGGTCTGGTCTTCGTGCTGCTCTTCGGCGCGCAGGGCTATTTCGGCCCCTGGCTCGCGGCCAACGACCTCAAGATCATCTTCGCCGTGCCGGGCATCCTGCTGGCGACGATCTTCGTCACCTTCCCCTTCGTCGCACGCGAACTGATCCCGCATATGCAGTCGCTCGGCTCGGCCGACGAGGAGACGGCGCTGACCTTGGGCGCCTCGCCCTGGCGCACCTTCTTCACGGTGACGCTGCCGAACGTGAAATGGAGTCTGTTCTACGGCGTGCTGCTCTGCAATGCCCGCGCCATGGGCGAGTTCGGCGCGGTCGCCGTCGTCTCGGGCAAGATCCGCGGCGTGACCACGACCATGCCGCTGCATGTCGAGATTCTCTACAACGAGTACATGGGCGCCGCCGCCTTCGCCGTCGCCTCGCTGCTGGCGGGCCTTGCCCTCGTCACGCTCGTCCTGAAAACCGTCCTGGAGTGGCATTTCGCCGACGCGATCGCCGCCAGCCGCCGTCACTGAGTGGAACAGCCCATGTCGGTCGCCGTCACCATCGAAAGCGTCGAGAAGCGCTTCCAGAACTTCCCCGCCCTGCGCGGCGTCTCGCTCGACATCCAGCCGGGCGAACTCGTCGCGCTGCTCGGTCCCTCCGGCTCGGGCAAGACGACATTGCTGCGCGTCATCGCCGGGCTGGAACAGGCCGAGCGCGGCCGCGTGCTCTTCGGCGAGACCGATACCCGCGAGCTGTCGCTGCGCGAGCGCCGGATCGGCTTCGTCTTCCAGCACTATGCGCTATTCAAGACGATGAGCGTCGCCGAGAACATCGCCTTCGGCTTGAAGTCGCGTCCGCGCGCCGAACGGCCGAGTTCGGCCGAGATCAAAAAGCGCGTCTCCGATCTCCTGGAACTCATCCAGCTGCCGGGCCTCGAAAAGCGCTATCCGAGCCAGCTCTCGGGCGGCCAGCGTCAGCGCATCGCGCTCGCCCGGGCGCTGGCAATCGAGCCGCGCGTGCTGCTGCTCGACGAGCCTTTCGGAGCCTTGGACGCCAAGGTCCGCAAGGATTTGCGCGCCTGGCTGCGCGAGCTGCACCGGCACACCGGCCATACCACCGTCTTCGTCACGCACGACCAGGAGGAGGCGCTGGAGCTCGCCGACCGGGTCGCGATCCTGCATGACGGCCGGCTCGAGCAGGTCGGCTCGCCCGACGATGTCTACGACCATCCGGCGACGCCCTTCGTCTGCCAGTTCCTGGGCGACGCCAACCATCTGCCGGTCAAGGTCGTCGGCAGCCAGGCCTTCTTCCAGGACCGGCCGGTGCTGGGCGGTCTGCGCCAGAATCAGGGCGGCCCGGCCTCGCTCTATGTCCGGCCGCAGCATTTGCGCATTGTCGATGATGCGCCGCTCGCTCTGCCCGGTGTCGTCGAGCACCTGCGCCGGAACGGGCCGCTGCGCCGCGCCGAAGTCGCCGTCGAAGGGCTGCCAAAGCGGCTCGACGTCGACCTCGCCAGCCAGGTCGCGCCAGCGATCGGCGAACGCGTCCGGTTGCGCATCACGCATGGCAACCTCTTCGCCGCGGCCTGATGCCGCCCTCGCCTTTCGCGCACCGGGCGGGTTATCCCTGTCGCCTGACATGTTCTGACGACAGGAGACGGCCATGAAGGCGCGAGCGAAATGGGTCGAGGGCATGGCCTTCCTGGGCGAAGCCGGCAGAGGCCATGCAGTGGTCATGGACGGTGCGCCTGAATATGGCGGCCGCAATATCGGCATTCGGCCGATGGAGATGCTGCTGATCGGGCTCGCCGGCTGCACTGGCTTCGACGTCGTGCAGATCCTGAAGAAGGGCCGCGAGGCAGTGACCGGCTGCGAGGTCGAGGTCGAGGCGGAGCGCGCGACCGAGGACCCCAAGGTCTTCACCAAGATCCACCTCGCCTATCGCATCAGCGGCCGCGGCCTGTCGCAGGCCAAGGCTGAGCGCGCCGTCACATTGTCGAAGGAAAAGTACTGTTCCGCTTCGATCATGCTGGGGGCGACCGCGCAGATGAGCACCTCGCTCGTGGTCATCGAGGAACTGCAGCAGGAGGCCGCCGAATGACGGACATCCCGACCTCGGGGCTGGTATCGCCCAACGTCCTGGCCGGAGCGCTGGGTTCGCCCGATCTCGTCATCATCGATATTCGTGCCGCCGCCGAGGGCGGGCGCCAGGCCTTCGAGGCCGGCCATATCCCCGGTGCCGTGCACAGCGACTACGCCGCCGACGGCTGGCGCGCCAAGGTCGGCAATGCGCCCGGCATGCTGCCGCCGCTCGACCATCTCGCCGAACTGGTGGGGCGGCTCGGCGTCACTCCCCCGAGCAAGGTGGTGATCGTCCCCGCCGGGCTCAGCGCCAGCGATCTTGCCGCCGCGACGCGCGTCTACTGGACGCTGAAGCTGATCGGCCACGGCCAGCAGGCCATCCTCGACGGCGGCTTCGACGGCTGGCGAACCGCGCCCGGCCTGCGGGTCGAGACCGGCCCGTCCAAGCCGGTGCCGGCCTCGCCTTACCCGGTGGTCGTGCAGCAGAAGCTCAGAAGCACCGCCGATGCCACGCTCGTTGCTTCGCGCAGCAAGCTGGCGACGCTCGTCGACGCTCGTTCGGCCAGCTATTTCGAGGGACAGGAAAAGGCGGCGGAAGCCGCGCGCGCCGGGCGCATTCCCGGCGCCGTCTCGCGCGACTATTCGGCGGCCTTCGACCCTTCGACCGGGCGGTTCAAGCCTGCCGGAGAGCTCGGCACGTTGTTCGGCCCGGTGCCGAACGGCCCGGTGATTTCCTATTGCAACACCGGCCACACTGCGTCGCTGAACTGGTTCGTGATGTCGGAGCTGCTCGAGCGCGAGGAGGTCTCGCTCTACGATGGCTCGATGACCGACTGGACACAGGACCCGGAGCGGCCAGTCGCGATCGGAGGCGGCTGAGCGCCCCGCGGCTCAGTGCTGGGGTGGTGTGGCGTACCAGTCGCCGGGCAGAGCTTGGCGGAGAGCCTGCTTCAAGATTCCGACAAGATGGTCCGTCGCCACGTTGGAAACCCCATCGACGCGGTGCAGGACGAGGTCGATGGAAGGCAAGGTCGGCAAGCCGTATTCGGCCGGATCGAGCATCCGCACCGATTTTGGGTGACCTATCGGCGTACGAAGCGCGAGCCCGAGTCCGGCAGCGGTCGCCGCCCACAAGCCTGCGAGACTGGGGCTGACAAACGCCACTCGCCAAGCTGTGCCCTGGCGATCGAGCTGTTCGCAAGCGATATCTCGTAGCAGGCAGGGCGTTTCGAGCAGGGCAAGCGGGAGCGGCTCGCCGCGATCGTTCCGCCACGAATCGGTCGCGGCGGCGAGCCAGCAGAGCGGCACGCTTGCTATGCGTTCGACGCGAGCGGGACGTTCTCCTCCATCCCAGGCGAGAGCGATGTCGAGCTGCCGGGAGGCAATCTTGTCGACCAGTTCGCCGTTACGGGCTATCCGGCCCTCGATGCGGACCTTCGGGTGAGCTCGGACGAACTGTCCCAGGACGCCAGGCAAGATCGTTTCACCGAAATCCTCCTGTAGTCCGAGGCGAATCCAGCCTTCGAGATTGGCCCCGCCTACGGCGCCGAGCGCCTCATCGTTGAGGTCCAAGAGGCGTTGGGCGTAGGAAAGGAGGGTTTCGCCAGCGTCGGTCAATCTCAGTCCGCGCCCTGACTTGCGAAGCAGGGTAACGCCCGCCTGCTCCTCCAATTTCTTGAGTTGGGCGCTCACCGCTGAGGTCGAGCGGCCCAGCCGCTCGGCGGCCCGGGCGAAGGATCCCGTTTCCAAACCCACTGCGAAGCTGCGCAAAGCATCGAGATCAAGATTGGTAGGTCGCATACACTGTCCTGAAAAACCGGATCTTTTGTCCTGAATTATTTGATTTTCCGCACAGTTGTCGATCGCCAGAATGGCGTTGTCAAACGAAGAGGAAGTCAGAATTCGATGAGCGCTGCGTTCGAAAAGGAATCCGAATCTCCGACCAGGATGACGGTATGGCGTGACGGATCGAATATCACCGCGGCCCCGCCCGACATCGCCAATCGGCCATTTCTCGCTCAGATGCTGCTGTCGAGCAGCCGAGAAGGCGACATGACCGCAATGCGGGTCTTCATGGAGCCGGGCACGATGACGAACTGGCACAGCCATCCGCGTGGTCAGCTCCTGTTCGTCGTCAGCGGTATCGGCCATGTGCAGCGTCACGGCGAAGCGGCCGAATGTGTTCGCGCCGGCGACACGGTCTGGTTTGCCGAGGGTGAGCGCCATCGGCATGGCGCCGCATCAGACAGTTCGTTCAGCTATCTCAGCGTGCAATGCGTCAGGGATGGCACTGCGGTTCGTTGGCTGGACACGGCCGAAAGCGAGGACGCCGAGCAATGATCGCGATGCAATACAGTCTGGTCTTTCCAGCTGACTACGACATGACGATCATCGAAGGGCGCATTCGCGACAAGGGGCCGTTGCTCGACGGCTTTCCGCACCTTCGTTTCAAGGCCTATTTGTCTGCGCGCAAAGACGAGATCGATTTCGCGAGCCCGGAGAATCTCTATGCTCCGTTCTATCTCTGGGATAGGCCGGATGGGGTCAGCAACTTCCTGACCGGCCCCGGCTTCGCTCAACTGACAAAGGACCTTGGCTGGCCAAGTGTCGACATATGGCTGACCTGGCATAGCGTCGTCGCCGTCGACGTCGCGGATGCGCGCTTTGCGAGCCGTCACGTCGAGGCCATTTCGCCCTATCGCGATCTGACGGAACTGAAAAACGAGTCGATCCGATGGGCCAAATCGGGTTCGGCGAAAAGAGCCTTGGCAGTCGTCGTTGGATTTGATCCGAAAGGATGGCGCCTGGTGCGTTTTCAACTTTGGCGAAGCGCCCCCTCGCCTTCGGACGTCGCCGACCAGATCTACCGTGTTGGCCACGTATCCGAGGGTCCCCTGGCCTGAGCCGCAGCCAATTCCGGCGAAGCCGCTGCGTGTCACCACCTGTCGATTTGGGCCGTAACGGATTGCGCCCGGTCATTTGCCCCCGGCAGCCAATCCAGCGGGGCACGTCAAGTTGCAAATTCGTCCAAAAAGGCTCAAAGGAAGCGCCAACGCGCCGGTCTTGCCGCGCCCTTCCCTTGCTCCTTTGTTGAGTTCTGCCGCCGATGAACGCCGTCGCGCCGAAAATCTCGTTCGTCTCTCTCGGGTGCCCCAAGGCGCTCGTCGATTCCGAACGCATCATCACCTCGCTGCGCTCGGAGGGCTATGAGCTCAGCAAGAGCCATGCGGGCGCCGACGTCGTCATCGTCAACACCTGCGGCTTCCTCGACAGCGCCAAGCAGGAATCGCTGGAGGCGATCGGCTCGGCCATGGCCGAGAACGGCAAGGTCATCGTCACCGGCTGCATGGGCGCCGAGCCCGAGCAGATCCGCGACGCCTTCCCGAACCTGCTCGCGATCACCGGCCCGCAGGCCTATGAGAGCGTGGTCTCGGCCGTGCATCAGGCCGTGCCGCCCAAGCACGACCCCTTTATCGACCTGGTGCCTGACCAGGGCATCAAACTGACGCCGCGGCACTACGCCTACCTAAAGATCTCAGAGGGTTGCAACAACCGCTGCAGCTTCTGCATCATTCCCAAGCTGCGCGGCGACCTGGTCTCGCGGCCGATCGGCGATGTGCTCCGCGAGGCCGAGAAGCTGGTCAAGGCCGGCGTCAAGGAACTGCTGGTGATCTCGCAGGACACCAGCGCCTACGGGCTCGACATCAAGTATGCGCCGTCGATGTGGAAGGATCGCGAGGTCCGCACCCGCTTCTTCGAGCTGGCGCGCGAGCTCGGGCAGATGGGCGTCTGGGTGCGGATGCACTATGTCTACCCCTATCCGCATGTCGACGAGGTCATCCCGCTGATGGCGGAGGGCAACGTGCTGCCCTATCTCGACATTCCGTTCCAGCATGCCTCGCCCTCGGTGCTGAAGGCGATGCGCCGGCCGGCCCATCATGAGAAGACGCTGGAGCGGATCCGGAAGTGGCGCGAGATCTGCCCGGATCTCGCCATCCGCTCGACCTTCATCGTCGGCTTCCCCGGCGAGACGGACGGAGACGTCGACTTCCTGCTCGACTGGCTGAAGGAAGCGAAGCTGGAGCGGGTCGGCTGCTTCAAATACGAGCCGGTCAACGGCGCGACCGCCAATGATCTCGGCCTGCCGCTGGTCGACGAGGACGAGAAGGAGGCGCGCTGGCATCGCTTCATGAAGACGCAGGCCGAGGTCTCGGCCCGCATCGTCAAGGGGCGTGTCGGCAAGCGGATTCCGGTGATCATCGACGAGGCCGGCCCGACAGTCGCCAAGGGCCGTTCGAAATGGGACGCGCCGGAGATCGACGGCAATGTCTATGTTTCGAGCCGGCGGCCGCTGCGGCCAGGCGATATCGTCACCGTGAAGATCGAGCGCGCCGACGCCTACGACCTGCACGGCATGGCGGTCTGATCAGGCAAGCGCGGCCGACACAATCCGCGCCATGCGGCGCGGTTCGGCGACGCGGCCGACACGCGGACGCGACGACTTCTCGAAGACGACCTGGGCATCGCTGATCTGGGTGGCGAGCTGAAGCGTCGGACGGGCGGAGAGCTGCGCCTGGAGCGCCATCGCGACGATGACGAAGGAGAGGATGAAACCGAGGCGGCGGAGAAGCGGGGACATGACGTAGGGACCAGGGATCTTGTTGTTGGTCCCGCTTTGCCGGCTCCAGGCGTGGTTTCGCTTTTAGGTTTCGGGATTTTCGTTTTTCCTGCTCCCTTTACGTCAGGCGCTCGAAACCGACTCTCTCGCGCGTGACGTCCGGCCGAGCCGTCCCAGCCACCAGCCGAAGCGTTGCGCCGCCATGGCGATGGCCAGCGCGTAGGCGAGCAGAGCCAGCATAAAGCCGGCCGCCTGGAGGCCGAGAGCGCCGAGCACGAGAGCCGAGCGCCCGAGCAGTTTGAGCACCGCCCGCGCCGTCGACGGCTTCGCCGCTGCCAGCTTCGCGGCCCGGCCGATGTCCCCTGCGTCCTCGGCGACGGCAAGCACCTGGCGCAGGCCCCGTTGGCCGGTGCGGGCGTAGAGCGAGCCGGCGTCCTGGCCGAGCGCGGTGAAGCGCGCCAAAGCCGCTGGCCGGACGATGCCGCCGGCGGTGGCTTTGGCGGCCGCGAGATCCAGCCTTGCGGCAGCGCCGAAGCTCGCCGACAGGGCCGGCCGGTCGATGGCGCCGGCGGCCATGCGGCCGAGATTCGCGGTCAGCACGGGGGAAAGCAGCTTTGCCTTGCTCGCCGCCTTGACGGCACTGACGCCGCCCCGGGCCGGAAGGCCACCTCCGAGACTGACCCAGGTTGCGGCGCTGATCGCCAGGCCGACAGCGGCGAGCACCAACACTGTCTCGTCGATCGTCTCGCCAGCCGCCAGCCTGCTGCCTTCGCGGGCGAGATCGCGCAGATCGCCGAAGCCGCTGATGTCCCCGACGAGTGCGCCGGCGAAGGCCGCATCGCTCTCGCGTTCACCGGCAACAAAGCCGTGGCCGAAGTCGGAGACGGCTCGGGCCAGCGCGTTTGCCTTCAAGGCCTCGATTCGCGCGATGCGATCGGGCGCGACGGCAGTCCCGCGCTCGGCCGCCAGCGCGAGGAAACTCTCGGCGAGGGAAAGATCGCCGGCTGTCACCGCCAGGTCGATCTCATGGGCGATGCGATCCTGCGTCGCGACGCCGGGGAGGCGCAGCCGCGACAGCTCGGTGGCATCGTCCTGCGCCTGCTGGAGGCGCCAGCCCTGCAAAGCCGGCGGAGCGATCACGGCTCCGCCAACTGCGAGAGCCAGGACGAGGCTCGACGAAACGATGACCCTGTGAATGCGCAAGCGGCATACCTGAAACGGAAACGGTCCGGCCACCTGGCCGGACCGCAATTCACCTAACCTCCGATTCAGGCGGAAATTGCGCCGCCGCTACGGCACGATCACCGTCGAGCCGGTCGTGCCGCGCCCTTCCAGCGCGCGGTGGGCGTCGGCGGCGTCCTTCAGCGCGAAGCGGGCGTTGATCGCGACGGCGACCTTGCCGGAGCCGACGGCCTCGAACAGGTTCTTCGCCATCGCGACCAGCGTCTCACGGTTGGCGGTGTGCGTGTTCATCGTCGGGCGGGTGACGTAGAGCGAGCCCTTCGCGGCGAGGATGCCGAGATTGAAGGCCTCGACCGCGCCCGAGGCGTTGCCGAAGCTCGCCAGCAGGCCGAAGGGCCTCAGCGAGTCGAGCGAGCCCATGAAGGTGTCCTTGCCGACGCCGTCATAGACGACGTTGCAGAGCTTGCCGCCGGTGATCTCCTTGACCCGCGCCGGAACGTCCTCGTCGCGGTAGAGGATGACATGGTCGGCCTTGTTCGCCTTGGCGAGTTCGGCCTTCTCCTTGCTGCCGACCGTGCCGATCACGGTCGCGCCGAGCGCCTTGCCCCATTGGCACAGGATCGAGCCGGTGCCGCCGGCCGCGGCATGGACCAGGATCGTGTCGCCGGCCTTCACCGGATAGGTGCGATGGAGCAGGTATTCGGCAGTCAGCCCCTTCAGCAGCATGCTGGCGGCGGCCTCGTAAGAGACGTTGTCGGGCAAGGCGACGACGGCCGAGGCCGGAACGATGCGCTCCTCGGCATAGGCGCCATGGGCGGCGACGACGGCGATGCGGTCGCCGGGCTTGAACTCGGTCACGCCGGGGCCGACCGCGAGCACGTCGCCGGCCGATTCATTGCCGAGCGTGAAAGGCAGCGGCGCCGGGTAGAGACCGGTGCGGAAATAGGTGTCGATGAAGTTGAGGCCGATGGCGCGGTTGCGGATCAGGATTTCGCCCGGCCCAGGGGCCGGCAGGCTGATCTCCTCCAGCTGCAGAACCTCGGGGCCACCGGTCTTGTGTACGCGGATTGCTTTCGCCATGGCGATCATCTCCTCCTGTCGATGGCGCCGACGATAGGGACTTGCCCTGCTTGGGCGCAACGGCCGCGCCGCATTCGCGACCGGCATTCGACGCCGGGCGTGCTGGCAAATTTGCATAGACGGCGCTGTCCTGCGGCAAGCGTGCGCTCGCCAGCGGCGCCGGCATCGGTTACCGAAAGGCCATGACGGACCAGCAGCATTGCGACATCGCGATCGTCGGGGCGGGCGCGGTCGGGCTCGCGGCAGCGCTCGCGCTCGCCGCCGCCGGGCGGCAGGTCGCGCTGTTCGGGCAGGCCAGCGCGCCGCGCGATGGCCGCACGGTCGCTCTTCTCGACGGCTCCTGGCGATTGCTCGAAGCACTTGGCCTTACGGAAACGCTGGACACAGTCGCGGCGCCACTTGCGGTCATGCGTATGGTCGATGACACCGGCAGCCTGTTTCGGCAGCCACCGGTCGAGTTCAAGGCGGCCGAGCTCGGCCTGCCGGCCTTCGGCTGGAACATCGAGAACGCCGTGCTGGTCGAAGCGATGGCCGCGAAGGCGGCCGCCGAGCCACGCATCCGCATGATCCCGCAGGCAGTGACGCAGATCACCGCGGGCGCCGACAGCGTCCGTCTGGCGGGTGACGGCTTCACGCCTGTCGCGGCCCGCCTCGTCGTCGGTGCAGATGGCCGCAAGTCGCGGGTCCGTGAGGCTGCCGGCATCACGACGCGCGACTGGAGCTACCCGCAGGTGGCGCTGACGGCGATCCTGAGCCATCGCCGCGAGCATCGGGACGCATCGACCGAATTCCACACCCGCTCGGGGCCCTGCACGCTGGTACCGATGCCCGGCCGGCGCTCCTCGCTGGTCTGGCTGGTCGAACCGGCTGAGGCCGAGCGGATCGCCGGGCTCGACGATTCTGCGTTCGCCCGCGTGGTCGAACGCCGGACCCATTCGATCCTCGGCGCGCTCACGGTTGCAGGCCCGCGCGGGCGCGTGCCGATGAGCGGCCTGTCGGTCGATCGGTTCGCGGGTGGGCGCATGGCGCTGATCGGCGAAGCCGCGCATGTCTTCCCGCCGATCGGGGCGCAGGGGCTCAATCTCGGCCTGCGCGACGTCGCGGCCCTGCGCGATGCCGTTGCCGGCACTGATGATCCGGGCGAGGTCGAGGCGCTGTCAGCCTATGATCGCTCGCGCCAGGCCGATGTGCGCCTGCGCACCGGCGCAGTCGATGCGCTCAACCGGACCCTGCTGACCGACCTGCTGACGGCCGACCTGATGCGCGGTGCCGGGCTGCTGGCGCTGTCGCGCATCGCACCCTTGCGCCGCCTGGTCATGCGCCAGGGCCTGGCCGGCGGCACTGCGGCGGGCTGAGCCTCAAATCTCGTAGTCGCCGACCGGCGGGCTTGGCCGCAGCGCCGGCGCGGCGTCGCGGAAGACAGGCGCGAGTGGCAATGGCGTCGACACCATGCGCTTTCCACCGGGCTCCTCAACTTGCCGGTCGAGCAGGCCGCGCGCGGTCAGCTGCGGATCGGCCAGCGCCTCGTCGAGCGTGCGCACCACGGTGCAGCAGCAGTCGAGCGGCTCGATCGTCGCCCGCCAATGAGTGGCCGGCTGACCAGCGATGATCTTGGTGATCGCGGCTCGCGTAGCTGCGGGATCATGCCGGTCGTCGCGGAGCTCTTTGGCGAGCCCGATGCCCTCGCAAAAATTCGTCCAGAACTTATCCTCAAGCGCACCGACGGCGAGGAACCAGCCATCGGCGGTCGCATAAAGGCCATAGCGCGGGCTGGCGCCGGTGAGCAGCCCCTCCCCGCCATTGGGATAGCGGCCTGAGGCCTGCCCCTGTGCCAGCGCGTACCATGAGAAGGTGAGCATCGCGTCGGTCATGGCGATATCGAGATGGCAGCCCTGTCCGGAGCGGTCGCGCTCACGCAAGGCCAGCAGGATGTTGATCACCGCCGGCATGGCGCCGCCGGCGATGTCGGCGACGAGGGTCGGCGGCAGTGGTGCCTCGCGGCGCGGCGCGAGCGACTGGCCGAGCAGCCCGCCGATCGCCTGGTAGTTGATGTCGTGGCCAGCCTCGGCGGCGCGTGGGCCGTCCTGGCCGTAGCCGCTGATCGAGCAGTAGACCAGCCGCGGATTGAGCGCCTTCAGAGCCTCGTAGCCGAAGCCGAGCCGGGACATGACGCCCGGCCGGAACTGCTCGATCACGATGTCGGCTTGCCTGATCAGCGGTGTCAGCCGCTCCAGCGCATCGGGCGCCTTGAGATCGATGGCGAGGCTCCGCTTGCCGCGGTTCAGCGCGGCGAAGGGAGCGGAGGTCTCGCCGATTTGCGGCGGAAAGCGGCGCATGTCCTCGCCATCCGGCCGCTCGATCCGGATCACGCATGCGCCCGCTTCGGCGAGGAAGAGACTCGCCAGCGGTCCGGGCAGCAGGGTCGAGAAGTCAAGGACGAGGAGGTCGGAGAGTGGCTGCATCGCTGGGCCCGGGAAGATAGGCCGTTTCAGGCCGTCAGTGGAACAAATCTGCCGGCATCCTGCCCGTCTTCACCAGCCACAGGAAGCCCGTCAGCGTCACCGTCGAGACGATGGTTCCAACAAGGATGCAGGCCGAGGCACGCTCTATGCCGACGCGGTACTGCGTCGAGATCACGAAGATGTTCAGTGCCGGCGGCAGCGCCGCCATGATCACGGCGGCATAAACCCAGGGTGCCGAGAAGTCGCCAAGGCCGGATAGCAGCAGCCAGACCAGAAGCGGATGCAGCAGCAGCTTGATGGCGACGAGCCAGGGCAGCTCGCTCGGCATCTGCCGGATCGGCTGCAACGCAACGGTCACGCCGAGCAGGAAGAGCGCGCAGGGGGCGGCGGCCTGCGAGAGCCAAAGCGTCATCTTGTCGATTGCGGTCGGCAATTCGAGCTTGAGGAAGGCCGCGAGCACGCCGGCGACGGTGGCGACGTTGAAAGGATGGGTCACGACCCGCCGGATCACCTCGCCCGCCGTCGCGGCGAAGCTGCGCTTCTCGACGCCGGCCAGGGCCATCAGGAACGGAATCAGCGAGAACAGCAGCAGGTTGTCGAAGACGAAGATCAGGACGACCGGGGCGCTGGCGACGGGCCCTAGCGCCGCCAGGATCAGCGGCGGGCCCATATAACCGATATTGGAATAGGAGCCGGCGACGCCCTGCATCACCGCCTGCGGCATGTCGCCATGGGTATGGCGCCAGCCAAGCGCGAAGGAGAGCACGAAGGCGCAGAAGGTCGCGAGCGTCGTCACCGCGACGAAACGCCAGTTGGTCAACTCGCTCAAGGGCTTGTCGGCGATCAGCCGGTAGAACAGGCAAGGCAGCGCGACATAGATCAGGAAGAACTGCATCCAGGCGAGCCCCTCGCCCGGCAGGCGCTTGTAGCGGCCGATCAGGAAGCCGAGCAGGATCAACCCGAAGAAGGGTGCGACCAGATTGAACAGGCTGGCGATGTCGGCCATGCGGCACTCTCGAGCGCCGACGATGGCGGCTGCGCCGCCTTATAGGATGGGCGCCGGCGCCTGAGAACCCGCAGGGGCGCACATCCCTGCGCCGGTCGCGGAACGCCGTTGCGGTGAGCCCGCTGCCCGAGTTCCGCCCCCTCGTTTCATGCAACTAAAAATTGCAGCTTTCGACAAAGCTGGAAGCGATCGGGTAACACATTTCTGCCATGTTCCCCGAATGGCTCATGGAAAAGGCGATGATGAGCAGCTCTCAAGCGGCAGCAGGTAGCTCGGTGTCCGGGGCTCTCTGGCGATCTTCGATCACGTCTCCGGTCTTCTGGATCGTGGCATTCCTGGTGATGGTGATCCTGGGGCTCGCACTGCCGATCCGCCTGCCGCTAGGGCCGAACTACTGGGATACCGACATCTATCTCGACGCGGCCCAGCGCATCCGGCAGGGCCAAATCCCCAATATCGACTTCTTCACCTCGATCGGTCCGCTCGGCTTCTATCTCACCGCGGGGATCAAGGCGCTGTTCCCGCAGGCCCAGCCGGCCCTGCTCGCCAACTGGGCGATCGTGCCGATCTCGCTGCCGATCGCCGCGCTGATCGCCTGGGACATCGACGCGCGCTCGCGCAAGCTTGCGCTGGCGATCGTCATTCCGTTCCTGTTCCTGACCTCGCTTCCGATCAATCTTCACAGCCTCTACCCGTCGCCCGGCTTCGATGGCTTCGGGTACTACAACCGCCATGTCGCCCTGCTGCTCTATCTGCTGCTGGCGGCACTCCTCTTCGTCGAGAGTCGGATCCTGCTGACGACGCTCGTCGCGGTGCTGATGGTCGCGCTGTTCCTGGTCAAGGTCACGGGCCCGGTATCGGGCGCCGCCCTCGTCGGCTATGCGGTCCTGGCCGGGCGCATGCGCTTTCGCGATGCGTCGATCGCCGCCGGCGCGGTCATAGCGTGCCTGGGCGCGATCGAGCTCGCGACGGGCGTGGTCTATGCCTATGTCGAGGACATCATCGACCTCGCCCTGCTCAACTCCGCCTCGTTCCTGCGGCGCTTCCTGACGCTGGGCTCGATCAAGTTCAATGTGATAGCGCCCTGCCTGGCGCTGATCGGCGTCCTTGCCTACATGGCGCGACGAGACAGGCTGTCGCCGGCAAGCCTGCTGGCCTCGCCGCTGGGCTGGCTCAGCGCAAGCCTCTTCGCCCTCGTCCTAGGCGAGACGCAGAACAGCGGATCGCTCGAGTTCATCGGGCTCTGGCCGGTGTTGATCCTGATCCTCAAGGACCATTCTCACAGGTCCGGCGACCCGTTGCGCCCATGGGTGCTGGTGCTCGTCATGGCGGTGTCGCTGCCGAGCGCCGTGATTTTCCTGGAGCGGGGCGCGCGGGCGCTGATCGCTGCGCCGCGCTACCAGGCGCTGGCGGTGCCGGATGTCGGACCGCTCGGCCGCGTCAGCCTCAAGCCTGAACTCGCACAGCGGGCGATCGCCCAGATCGAGCACTATCCGAAATACAAGGAGGCCTATGAGGACCTCGCCCGCCAGGGCCTGCTGCCGTCGGCGACCTTGTTCTCGGAGATCGATCACCAGGCGACCTGGCTGCTCGAAGTGCAGCAGGGGCTCGATGCGATCAAGCGCTGGGAGGCGGCGAATCGTCGCCAGCTGAACGGCTTCTTCGCACTCGATTTCGTCAGCCCGTTCAACCATCTGCTCGGTCGCGCCGCGCCGCAGCACGTTGCGCTCGGCATCGATACCGAGCGCACCAATCCGAAGGTCACGCGCGAGATGCTGGAGGCCCTGCGCGACATCGACGCGATCATGCGGCCCAAATGCCCCTACGAGGTCAAGCGGGCGGCGATCTGGAAGCAGTTCGCGCAGGCTCTGGAGGGCCGCCAGCTCGTCGCGCTGTCGCCCTGCTGGGACA
Organism: Allobosea sp. FBZP-16; assembly: GCF_002831785.1. Lineage (NCBI taxonomy): Bacteria > Pseudomonadati > Pseudomonadota > Alphaproteobacteria > Hyphomicrobiales > Alloboseaceae > Allobosea > Allobosea sp. FBZP-16. The sequence goes on along the minus strand of NZ_LNCQ01000022.1, from coordinate 464,242 downwards.
TGTATCTGAGGAAGTAGCCTACCCGGAGCGCCGAGAGGACGTATGCCAAGCGGCGTTGCGATGCTTATAGCGCTGGCGGGAATGGCGCGGTCTACGGGAGTCGAACCCGTCTCCCCAGCGTGAAAGGCTGGTGTCCTAACCGATAGACGAAGACCGCGGGCCTGAGCGCGAAGCGCTCTTGCGAGGCGGGGCGAGCTATAGTGTCCCGGCGAAGCTTGGGCAACCCCGTTGTCAGGGTTTTTCGCATTCGCTCACAGCGGCCGGGCCAGATCCACCACGCGCACCTCGGCCCGTTCGCTGCCGCCCCAGCGATTCAGCGTCAATGTGCCGGCCAGATGCACGCTCTCGCCGCGTGCCGCCAGCAGCGCCTGGCCGAGCGGCTCGCGCGCGGCGCGGAAGGCGATTCCTCCGATGGTGGCGCCATCGCCAGCCCGCAGCTTGATGCGCAGATGCCCGCCGGCGCCGACCTCGATCACCTCCGTCAGGCGGTGCGCCGGCAGCACGAAGACCGGCTCCGGGCAGCCGGCGCCGAACGGGCCGGCCCGATCGATCTCGGCGAGCAGGCGCGGATTGGCACCGCCGGCGCTGATCGCCGCGTCGATCAGCAGGGCTTCGGCCTCGCGCGAGCCGGCGACGCCGCCGGCCAGCCTTTCGCTGACGAAATTGGCGAAGGCGCCCTCCTGTCCTGGCGCCAGCGTCACGCCCGCCGCCATGGCATGGCCACCGCCCTTGACGGCAAGGCCGGCCTCGACCGCCTGGCGCACGGCCGAGCCGAGATCGACGCCGGCGATCGAACGGCCCGAGCCGGTCGCGCCGCCATTGGCATTGCGCGCCAGCGCGAAGGCTGGCCGGTTGAACCGTTCCTTCAGGCGGCCCGCGATCAGTCCGACGATGCCAGGATGCCAATCGGCCGAACCGACGACCAGCACCGGATGCGAAGCGGCATCCTCGAAGCGGTGCTCGACCTCGGCCACCGCCTCCTCGACCGCAGCCCGCTCGATCTCCTGACGCTCCTGGTTGAGCCGGTTGAGCTCGGCGGCGATCGTGCGCGCCTCGACCTCGTCGCGGGTCAGAAGCAAGCGGGCGCCGAGAGCCGCGTCGCCGATGCGTCCGCCGGCATTGATGCGCGGCCCGAGCAGGAATCCGAGATGCCAGGCCTGCACGGGGCCATCGAGCCCGGCGACGTCGAGCAGCGCCGCGAGGCCGGGCCGCTGGCGCAGTCGCATCACGGCGATCCCCTGGCGCACGAAGGCGCGGTTGAGGCCGATCAGCGGCACGACATCGGCGACCGTCGCCAGCCCGACAAGATCGAGCGCCGCGAGCAGATCGGGCTCACCGCCCCTCGCCTGCCAGGCGCCGCGCCGACGCAGTTCGCGATTGGTCGCGACGAGCGCCAGGAAGACGACGCCGGCGGCACAGAGATGGCCCAGACCGGAGAGATCGTCCTGCCGGTTGGGATTGACCAGCGCCTGGACCTCGGGAAGCAATTCGGGCGCTTGGTGATGGTCGAGCACGACGGTGTCGAGGCCGAGCCGTGCCGCCTGCTGCAGGGGCTCGTGGCTGTTGGTGCCGCAGTCGACGGTGACGAGCAGCGTCGCGCCCTCGCCGGCCAGCATCGTGATCGCCTCGGCATTGGGGCCATAGCCCTCGATCAGCCGATCGGGGATATGGATGCGCGGCTTTGCTCCGGCCTCGGCGAGAAAACCGGCGAGCAGGGCCGCCGAGCAGGCGCCGTCGACGTCGTAGTCGCCGAAGATCGCGACTTTCTCGCCGGATATCGCCGCCTGGGCGAGCCGCTGTGCGGCCCGGTCCATGTCGCGCAGCACGGACGGGTCCGGCAGCAGGTCGCGCAGCTTCGGCTCGAGATGGCGCAGCGCCTCGCTGGAGGCGACGCCGCGGCCGGCGAGGACGCGCGCCAGCGTGTCGGGGACGCCTTCGACCTGCGCCAGCGCCTCGGCCAGCGCGAGGCCGGCGGGATCGAGGCGGTTGCGCCAGGGGCGTCCAAGGGCGGAGTGCCCGACGCCGAGGAACAGGCGATTCTGGCCGAGGGTCATGCGCCACCGCTGGCGCAGCGGCGCGGCTTCGTCAATCGGCAGAGCATCACTCGAGCGGCTTCTGATCCTCGATCGCCTGCGCCGTGACCTTGCGGGCACTCATCGGCGCATGCCCGGAGACCTCGGCGCCGGCATCGGGCTTCAGCCTGATCATCCACAATGCCGATGAGGCCGAGATCAGGCCGACGAGGGCGAAGGCTGGCCAGAAATCGCCTGCGCCCAGCGCCTTGCCGCCATTGTAGAGATTGGCGGCCTCCAGCGCGAAGGCGCCGACGGTGATGCCGAGGCTCAGGGACAATTGCTGGGCGACGCTGGAGAAGCTGGTCGCGCTCGACATGTCGCGGTTCGAGACGTCGGCATAGCTCAGCGCATTGATGCCGGTGAACTGCAGCGAGCGGAAGCAGCCGCCGACGAAGAGCACGCCAAGCATGAGCCAGTGCGGTGTCGTCGGCGTGAACAGGCCTGAAGCCGCCAGGAAGGCCGAGCCGATCAACGCGTTGAACGTCAACACGCCGCGAAAGCCGAAGCGGGCGAGGATCGTCTTCGCCAGCGTCTTCATCACGAGGGCGCCGGCCGCCGAAGCGAAGGTGATCAGGCCAGATTGCAGTGCGTCGAGCCCGAAGCCGAGCTGCAGCATCAAAGGCAGCAGGAAGGGGATCGCGCCGATGCCGACGCGAAATATCGAGCCGCCGAGGACGCCGATCCGATAGGTCGGAATGCGCAGCAGCGAGAGATTGAGCACCGGATAAGCCAGCCGGCGGGCATGGAACCAGTAGATGACCAGCGCCACGATGCCGAACGCCACGCAGCCATAGGAGACGGCAACGGGCACGAGATGGCGCCCACCGGTTGCGAGGCCGAGCATCAGCGCGGCGAAGCCCGTCGATGACAACAGGAAGCCGGTGATGTCGAGCGGAGCGACGTCCTCCTCGCGGATATCCTCGAAGAACATCGTCGCCAGAGCGATGCCGAGCAGGCCGATCGGCAGGTTGATGAAGAAGATCCAGCGCCAGTCGAAATAGGTGGTGATGAAGCCGCCGACCACCGGGCCGACGACCGGGCCGACCAGCGCCGGCACCGTTAGATAGGCCAGTGCACTGACGAGTTCGGACTTCTCGACGCTGCGCAGGATGACGAGCCGGCCGACCGGAACCATCATCGCCCCGCCCATGCCCTGGATGAAGCGCGCGCCGACGAAGGCACCGAGCGAGTTCGAGAAGGCGCAAAGCACCGAGCCGAACATGAAGATGCCGAGCGCCGTCCTGAAGATGGTACGGGCGCCGAATTTGTCGGCCATCCAGCCGGAGATCGGGATGAAGACGGCGAGGCTGACGAGGTAGGAGGTCAGCGCCAGCTTGAGCGCGATCGGATCCTCGCCAAGCGATTTGGCGATCACCGGCAGCGAGGTCGCGATCACCGTCGAGTCGGTGTTCTCCATGAACAACGCGCAGGCGACGATGAGAGGCAGGAGCTTGGCGCGCTGCAAGGTATCGAACTTTCGGATTTTTCGCCGCCCGCTGCCCTTTAATGCGGCTCTATCCGGCTGGCGAGGGCCGACAGGGGTGTGGTGACGAGGGTTGCATCCGGTGCATGGCGAGCGGACTGTGGCTATTCAAGGAAAGCCGGCTTCCGATCTGCTCTCACGTCGTCACAAGGACGTGAGAGCGGCCCCGTTATGCGTTTGCGACAAGGCGATCCGGCTCAACCATACCTATCTCTTGGGTTGAAGGGGCGATGGTTTCGCTTACGCCGACGCGGCCGGTCCGCGGGCAAGAGGTGTCCTATGATCAACTCCACCCACCACGCAGTCCGCTCGCTCACCGTGACCGCTTTGCGTCACGGTGCCGCTGTCGCTTTGCTGGCCGGCGCCGCGTTCTTCAGCGCTGGCCAGGCGCCGGCCTTGGCTCAGTCGACCAGCTGGGAAGACGGCTGCGCGATGCGCGTCGTCACCCCGGGTTCGGGCGATGCGCTGCGGAACTACAACTGCGCCCGTCAGAAGGAATGCCAGCAGATGGCGAACGCCAAAGGCGGCACGATGATGGGCATGGGCTGTTTCGGCGTCGAGCCGAAGGCGGCCGGGCCGGCAGCGCAGCAGGCTGGCCGGACACGCCCGGCGCAGCAGCAATAGGCTCAGTCTCATCTGGGCTCTAAGCGGTCCCGCCGTCCGGCCGGGACCGCTTAGACAGTTTTTGTCACAACGCCCCTAGCGGGCCGGTCACACGCGTGATATCGGGCCTCGTCAACTCGGCTTAGGGCATATCCGCCCTGCCCCTTTTCAGTGCCGGCCGCACCGGCCCCGGAGTTGACGATGGCGACGATCACTGACGGCCTCATTCGCGACGGTTTCACCTTCGACGACGTGCTGCTCGAGCCCGGCCCGTCCGAGGTGATGCCTGGCGATGTCGACATCTCGACCAAGCTCACCAAGACGATCTCGCTCAACCTGCCGATCATCGCCTCGGCGATGGATACGGTCACCGAGGCGAAGATGGCGATCGCCATGGCGCAGGCCGGCGGCCTCGGCGTCGTGCATCGCAATCTCGACCCCGAACAGCAGGCCGACCAGGTCCGCCTCGTCAAGAAGTTCGAATCCGGGATGATCGCCAACCCGATCACGATCCATCCCGACGAGACACTGGCCGACGCGTTGACGCTGATGCGCAACAACGGCATTTCCGGCATCCCGGTCGTCGAGCGCGGGCCTCAGGGGCACAACGGCAAGCTGGTCGGCATCCTGACCAATCGCGACGTGCGCTTTGCCGCCAATCCGGAACAGCCCGTCTCGGAGCTGATGACCAAGGACCGCCTCATCACGGTTCGCGAGGGCGTCGCGCAGGATGAAGCCCGCCGACTGCTGCATCAGTTCCGCATCGAGAAGCTGCTGGTGGTCGACGATCACTACCGCTGCATCGGCCTGATCACCGTCAAGGACATGGAGAAGCAGGTCACGCATCCCAATGCCGCCAAGGACAGCCGGGGCCGGCTCCTGGTCGCGGCAGCGACGACGACCGGCGACCTCGGCTTCGAGCGCTCCGAGATGCTGATCGATGCCGGCGTCGATCTCATCGTCGTCGACACCGCCCATGGCCACTCGGCCAAGGTGCTGGAGGCGGTGACGCGGGTGAAGAAGCTCTCCAATGCCGTCCAGGTCATCGCGGGCAACGTCGCCACCGCCGGCGGCGCTCAGGCGCTGATCGATGCCGGCGCCGACGCGATCAAGGTCGGCATCGGCCCCGGTTCGATCTGCACCACCCGCATCGTCGCCGGCGTCGGCGTGCCGCAGCTCACTGCGGTGATGGATGCGGCCTCGGCAGGGCAGAAGGCCGGCATCCCGATCATCGCCGATGGCGGCATCAAGTATTCGGGCGACCTCGCCAAGGCGCTCGCGGCCGGTGCTGCCTGCGCCATGGTCGGCTCGCTGCTCGCCGGCACAGACGAGACACCGGGCGAGACCTTCCTGTACCAGGGGCGCTCCTACAAGGCGTATCGCGGCATGGGCTCGGTCGGTGCGATGGCGCGCGGCTCGGCCGACCGCTATTTCCAGCAGGACATCAAGGATGCGCTGAAGCTGGTGCCCGAAGGCATCGAGGGCCAGGTCGCCTATAAGGGCCCGGTCTCGGGTGTGCTGCATCAGCTCGCCGGCGGCCTGCGCGCCGCGATGGGCTATGTCGGCGGCCGCGACCTCGAAGACTATCGCAACAAGGCCCGCTTCATCCGCATCACCAGCGCCGGCCTGCGCGAGAGCCATGTCCATGACGTGACGATCGTGCGCGAAAGCCCGAACTATCCGACGCGCTCCTGATCTCGGATCGCCTCACGGCGATCTGTCCTTTTTCGATCGGGCATCAGATACTTCCGGAGCGTGGACCCAGTTGTCGGTCCGCCGCTCCGCGAAGAGGACGACATGACGCTCAAGCTGATCTATCCGGCGCTGGCCCAGATTCTCTGGAGCTTCGTCGTCCTCGTCATCATGTTCCAGCGCCGCAAGCGGGCCTTCGCCAATCGCGAGGTCGGGCTCGCCGATATCGCCGTCTCGACCGAGCGTTATCCTGACTCCGCGCGACTGGCCGCGGCCAATTTCAGTAATCAGTTCGAGACTCCGGTCCTGTTCTTCGCGCTGATCCTGATCGCGATCCATGTCGGCGCGATCGGCTACGTCATGGCGGCGCTGGCCTGGGCTTATGTCGCGACACGTGTCGTCCATACATTGGTTCACACTGGAACCAACAGCCTGAAGCAGCGTGCACTCATCTTTGCTGCTGGCGTTGCTTGCCTGTTCTTCATGTGGGTTGGTATCGTGGTTGCTGTTCTCTGAACAGCTTTTGCTTGTCGCACGCAAGACGTGTGCGGCCGATTTCGACCGGCCGAATTGTTGTCCTGTCACCTTGTCGCTACAGCGCTCAATAAACCGTGTTAGACACTTGTGTCGAAACCGGGCCGTCTTCATGCTAAATTCTTGCGGTGAGGACAATGGGGGAGCGACTGTCCGGATTAGCCGGATACGGCGTTCCCGTGGCGCAAGGCTTTCTATGGCAGTGCTGACTTTCGGGCGTGTGGCTCTGTTCTCGGCCGCGGGCGTGCTCGCCGCGGGCGCGTTTCTTCATTACACCGGGCGTCCCGTTCCCTGGCCGCTCGATCAGGTTCCTTACGGCAAGGTGATCCCCGGCCCGGCCAAGCCCGCCGCCACCGCATCAGCCCCCGCAGCGGGCGGCAACAACCGCTCCGGCCAGGCCAACCGGCCGCCGGTGACGATCGTCACCGCAAAGGTGGAGCGCCGGCCGATGCCGGTGCGGATCGATGCGATCGGCACCGTCCAGGCGATCTCGACCGTCAACATCCGCTCGCGCGTCGACAGCCAGATCATGGCGGTCGAATTCCGCGACGGCGCCATGGTCAACAAGGGAGACGTGCTGTTCCGGCTGGATTCACGCCAGCTCGAGGCGCAGCTCCGTCAGGCCGAGGCGAATGTCGCGCGCGACAAGGCCTCGCTGATTGCGGCCGAATCCGATCTGCGCCGAGCCGAGGAGCTCTCGCGGCGCGAGATCGCCACCGACGCACGGCTCGATACCGCCCGCACGGCCGTGAGCACGCTGCGCGCCGCCATCCGCGGCGGCGAGGCGGCTGTCGACAGTCTGCGCGTCCAGCTCAGCTATTACACGATCAGCGCGCCGGTTTCGGGTCGCGTCGGCGTCGCCGCCCTCAAGGAAGGCAATATCGCCAAGAGCGGCGACAGCTCGGCGATGCTCGCGACGATCAACCAGATCGACCCGATTTATGTCAGCTTCGCCGTGGCGCAGCGCTATCTGCCGGAGATCCGCGAGGCGATGCAGGCGAAGACGGCGGTCGTCCAGGCGAGCCAGCAGGGCGTCGGCAGGACCATCGAGGGTACGATCGCGGTGATCGACAACGCGGTCGATGCGACGACCGGCACGATCCAGATCCGCGCCAGCTTCGACAATCCCGCCGAGACGCTCTGGCCGGGCGCGCTCGGCCAGGTCAGGCTGACGCTGCGGACCGAGCCCGATGCCGTCACCGTGCCGCGTGAGGCCGTCCAGACCGGGCAGAACGGCTCCTATGTTTTCGTGATCGAGAACAATGTCGCCCGCGCCCGGCCGATCGTCGTCGCGCGCAATGTCGATGACCGCGCCGTCATCGCCTCGGGCCTGACCGGCGACGAGACCGTGGCGATCGACGGGCAACTGCTGCTGACAGAAGGCGCGCGCACGATCGAGCGCGGCCGCGGCGGCCAGAGCCCGCCGGCGCCCAATCTCACCTCCCAGCGGGGGAGCGCCGGCTGATGAACCTGCCCGAGCTCTGCATCCGTCGCCCGGTCATGACGACCCTCCTGATGGCGACGTTCCTGATCTTCGGGCTGTTCGCCTTCAAGCAGCTGCCGGTGGCGGCGCTGCCGCGGGTCGATTTCCCGACCATCAATGTCAGTGCCCGCCTGCCGGGCGCGAGCCCGGAGACGATGGCGTCCTCGGTCGCGGCGCCGCTGGAGCGTGAATTCGCCTCGATCTCCGGCATCACTTCGATGTCGTCGGTCTCACAGCAGGGCTCGACCTCGATCACGCTGCAGTTCGACCTCAACCGCAACATCGACGGCGCCGCGCTCGACGTGCAGGCGGCGCTCAGCGCGACGGTGCGGCGCCTGCCGCCCGAGCTCCCTGCCCCGCCGAGCTTCAGGAAGGTCAACCCGGCAGACCAGCCGGTGCTGTTCATGGTGCTGACCTCGGCGACCAAGCCGCTCTACGAGGTCCATGAATTCGGCGAGAACATCCTGCAGCAGCAGATCTCGCAATTGCCCGGCGTCGCTCAGGTCAACATCTTCGGCGCGCAGAAATACGCCGTGCGGGTGCGGGTCAATCCCGACGCCGTCTCGGCCCGCGGCCTCTCGTTTGCCGAAGTCCGCACCGCCATCGCCGCCGCCAATTCCAACTCTCCGGTCGGCACGCTGAATGGCTCCAACCAGCGCCTGACGCTCGGCGCCACCGGCCAGATGGAACGCGCCGGCGAGTATGGCAACCTGATCATCTCGCAGAAGAATGGCATCCCGATCCGCCTCAACGACGTCGCGCAGATCTATGATTCCGTTGAGAACGACCAGACCGGCAGCTGGTACAACGGCCAGCGCTCGATCATGCTCGCGGTCTACCGCCAGTCGGACGCCAACACCGTCCAGGTCGTCGACAGCATCAAGGACAAGCTCGACGCCTATCGGGCGCAATTGCCCGCAGCGATCGAACTGCACGTCCTGAACGACCGTTCGATCCCGATCCGCGAGGCGGTCGAGGATGTCGAGGTCTCGCTGATGATCGCGATCGCCCTCGTCATCATGGTGATCTTCCTGTTCCTGAAGAGCTTCGCCGCAACGGTGATCCCGACGCTGGCGCTGCCGATCTCCCTGGTCGGCACCTTCGCGATCATGTTTGCGCTGGGCTATTCGCTCGACAACATCTCGCTGCTGGCGCTGACGCTTGCGGTCGGCTTCGTCGTCGACGACGCCATCGTCATGCTGGAGAACATCATCCGGCATATCGAAATGGGCAAGAAGCCATTCCAGGCGGCGCTCGACGGCTCGCGCGAGATCGGCTTCACCATCCTGTCGATCACCATCTCGCTGGTCGCCGTCTTCATCCCGGTTTTCTTCATGGGCGGCGTGGTCGGCAAGGTCTTTGCCGAATTCGCCGGCACGATCGCAGCGGCGATCATTGTCTCCGGCTTCGTCTCGCTGACGTTGACGCCGATGCTGTGCGCCCGCTTCCTCAAGGCGCACGACCATCACAAGAAGCCGAACATCGTCGAGCGTGTGTTCGAAGCCGGCTTCCAGGGCATGCTCGGCGCCTATCGCTGGACGCTCGACCTCGTGCTGAGGGCGCGCTTCCTGATGCTGCTGGTGACGCTCGGCACGGTCTATGTCTCGGTCCAGCTCTATATGGACGTGCCCAAGGGCTTCTTCCCGACCGAGGATACCGGCCTCCTGCGCGGCTCGACCGAAGGCCCGCCGGACACCTCCTTCGAGGCGATGGCGGCGCGCCAGATCCGTCTCGCCGAGATCGTGAAGGCCGATCCCGCGATCGACTACCTGACCTCGAATATCGGCGGCTTCAACGCCACCAATAACGGCTTCATGTTCATCGCGCTGAAGCCGAAGGAGCAGCGCGACAAGGCCGAGGTCGTGATCGCGCGCCTGCGCCGGGCCGTCTCGGAGGTGCCGGGCATCACCGCGGTGTTCCAGCAGGTCCAGAACATCAACCTCAACGCCGGCCGTTCCTCGCGGGCGCAGTATCTCTATTCGCTGCAGGGGCCTGATCTTGGTGCCCTCTTCAATTACGCGCCGCTGATGCAGCAGCGCCTGTCGCAGCTGCCGCAACTGCGCGACGCCAATATCGACCTGCAACTGCGCAACCCGCAGCTGTCGATCGACATCGATCGCGAGCGCGCCGCCAGCCTGGGCATATCCAGCGACCAGATCCGCCAGGCGCTCGGCAACGCCTTCGGCTCGCGCCAGATCGCGACGATCTTCACGCCAGCGACCGACTACCAGGTGATCATGGAGGCCGAGCGCGCCTACCAGCAGGACCCGGCGGTGCTGTCGCGCCTGATGCTCAAGGCCGCCAACGGCCAGAACGTGCCGCTCGAGGCGGTGGCGACGATCAAGCCGAGCGTCGGGCCGCTCGCAGTCAACCGGATCTCGCAGCAGCCGGCGGTGACGATCTCGTTCAATACCGCGCCCGGCGTCTCGCTCGGCGATGCCGTCAACGCGATCCGCGCCGCCGAGCGCGACATCAACCTGCCCGCCTCGATCGTCACCAGCTTCGCCGGCTCGGCCCAGCTCTTCCAGGATGCGCTGAAGGGCCAGGGCCTGCTGATCTTCGCGGCGATCCTGGTGATCTACATCATCCTCGGCATTCTCTACGAGAGCTTCATCCACCCGATCACGATCCTGTCCGGCCTGCCCTCGGCGGGCCTGGGCGCCCTCCTCGCCCTGCAGTATTTCCACATGGACCTGTCGGTGATCGCGATCATCGGCATCCTGATGCTGGTCGGCATCGTCAAGAAGAACGCGATCATGATGGTCGACTTCGCGATCGAGCGCCGCAAGATGGGTGACGACGCGCTGACCGCCATCCGTGATGCCGCGCTGGTGCGCTTCCGGCCGATCATGATGACGAGCTTCGCGGCGATCTTCGGCGTGCTGCCGATCGCGCTCGGCCATGGCGCCGGAGCGGAACTGCGCCAGCCGCTCGGCATCGCCGTGGTCGGTGGCCTCGTCGTCTCGCAGCTGCTGACGCTCTACATCACGCCGGTCGTCTATTTCTATCTCGACAAGGTCGACAGCTTCATCTCCGGCCGCGGTCGCGGCGAGCGGGAGGAAGCGGCCTCGGTGCCGGGCGCGATCCCGGTCGCGATCCCGCAGGCGGTGCATCGCCAGCCGGATTGAGGCATCCGGCTCCGGCCGCCGGTCGCTTCAGACCGGCAGACCCTATTCCAGCGATCTGCGCATTAACGATGACGCCGGCTTTGCGGTGACGGCTGCTGCGCGGCCGTTGAGTCTTAACGAAAAGTAAACTAAGCCAATCCTGCGGCGGACAATGAACTAGCGAGCGGTGGAGAGATCGCGGTGCTTCGTGTCCGTAATGTCGATTGCCTGCGTTCCGATCCCGTCCCGCCGACCGGTTCCAGTTCCTCGACGAAGGTGAATTCCGTCTCGCGTGGTCGCAGCGGTGGCTTGCGCATGGTCGCCATGGCCGGCGTCGGGCTCGCGCTCGGCGCGAGTGGCACGGTCCTGACCGTCTCGCTGGTCCAGGCCGAGGACGACGCCGGAATCCGCGCCTTTTATCGCGAGGAAGCTACCCGCCGGGCCGAACGCGTGCCGGCTCGGGCCGCCTACGCCTCCGTTCCCGTGTCGGCTTATGCCCCGGCCCGCCACACCTGGTCCGTGCCCTTCTTCCAGCAGGCACGCCCGGATGGGCGTCTTGCACCGCCGCCGGTCGAGCTCAATCCGTTCAAGCCGGTCCGTGCCGCAGCCAGGCAGGTGCAGCAGAAGCCGAAGCTGCCGCCGATCCGCTACGACACCGTGTCCGGCGCGGCCGATGTGACGCGGACCATCTGCGTGCGCCTCTGCGACGGCTTCCAGGCGCCGATCGGCCATCTGCGCAGCCAGTCCGATCTCAGGGCGCATGAGGCGCTCTGCCAGGCCGCCAACCCCGGCGTGCCGGTCAAGGTCTTCAAGGTCGCGGCCGGCGCCGCGACGATCGACGACGCCGTGGCGAACGACGGCAAGACCTATCGCCAGCTGCCGATGGCCTATGCCTATGAGCGCGGCGCCGATCCAGCCTGCCGGCCTGCCATCGCAACGGCGAAGGATCGCCGCGTCTCGCTGCTGCGCGACTTCACCTTGCGTCCGGGCGACAGCATCGTGCTCGACGGAAGGGTGCGGACCTTCACCGGCGGCAAATGGCCCTACAACACCGCCGATTTCCGCGATTTCCGCGGCGCGCCCGACCTGACGGCCAGCGACCGTCGCCAGATCGACGAGAAGGTCGGCGTCTCGCATCGGGAAGCGCAGGTCCGCGCCTTGCGCCGGCAGATGCGGGTGCGCGAGGCCAGCCTGCACGATGACAGCTATGCCAGCGACGCCGATACGCTCGGCCTGCGTGGCGTGCTCACCCCCCGCGATCCGATTGCGAATCCGGCGCGCGTCGTGCTGCAGACGCCGTTTTCGCGCAACTGAGCGGTCTTAAGTTTATTATCCTAGGACTTCTGCCCTAGGATAATTCACCCAAAGCCTGCCGAAAGACCGATGGACGGCGCGGCGACCTTCCGGCACATTCGCTGCATCGCAGCATGGAGCCGAGCATGACGACCAAGACGCCGCGCCAGTTCTTCCGCCCGCTGGCGATCGGCGCGCCTGAGCCCTATCGCGAGCTGCCGCTGCGGCTGGAGCGGATGATCCATTTCGTGCCGCCGCACCTCGAGAAGGTCCGCGCCAAGGTTCCCGAGCTCGCCGGCCAGGTCGACATCGTGCTCGGCAACCTCGAGGATGCGATCCCGGTCGAGGCGAAGCAGGCGGCGCGCGACGGATTTATCGAGCTTGCCAAGGCGACTGATTTCGGCGCGACCGGCCTGTGGACCCGCGTCAATGCGCTGAACTCGCCCTGGTTCCTCGACGACATCGCCGCGATCATGGGCGAGATCGGCGGCAAGCTCGACGTCGTCATGGTGCCGAAGGTCGAAGGCCCCTGGGACATCCATTATGTCGACCAGCTGCTGGCGCAGTACGAGGCGCGCCATGCCCTGCCCAAGCCGATCCTGATCCACGCCATTCTGGAGACGGCCGAGGGCGTGAAGAACGTCGATGCGATCGCCACCGCCTCCCCACGCATGCATGGCATGAGCCTAGGCCCGGCGGACCTCGCCGCCTCGCGCGCCATGAAGACGACGCGCGTCGGCGGCGGCCATCCCGAATACAAGGTCATCGCCGACCCCACGCCCGATGGCGGCCCGCGCGCCGTGGCGCAGCAGGATCTTTGGCATTACACCCTCGCGAAGATGGTCGACGCCTGCGCTTCGGCCGGCCTGAAGCCCTTCTACGGCCCGTTCGGCGACTTCTCGGATGGAGCCGCCTGCGAGGCGCAGTTCCGCAACGCCTTCCTGCTCGGCTGCGCCGGCGCCTGGACGCTGCATCCCTCGCAGATCGAAATCGCCAAGCGCGTCTTCAGCCCCGATCCGGGCGAGGTTTCTTTCGCCAGACGCATCCTGGAAGCAATGCCGGACGGCTCAGGCGCGGTGATGATCGATGGCAAGATGCAGGACGACGCGACCTGGAAGCAGGCCAAGGTCATTGTCGACCTGGCGCGGCAGGTTGCGGCCCGCGATCCGGCGCTGGCGGCGCGCTACGGCTTCTGAAAGAGCGCTGCCGCGACATCGACGGATATTGACGCATTTGCGACGTAATCCTACGTCAAGCGCAGGGTTACGGCGACACCGGCTGTGACGGGCCGGCCTGGGGCTGAACGAGGATCATGGAATCACGCACGGCGAAATTCCGCATCGGCGACGTTGTACGCCATCGCGTCTATCCGTTCCGCGGCGTGATCTTCGACGTCGATCCGGTGTTCTCGAACTCGGACGAATGGTGGCTGGCGATTCCAGAGCATCTGCGCCCTTCCAAGGACCAGCCCTTCTATCACCTCTTCGCCGAGAACGAGGAAACCGAGTACGTCGCCTATGTCTCGGAACAAAATCTCGTGATCGACGAGTCGGGCCAGCCGATCCGTCATCCGCAGGCGCGCGAATATTTCCGGCGCGACCGCAAGGGCAAGTATCGGCTCGACAAGGCCGAGCTGAACTGAGTTGCCGAATTTCCAATAGACGTGCTGCGTGCTGACGAAGGGGTGGTTTCGTGAGCACCAGCCATGCCGACATCGTCATTCTTGGCGGTGGCCATAATGGCCTCGTCTGCGCCTTCTATCTGGCCAAAGCCGGGCTGAAGGTCATCGTGCTGGAGCGGCGCGCCGTGGTCGGCGGCGCGGCGGTCACCGAGGAATTCCATCCCGGCTTCCGCAACTCCACGGCGAGCTACACGGTCAGCCTGCTCAATCCGCGCATCATCGCGGATATGGAGCTGGCACGGCACGGGCTGCGCATCGTCGAGCGGCGCATGGCGAACTTCCTGCCGCTGCCGGATGGGCGCTATCTCTCTGCCGGCGAGGGGCGCACGGCAGCGGAGGTGGCGAAATTCTCCGCCCGCGATGCGGAGCGGCTGTCGACCTATGGCGTGCGGCTGGAACGGATCGCTGCCATCCTGCGCGATCTCGTGCTGCAGGCGCCGCCCAATCTCGGGGATGGCGGCTGGCTGGCGGCGCTGCCGCAAATGCTGAAGGCGGCCGCGCTCGGGCGGCGCATCGCCGGGCTCGACCAGTCCGGCCGGCGCGATCTCCTCGACCTCTTCACCAAATCGGCCGGCTACTGGCTCGACGGCTGGTTCGAGAGCGATCCGGTCAAGGCGCTTTTCGGCTTCGACAGCGTAGTCGGCAACTATGCCAGCCCTTATACGCCTGGCTCGGCCTATGTGCTGCTGCATCACGTCTTCGGCGAGGTCAACGGCAAGCGCGGTGCCTGGGGCCATGCGCTCGGCGGCATGGGCGCGATCACGCAGGCGATGGCGCGGGCCTGCGCCGAACAGGGCGTCGAGATCAGGCTGGAGACGCCGGTCGCTCAGGTTCTGACCGAAAAAGGCTCCGCCGTCGGTGCCGTGACCGAACAGGGCGATGTGGTGCGGGCGCGCGCCGTAGTGTCCAACCTGCATCCGCGCCTGCTGTTCGAGCGGTTCGTCGATCCGGCGATCGTTGCCGCCGACTTCGGCGAGCGCATCCGCCGCTATGCCTCGGGCTCTGGCACCTTCCGGATGAACCTGGCGTTGTCGGAACTGCCCCACTTCACCTGCCTGCCGGAACTGGGCGACCACCTCACCGCCGGAATCATCATCGCGCCCTCGCTCGCCTATATGGACCGCGCCCACGCGCAGGCGCGGCTGTCGGGCTGGTCGAGCGAGCCGATCGTCGAGATGCTGATCCCGTCGACGCTGGACGATGGCCTCGCCCCGCCCGGTCGCCATGTCGCCAGCCTGTTCTGCCAGCATGTTGCGCCACAGCTGCCGGACGGCGGCAGCTGGGATGCGCATCGCGACGCGGTGGCCGATCTGATGATCGACACCGTGGACCGCTACGCCCCGGGGTTCCGGGCTTCCGTCATCGGCCGGCTGGCTCTGGCGCCGAGCGATCTGGAGGCGCGCTTCGGATTGGTGAGCGGCGACATCTTCCATGGCCGCCTGACGCTCGACCAGCTCTTCAGCGCCCGCCCGGTGCTCGGCCATGCCGATTATCGCATGCCGGTGCCGGGCCTCTATCTCTGCGGCTCGGGCGCCCATCCGGGCGGCGGCGTCACCGGTGCGCCGGGCCATAATGCGGCCCGCTCGGTGCTCGCCGACCTGAAACCCCGGCGTTTCAGACTGCGGCCACAGCGAGCGTGACCGGCCTCCTCAGGAGTTGCTGCCGACGCGTTCTGCCTGAGGGAAACGGGCCCCGAAGGCCCCTTCCCGCTCGGGTGGCAGCCTGACCAGCAGGCTGAGCGCACCGTCCTCCGCATCCTCGCGCTCGAGGATCTCGCCATTGGCGTGCAGCCAGGCCAGGGACTTGCCGTCGCCCGGTTCCAGTGTGAGCCGATAGACCGGCCGGGTGCGGGCGATGCGCCGCTCGATGGCGTCGGTCAGCCTTTCCATGCCCTCGCCGGTCAAGGCGGAGACCAGCACCGGCCGCGAGGCTCCCGGCTTGAGCTCGGTCAGCGCCGCCTGGCGCTCACGCTCGTCACCCGAGAGTAGATCGGCCTTGTTCCAGACCTCGATGACGCGCTCGCCGTCCTCCGGGTCGATGCCGAGATCGCGCAGGATGCCCTGGACATCGGCGGCCTGGGCCTGCGTGTCCTCATGCGAAACGTCGCGGACATGCAGCAGCACATCGGCCTCGATCGCATCTTCAAGCGTTGCACGGAAAGCCGCGACGAGCTGCGTCGGCAGGTCGGAGATGAAGCCGACCGTGTCGGAGAGCATGATCCTGGCGCCATGGGGCAGCTTCAGCGCCCGCGCCGTCGGGTCGAGCGTGGCGAAAAGCATGTCCTGCGCCAGAACTTCGGCAGAGGTCAGCCGGTTGAACAGCGTCGACTTGCCGGCATTGGTGTAGCCGACCAGCGCGACGACCGGATAGGGCACGCGCTTGCGGCTGGCGCGATGCAGCGAGCGCGTGCGTTTCACGCTGTCGAGCTCGCGCTCGATCTTGGTCATCCGCTCCTGGATGATGCGCCGGTCGGCCTCGATCTGGGTCTCACCGGGTCCGCCGAGGAAGCCGAAGCCGCCGCGCTGGCGCTCCAGGTGGGTCCAGGACCTGACCAGGCGGCTCTTCTGATAGTTGAGATGGGCGAGCTCGACCTGCAGCGCGCCTTCGCGCGTGCGGGCGCGCCGGCCGAAGATTTCGAGGATCAGGCCGGTGCGGTCGATCACCTTGCAGCCGAAGGCTTTTTCAAGATTGCGCTGCTGCACCGGCGACAGGGCGCAGTCCATCACGACGAGGCCGATTTCCTCGATCTTAACGCGCTCGGCCAGTTCCTCGACCTTGCCCTTGCCGAGATAGGTTGCTGGCCGCAGCGCCGGCAGGACCACGGGGATCGCCTCGACAATCTGGAGGTCGATGGCGCTGGCGAGGCCGAACGCCTCGTCCAGCCGCGCTGCATGGCTGCGCTGGTTCTCGTCGCCCGCAGCGGCCCGGCTGGCGGCGTGGCGCGCCAGATAGGGGCCGATCACAAAGGCGCGAGTGTCCGCAGCCAAGGCATGCTCGGCCGCATCGATCGAGATCCCGATTGCGCTTCCGCTGCCTGTCGTCGAGCCGCCGGCCTTGCCGCCCACGGTCAGGCCTTGTCCGTGTCCTCGGGCTCGAACAACTGGACCGGATGGCCCGGCATGATCGTCGAGATCGCATGCTTGTAGACGAGCTGCGAATGCCCGTCGCGACGCAGGAGAACGCAGAAATTGTCGAACCAGGTGACCACGCCCTGCAGTTTGACGCCGTTCACGAGAAAGATGGTCAGCGGAATCTTCTGTTTGCGGACGTGGTTGAGGAAGGTGTCCTGGAGATTTTGAGCCCGTTCGGCGGCCATGGGTAATCCCTGTTGTTGGGATCGCAATCGGTTTGCCCTTGCGATCCAGATCGTTCCGTTCGGCTTCGGCGCCAATCGCCGGGCCGTCGGAACACCGACGCTTCATTAGATCGTGACCCGGCGAGAACGCGCAAGGGTTGCGGAACGTCAATTTCGGCCAACCGCCTTGCGTGCGGTGCAACACGACGGTTGGGTTTCAGCCCACTCCAAGCGATTTCAGCTTACGGTGCAGGGCTGAACGCTCCATGCCGATGAACTCCGCCGTGCGCGAGATGTTGCCGGAGAAACGGGCGATCTGCGCCATCAGATATTCGCGCTCGAAGATCTCGCGGGCATCGCGCAGCGGCAGGCTCATCAGCTTCTCGCCGCCCGAGCCGGAGGGCGTCGTCGGCACCATGGCGCCGACCTCGGCCGGCAGCATGTCGACGGTGATCTCCGCTGTGGGCTCGCCCTTGGTCAGGATCATCAGCCGTTCGACGTTGTTGCGCAGCTCGCGGACATTGCCCGGCCATTCATGCGATTGCAGGATCGCCATGGCGTCGCCGCCGATTCGACGCTTGGGCAGGCCGGTCGCGACCGAGATCTGGTCCATGAAGAACTCGATCAGCTCGGGAACGTCCTCGCGCCGCTCAGACAAGGCCGGGACGCGGATCGGCACCACGCCGAGCCGGTGGTACAGGTCCTCGCGCAATTGACCGTCGGCGATCAGCTTGGCGAGGTCGCGGCTGCTGGACGAGATGATCCTGACGTCGACATGGACGCGCGTCGCGCCGCCGACGCGCTGGAAGTTCTGGTCGACCAGGACGCGCAGGATGCGGTTCTGAGTCTCGCGCGGCATGTCGCCGATCTCGTCGATATAGAGCGTGCCGCCATGCGCTTCCTCGAGCGCGCCGACCCGACGCGAGCGCCCGTCGCCGCCCTCGATGCCGAACAGCTCCTCCTCCATCGTCTCGGGCGTGATCGTCGCGGCGTTGATCACCACGAAGGGGCCGGCCGAGCGGGTCGAGGCGTCGTGCAGGGTGCGCGCGGTCAGCTCCTTGCCGCAGCCCGGCTCGCCGGTGATCAGCACGCGGGCATTGGTCGGCGCGACCCGCTCCAGCGTCTGGCGCAACTGGTTGACCGCGGTCGAGCGGCCGACGATGCGGCTGGCCTGGACCGAGCGAGTCTTGAGCTCGCGCACCTCGCGCCGCAGGCGCGAGGCCTCCAGCGCCCGCTCGGCGACGAGCACGAGCCGGTCGGCCTTGAACGGCTTCTCGATGAAGTCGTAGGCGCCGCTCTTGATTGCCGAGACGGCTGTCTCGATGTTGCCGTGCCCGGAGATCATCACCACCGCTAGGTCGGGATGGCTCTCCTTGATCAGCTCCAGCACCTGCAACCCATCGAGCCGGCTGCCCTGGAGCCAGATGTCGAGGAAGACGAGATTGGGGCGCCGTGCCGCGATCGCGGCCAGCGCCTCGTCGGCGGAGCCCGCCTTGCGCGTCCGATAGCCCTCGTCCTCCAGGAGGCCGGCCACCAGTTCGCGAATATCGACCTCGTCGTCGACGACGAGAATGTCAGCACTCATGCCTTCGTCCCGTTTACCTGTCGTGCGGCGGAATTCGCCGGGTGATTGCGTGCTTCTGGCCTGTCTTCGTCGGCCGGCGGCGGTCCGGTCTCGATGAACCAGAGCCTGATCCGGGCACCGCGGGCGCCGTCGGGGCGGTCAAGCAACTCAATGCCGCCGCCATGATCCTCGAGGATCTTGCCGACGATGGCGAGGCCGAGCCCGGTACCGCCGTCGCGGGTGGTCATGTAGGGCTCGAGCAGCTTCTGGCGCTGGTCGGCCGGCAAGCCCTTGCCGTTGTCGAGGATGTCGATGACGATCCGCCCGTCCTGTGTCCGTTCGAAACTGATCTCGATGCGGCCCTTGCCGCGCTCCTCGGCTGGCACCGCCTGGATCGCCTCGGTCGCGTTCTTGATGACGTTGGTCAGGGCTTGCGAGATCAGGCGCCGGTCGAAATGGGCCAGGACCGGCGCCTCCGGCAGGTTGTCGGTGATGTCGATCTCGGGATTGCCGACCCGCATCAGGAAGGTGACCTGCCTTGCCGTCTCGATGATGTCGTCCCGTGCCGGCGAGGGCTTGGGCATGCGGGCGAAGGATGAGAACTCGTCGACCATGCGGCGAATGTCTTCGACCTGGCGCACGATCGTCGCCGTGCACTGGTCGAAGATCTCCTTGTCGTCGACGATGACGCGGCCGAACTTGCGCCGGATGCGCTCGGCCGAGAGCTGGATCGGCGTCAGCGGGTTCTTGATCTCATGGGCGATGCGGCGGGCGACGTCGGCCCAGGCGGCTGTGCGCTGCGCCGAGACGAGATCGGTAATGTCGTCGAGCGTCACGACCAGCCCGGCACCAGCCCCCTCGCCTTCGCGCGTCGCGCGGATGTTGAGCATGCGCTCGCGGCCGCCACGGGTGATCGCTGCCTGGCTGGAGCTCAGGCGCTGGCGATTGCTCAGTGCCTCGGAGACGAAGCCGGCGATCTCGGGAACGACGCGCGCGACGGGTTCGCCGAGCAGCCGGCCGCCGGAGCCGAGCAGGGTCTCGGCCGAGCGGTTGCTGAGGGTGATGTGCCCGTCCTCGTCGATGCCGAGCACGCCCGAAGAGACGCCGGAGAGTACCGTCTCGGTGAAGCGCCTTCGTCGGTCGATCACTTCGCTTGCCGTGACCAGCCCGTCGCGCTGGCGGCGCAGTTCGGCGGTCATCTTGTTGAAGGTTTCGCCGAGATGGGCGAGATCCCCCTCCGCTCGTCGTATCGGCACCTGGACGTAGAAATTGCCGCTGGAGACTTGGTCGGTCGCATGGATCATCCGCCGGATCGGGGCGACGAGGCCATTGGCGAAATTGAGGCCGAGCCAGATCGCCGAGAGCAGCAGGATCACCGAGATCAGTACGTACATAGAGGCAAAGGCAACCTGTACGCCCTTCCGCCGCGCGTCGATGCCGAGATATTCGACCACGGCGCCGCGGGCGACGGCCGGGAACTCGACAGCGAGCGGATCGACCTCGCGGGCGACATAAAGGAAGGCGCCGTCATAGCTCGGCAGCTTCATCAGCGCGCCGAAGACCCGCCCCTCCGACGGCAATACGCAGATCGGCTCCGGCGAGCTCTGCGCATCTTCGAATGCGTCGGCATTGGGTTTGTGAGGGTCGCGCAGCACGTCGATATTGGCGCGGACGACGACGGTGTCCGGCGGCTTCATGATCCAGACCACCGGCAGGCCGAGCGCCGTGGCCCGCGCCGTCAGAAAGGTCTCGAACCAGCGCCGATCAGCGTCGTAGGCGGTTTTCGCCCGCCCGAGATCGTCGGCGAGCAACCTGATCTCGCGGCCGAGCGAACGGCATTGGCCGGTCGTGTAGGCGTCGGCGACCTCGACGGATTTGAAGATCACGTCGCGCATCCGGTCGGAGAACCAGGGTTCGAGACCGCGCTCCAGCGTCGCGGTCGCGATGATCGCGACGAGAATCGCCGGCAGGGCGGCGACGATGCTGAACAGGCTGACGATCCGCACATGCAGGCCGGCAGCGGCCACGCCCTTGCGCCTGGCGCGGATCAGAACCGCCGCCTCGAAGGCGACGATGATCAGCAGGAGCAGGATCAGCAGGCCGTTGATGATGAAGACGCCGACCACAACCTCGTGGACGGGTGCGACCGGCGTCGCGCCAGAGAGCACGAGGAAGGTGGTGAGCGCCGAGACCAGCGCGAACCCGACGACGAGCGCGCCGAGCCAGCCCGAGACCCGGCGTGGCGGGTCGTCGGTCCGGGGCGTCATGCGCATGTCGCCGGTCGAAGTGGTCAAGACGGAATCGGAGCTCCATTGCAGCGGCGGTCCGTCATCGGAACTACCGCACAGCGCACTGATGCGCCGCCGCAACGGTGTTGTCAAAATATGACAGATGCAAGGCAGCCACAGTGACGGGGCAAACCTGATCCGATCAGGTCGATTCAACCTGCTCGGTATATCCGGCTCTCAACTTAAGGCGACGCCATTTTATCGATCAGCTAGCGGAGCAAGCTGATCGGAGCGGGCTCTAGCGCGGCGAGCGTACCACCTGCATGTCGAGCTCGCGGATCTTCTTGCGAAGAGTGTTGCGATTGAGTCCTAGCAGCTCCGCGGCGCGAATTTGGTTGCCGCGCGTTGCCGCCAGGGCGGCGGCGATCAGGGGCGGCTCGATCTCACGCAGGATGCGGTGATAGAGGCCGGGCGGCGGGATCTGGTCGCCGAAACCGCCGAAATACTGGCCGAGATGGCGCTCCACCGAGCCGGACAGGGTCTCTGCACGCTCCGGGGCGCTGCTGCTGCTCCCGGCTTGCATCGGAGCACCGGTCGCCGGCTGCAGCTCGGCTTCGACGATCGGCGCCGTGATCGTCTCCTGCGGATAGAGCGCGGCCAGACGCCGCACCAGATTCTCCAGCTCGCGGACATTGCCGGGCCAGCGATAGCGCCGCAGCACGTCCATCGCTTCCGAATCGATCTGCTTGCGGGGCAGTCCCTCCTTCTCGACCATCGCGAAGAAATGGCGGACGAGATCCGGAATGTCCTCGACGCGCTCGCGCAGCGGCGGCAGGCGGATCGGCACGACATTGAGGCGGAAGAACAGGTCCTCGCGGAACAGTCCGTGCGCGATCGAGATGCGCAGGTCCTTGTTGGTCGCGGCAACAATGCGGACGTTGGTCTTGATCGGGGTGCGGCCGCCGACGGTGGTGTATTCGCCTTGCTGAAGCACGCGCAGCAGGCGCGTCTGCGCCTCCATCGGCATGTCGCCGATCTCGTCGAGGAAGAGCGTGCCGCCCTCGGCCTGCTCGAAGCGGCCGGAGGAGCGGGTCAAAGCGCCGGTGAAGGCGCCCTTCTCGTGGCCGAACAGCTCCGATTCGATCAGGTCCTTAGGGATCGCCGCCATGTTTATCGCGACGAAGGGGCCATTGCGACGCTTGCCGTAGTCGTGCAGGGCGCGGGCGACCAGCTCCTTGCCGGTGCCCGATTCACCGTTGATCATCACGGTGAGATCGATCGGCATCAGCCGCGCCAACGCGCGGTAGACGTCCTGCATGGCCGGCGAGCGGCCGACCAGCGGGATGTCCTCCGGCTCGGCAGCATGGTTGCGCGGGGCATCGCCGCGCGGCCGCGACAGGGCCCGCCCGACGATGGCGACGAGCTCCTTCAGGTCGAAGGGCTTGGGCAGGTATTCGTAGGCGCCGCGCTCGGAAGCCTTGATCGCGGTCATGAAGGTGTTCTGCGCGCTCATCACGATGATCGGCAGCTCGGGCCGAACCCGCTTGATACGCGGCAGAAGGTCGAAGGCGTTGCCGTCCGGCATCACCACGTCGGTGATGATGAGATCGCCGAGGCCCTGCGCCGCCCAGGTCCAGAGCGTCGCCGCCTGGCCGGTGGTGCGGACTTCGTAGCCGGCGCGGGCGAGCGCCTGGTTGAGGACGGTGCGGATCGCGGCGTCGTCGTCGGCGATGAGAATGTTACCCGTCGGCATGCGCTTTTCCGTGTCCTACTCATCTTTTCACCCGGCCTGAGACGGTTTGGCCTCGTGCAGGGGCAACCGAATGCGGAATGTCGTGCGTCGCGGCACGGATTCGCATTCGACGATTCCGCCGTGATCGCCGATCACCTTGGCGACGAGTGCAAGTCCAAGGCCACTTCCCTGCGCCTTGGTGGTAACGAAGGGATCGAACAGGAGCTGGTGCAGTTCGGGCGGCACGCCAGGCCCATTGTCGCGCACACCGATCTCGAGCGGCAGAGCGAGCCGGGCACCGGAGCCCGGCGCCTGCATGCGGATGCCCGGGCGATAGGCTGTGGTCAGCGTGATCTCGCCGTCGATAGCGTCCTGGCCGATCGCCTCGGCCGCGTTCTTGACCAGGTTGAGCAGCACCTGGACGAGTTGGTCGCGATTGCCGGCGACCGGAGGGAGCGACGGATCGTAGGCCTCGCTGAAGCGGATGTGGCGGGCGAAGCCCGACTGCGCCAACCGCTTCACATGGTCGAGCACGTCATGGACGTTGACCGGCCCGCGCTCGCTCGGGCGCTCGTCGCCGAACAATTCGACGCGCTCGACCAGCTTCACGATCCGATCGGCCTCATCGCAGATCAACTGCGTCAGCAGGCGATCCTCGTCGCCGACCGAAGCCTCGAGCAACTGCGCCGCACCGCGGATCCCGGAGAGCGGGTTCTTGATCTCATGCGCAAGCATTGCGCCGAGCGCCGTGATCGAGCGGGCTGCCCCTCTATGCGTCAATTGCCTGTCCATTTTTTCGGCAATTGTTCGTTCTTGCAGCAGAAGCACCACGGCATCGGGCTGGCTGGGCAGCAATGAGGCAAAGACGTCGACGATCCGGTCAAGGCCGAGCCGGGGCGAAGCGAGCTCGAGCCGATACTCGCTGACGCTGGCGCCGCGCCGCTGCACCTCTTCGACCAGTCCCAGGACCGGCGAGCCGAAGGCGACGAGGTCATCGAGGCGCTGGCGCTTCAGGACAAGTGCGCTGGCCTGGAAGAAATCTTCGGCAGCGGTGTTGGCGTAAAGAATGCCATGCCGCTCCCCGATCACCAGCACGGGCATGGGCAGGACGTTCAGGGCCTGGATTTCGAGCAGGTCGGACAATGGATCGTGCAGCCCCTCCACACCGTCGTTGAACATCGCCATCGTCATATGCGGACTTTCGTGATCAGGCGGCGGCGCCGAGGCGGTCGCTTGAGAACAATTGCCCGAGCGCAGCGATCGCCCGCGCGGGTTCAGTGGTGGTGAGCAGCTCGCGGCGGGCGCCCTCGTCGGGCTCCAGCCCGCTGGCGAGCGCTTCGTCGGCATAGGCGGCCAGATGCTTGCGCGCATGACGGACGCCTGATTCGCGTCCCATCAGCGACAGCAGGTCCTCATAATGCTCGCGGGCGATGTCGTGCTTGGCGGCGAGCGAAATCTCCAGCGGGACGCGGCCGGAGAGTTCGGCGCCGATCGCGCCGGGCAGCCAGGGGCGGCCCATCGCGGCGCGGCCGACCATGACATAGTCGGCGCCAGATCGTTCCAGGCAGCACCGCGCCTGCGACAGCGTCGCGATGTCGCCATTGGCGACGAGCGGAAACGTGCCTGCGGCGCGCACCGGGCGGATCGCGGCCCAATCGGCCTGCCCTTTGTAGAATTGCTGGCGCGTGCGGCCATGAACGGTGATCGCAGCTGCGCCGGCAACGACGGCCCGGCGCGCCAGCTCCGGCGCGTTGCGGCTGGCATCGTCCCAGCCGAGCCGCATCTTGACCGTGACCGGCACCTTCACCGCCGCGACGACGGCCTCGACCAGGCCGACGGCATGGTCGAGATCGCGCATCAGCGCCGAGCCGGCCCAGCCGCCGACGACGCGCTTGGCCGGGCAGCCCATATTGATGTCGACGATATCCGCGCCCGAGGCCTCGGCGACCTGCGCGGCTTCGGCAAGCCAGCGCGCCTCGCAACCGGCAAGCTGGACGACATGCGGCGTGACGCCGGCGCCCTCGGCCCGCAGCCTTGCCTCTTCGCTGCCGCGGACGAGCTCGTCCGATGCGACCATCTCAGACACTACGAGCCCGGCGCCGAAGCGCGCGGCGATCCGGCGCATGGCCAGATCGGTCACGCCCGACATTGGCGCGAGGAAGGCGCGCGAGACCGGCAGCAGCCCGCCGATCGACACTTTGCGCTCGCCCGAATTTGAGGCAGTTTCCATTCTGCCGATTTATTGGACAAATGGTGCGGCGCGCAAGAGAATTTCACGCGATGTTGCAATGCAATATCGACATGCGCGGAAATTCATCCTCCTCGCCTCTTGCTTCAGCGTGCTGATGGCTTGGCGCGAGGCCCTTGCCGTCCTATCAGCGAAGCCCCGTGATCCGGACCCAAGAGGATCGATGACACCGGCCGTCGCAGCCCTGATCGTTGCCGCCGGGCGCGGCCTGCGCGCCGGAGCTGGTTCTCCCAAGCAGTACCGGCAGCTGGGTGGCGTGCCGGTCCTGTGCCGCACGCTCGCGCCCTTCCTGGCGGAAAGCCGCCTCGGCACGGTGCTGGTGGTGACCGGGGCCGGTGACAACGACCGCTATGACGACGCGATCAGCCGGCTTCCGCAGAGCGCCCGCACTCGGCTGCTCGCGCCGATCGAAGGTGGCGAGACCCGCCAGGATTCGGTTCGCGCGGGGCTGGAGGCGCTCGCGGCGTCGGGATTCACCGGCACCATTCTCGTGCACGATGCGGCGCGGCCTTTCGTGTCGCCAGCGCTGATCGAGCGGGCCTTGGCGGCCGGTGCCGAGAGTGTCGCCGCCATTCCGGCACTCGCGGTCACCGACACCGTCAAGCGCGTCGATGCCACCGGCCAGATCGAAGAGACCCTGCCGCGCGAGCAGCTCGTGTCGGTGCAGACACCGCAAGCCTTCGCCTTCCAGCCGCTGCTGGCCGCGCACCGAGCCGCCCATGCCGCTGGAGCCGCCGGCTTCACCGACGATTCCGCCATCATGGAATGGGCCGGCCACCGGGTAGCGACCTTCGCCGGAGATTCGATGAACCTGAAGCTGACTTATCCCGGCGATTTCGAACTGGCCGAGCAGCGCCTCGCCCGCCCGCTCGTCACCCGCATCGGCACCGGCTATGACGTCCACGCCTTCACCGAGGGCGACCATGTCTGGCTCGGCGGCATCCGCATCCCGCATAGCCGCGGTGTCACTGCCCATTCCGACGGCGACGTCGCCCTGCATGCGCTCACCGATGCCGTGCTGGGCGCCTTGGCCGATGGCGACATCGGCAGCCATTTCCCGCCGAGCGATCCGCAATGGCGCGGCGCCTCCTCTGATCGCTTCCTCGCCTTCGCCGCAAACCGTGTCCGGCAGCGCGGCGGGCAGATCGATCATCTCGACCTGACCATCGTCTGCGAGGGACCGAAGGTCGGCCCGCATCGCGATGCCATCCGTGCCCGCATCGCCGAGATCGCCGGCCTGCGCCTCGACCAAGTCGGCACCAAGGCGACGACCTCGGAGCGTCTTGGTTTCACCGGGCGCGGGGAAGGCCTGGCCGCGCTCGCCACCGCCACCATCCGCCTGCCGGAACCGGAGTGAGACCATGTTCGATCTCGATATCCGCTCGCTTGCCGCCGAACTGCTGAACATCTCGCGGGAGCGGGGCATCACCGTCGCGACGATCGAATCCTGCACGGGCGGGCTGGTTGCAGGCGCCCTGACAGCGATCTCCGGCTCGTCCAGTATGGTGCTCGGCGGCCTCGTGACCTATTCCAACGAAGCGAAGACGGTTCTGGCTGGCGTCCCGGCCGAATTGATCCGCCAGCATGGCGCGGTCAGCGAGCCAGTCGCGCGCGCCATGGCGGAAGGCGGCCGCGAGCGGCTGTCATCGCGGCTCGCCGTCTCCGTCACGGGTATCGCCGGCCCTGATGGCGGCAGCGAAGCGAAGCCGGTCGGGCTGGTGCACTTCGCCTGCACCAACGGGGCACGGACGCTGCATCGCGAGAAGCGCTTCGGCGCGAAGGGACGCGACGAGATCAGGCGCCTCAGCGTGCTGGAGGCGCTCGACCTGCTGCGCGAGGCCGCGCTGACGATCGAATAGGCGGCTGCTCCTATTTCGGCGAAAGCTGCCGCCAGATTGCGCCGACGATGTCGGCATAGTCGTCGCTCCAGGGACGGGTCGTTCCCGGGCCAACCTGCTGCTTCCATGTTATCACCGCTGGGCCGGGATCGACGCCCGGTCGCGTGACCACTGCGACGCTCGGAGCGGTTTTCATGGCTTGCAGATCGGCTTCGGTCCGAACCGGGCTGTTGATCCAGGTCGTCAGCCCCTGCCCTGCCGCCGTCGCCCTGACCACGGATTGAAGCTCCATGTTCCGGTTGGAGATGTGCAGGAGCACGGCTCCATCCGGCTTGAGCTTGCGCATATAGAGCGCCAGGGCCTCGCTGGTGAGCAGATGGACCGGGATCGCGTCGGACGAGAACGCATCGACGACGATCAGGTCGAGCGAGCCGTTGCTGGCGTCGCCGAGCGTCAGCCGCGCATCGCCGATGACGAAGGTCGGCTTGGGTGCACAGGCGCTGAAGAAGCTGAAGCGGGCCGGATCGGTCGCGATCCCGATCACCGCCGGGTCGATCTCGTAGAAGTGCCAATCCTCGCCGGTGCGGGCCTGGCAGGCGAGCGAGCCCGTCCCGACGCCGATCGCGGCGACGGCCCCAAGGGTGCCTCCCCTCGCCTGGCGAACGGAGTCGATGCCATCGGCAATGCCACCGCCGGTGAAGTAATAGGTCAACGGCTCCGGGCGCCCGGACACCGGCGTACCGTCATCCTGACGCAGGCGTTGCGCACCATGGATCGTGCTGCCGTGACTGAGTACGCGGAAGCGGCCCGCCTGCATCTCGCTGATCCGGTGCACGCCGAAGAAGGAGCGAACCATGTCCGTCCGGGTGGTTTCACGGACGATGAGCGCCGTCATTGCGACAACGGCCAGGCAAGCGAGCGCGGCACCTTGCCGCCGCGACGGCCGGACGGAGGTGAAACCCGGGCGGCAGAGCATGCCTGCCACGACCAGAAGCGGATACTCGGCCACGGAATTGAACAGCAATGGCGCCAGCAAGGCGGCGAACACGCCGCCCAGCACACCGCCGAACGACATCCAGAGGTAGAAGCTCGTCAGCTCCGCCGCTGACGGCCGCAGCCGCGCCAGCTCGCCATGCGCGACCATCGCCGTGACGGACAGAATGGAGAGATGGAGGACGAGTTCGCTGCCCCAGCCCAGGCGCAGGTTGAACACCATCGAGGCCATGTAGCAGAGGACGAGCAGCAGCTGCACGTTCAGCATCCAGCCATGGCGCAGCAGCGGCTTACGCTGGAAGACGATGACGAAGGTCAGCAGGAAGAGTGCGAGCGGGGCGACCCAAAGCAGCGGGCCGGCCGCAACATCGGTCGAAATATGCGCCGTTACGGCGACCAGCAGGCCAGACGGCACGAAGGCAAGGAAGAGCCAATGCAACTTGCGGCCGGCAGGGATCGGCTCGGCCATGAGCGGGGCAGTATCGCGTGTGCCCGCCACCGACCCGACGCACAATCCGGCGCAAGCCGTGATGCCGGCGAGTAGCAGACCGAAACCCCAGGCCCAGGCCGAAGCCTGTGTCGCCAGTCTGAGGGCGGGTTCGACCGCGAACGGATAGGCGAGCAAAGCGAGGAAGCTGCCGATGTTGGAGGCAGCATAGAGGAAGTAAGGATCGCGGGCATGGGCATGGCCCGTCCGGGCGAACCAGGCCTGCAGCAACGGGCCGTTTGCGGAGACAGCAAAGAAGGGCAACCCGACCGAGGCGGCGAAGAGCAGCAGGAGCCAGGCGAATTCGCCTTGTTGCGGCGGGCGCTCAAAGCCCGCGGCGATGCCGATCGGCAGCGAGGTCGCTACGACCACGATCATCAGGGCGATGTGGATCAGCGCGGCGCGCCGCACGCTGAAGCGGCTGACAAGCCAGTGCGCATAAGCGTAGCCCGCGAGCAGAATCGCCTGGAAGAAGACCATCGCCGTCGACCAGACTGCCGGTGAGCCGCCGAGCTTCGGCAGCACCATCTTGGCGAACATCGGCTGGATGCCGAAGAGCAGGAAGGCGGAGAGAAAGATTGTACCGATATAGACCGGCAGCATCGCGCTCATTCGGCGCGCGCCGACATCGACGTCCGCCTGCACAACTGGAGCTTCCATGTCTTCCCCCGCCGAAACGAGGGGAACAATGGTGCAAGCCCCCTTAAAACTAGGTGAGCGCCGCCGGGCTGCTGCCATAGATCGCGTCGGCACGCCTCTCGAACGCCTCGGCGAATTTGCGGAAGGCCTTGTCGAACATCGCGCCCATCAGCAGGCCGAGCATGCGGCTGGCGAATTCGTAGGAGATGAAGAAGCCGATCTCGCTGCCCGTATCGAGCGGCTTGAAGCTCCAGCGGTTCTCGAGATAGCGGAACGGCCCGTCGACATATTCCACCACGATCTTGAGATTGCCGGGGTCGAGCGTGACGCGACTGGTGAAGGTCTCGCGGATCGCCTTGTAGCCGACCGTCATGTCGGCGAGCAGCACCTCCCCGCCGCCCTCGCGCGGCGTGCGCCGGCGGACCGTCAGCCCCTCGCAGAGCGGCAGGAACTGCGGGTATTTCTCGACATCCGCCACAAGCGCGAACATCTCTCCGGGCGAATGCTTCACCCGGCGGGTGCTGTTGAACATCGGCATGTGACTTGGGCCGATCAGCTGCCGAGCTTGGCCGCGCGCGCCGCACGCAGCTTGGCGAAATCCTCGCCGGCGTGGTGCGAAGAGCGCGTGAGCGGCGTCGACGACACCATCAGGAAGCCCTTCACATAGGCGATGGTCTCGAAGCTCTTGAATTCGTCCGGCGTGACGAAGCGCACGACCTCATGGTGCTTGCGCGACGGCGCCAGGTATTGGCCGATGGTGATGAAATCGACCTCGGCCGAGCGCAGATCGTCCATCAACTGCAAGACCTCGTTCCGCTCCTCGCCGAGGCCGACCATGATGCCGGACTTGGTGAAGATGGTCGGGTCGAGCTCCTTGACCTGCTGCAGCAGGCGCAGCGAATGGAAATAGCGGGCACCGGGGCGCACTTTGAGGTACTTGCCGGGCACCGTCTCGAGATTGTGGTTGAAGACGTCGGGCTTGGCCGCGACGACGATCTCGAGCGCGCCGGGCTTGCGCAGGAAGTCCGGCGTCAGGATCTCGATCGTCGTGCCGGGCGAAGCTTCGCGGATGGCGCAGATGACGCCGGCGAAATGCTCGGCGCCGCCATCCTGGAGATCGTCGCGGTCGACCGAGGTGATCACGACATGTTCCAGGCCGAGCTTGGCGACGGCGTCGGCGACCTTGCGCGGCTCGTCATGATCGAGCGCTTCGGGCACGCCGGTCTTGACGTTGCAGAAGGCACAGGCGCGCGTGCAGGTGTCGCCCATGATCATGAAGGTGGCGTGCTTCTTCTCCCAGCACTCGCCGATATTGGGGCAGCCCGCCTCCTCGCAGACGGTGACGAGCTTTTCGGCCTTCACAATCTTCTGGGTTTCGGCCCATTTCGGCGAGCCCGGGGCCTTCACGCGAATCCAGTCCGGCTTGCGCAGGATCGGGTTCTCCGGCCGCTTCTGCTTTTCCGGATGGCGCAGCTCCGGCTTCACCTCGGATTTCGGGTTGCCGGCGTTGGGGCGCGGATCGCGGTTGAGGAGGTCGAGCACGACGGCCATGGACGGGTCCGTTACTGGCGCCGCGCAGCAGGGCGCGGCCACTCCCGTCTAGCTAATGCCGAAGTGCCTCGCGAGCAACCCGCGCGCCATGGGACTCAGTTGCGCACCGCGCGCCAGACCACGATCAGCAGGCAGGCGCCGGCGATCGCAGCGACGAGCGTGCGCCAGAAGCCGAAGATCGGGATCTCCAGCAGTTCGGCAATACGGCTACCGACGAAGGAGCCGGCGACGCCGACAATCATGTTGGTGAAGAGGCCGTGATCCGACGAGGTGACGCGCTCGGCGATCCAGCCGGCGATGACGCCGATCAGCAGCGTCATGAAGAAGCCATAGCCCGGCGTGCCGAGCGCGGCATAGATCTGGTCGTTCATGGCAATCCCCCTGCCCTCAAGTCCGGCCAGCCGGCCGCAGTCTGCAACGCGCCACCCCCGCGCCGGTTCCGTCAGGCAATGAAGCGGGCCAGCAGCACCACCAGGATCGCGCCGATCACCGCCATCGCCATCGAATCGAGGAAGCGGTAGCCGGTGCTCGCGCGCCAGCCGGTGACGCGGACGATGCCCTGCCCGACCAGCATGCCGAGCAGGCCGACCACGGCATGGCGCAGGAAGCCGCCACCGCCGACGACCAGGCTGGCGATGAAGCCCGCGCCGGTACCGAACGCCACTGGAGGCAGAAGCCGGCGCCAGTCGAGCGCGAGCTTCGTGCCGGGCGGCAGGATCTCGATCTTGTCGTCCGGAACGATCCGATCGGGTTTGGCGGATTTGTGGGCGCGCGTCATCGGCCGGATATGGCCTCGGCCGCGCGCGAATTCCAGCGCCGGGAGATCAGGCGATCAACCGGGCCAAAAAGACCACCACGATCGCGCCGATCGTCGCGGTGACGATCTGCGAGACCAGCGGATTGCCGATGCCGAGGCTGATGCCGAGGAACTGCAGCAGGAAGCTGCCGACGAAGGCGCCGATCAAGCCGGTGATGATGTAACGGATCAGGCCGCCGCCGCCCATGACGATGCTGGCGAGCCAGCCGGCGACGGCGCCGATGGCGATGGCGACGAGAACGGCACGAAGGTCCATGGCGATCCTCCCGAAACAATGACGGGAGGATCGCCGAGCTTATGTGAAGCGGATGTGAACGCTCAGGCGTTCAGCACCTTGCCGTAGGCGTCGAGCACCGCCTCCTTCATCGTTTCCGACAGGGTCGGATGCGGGAAGATGGTGTGCATCAGCTCTTCCTCGGTGGTCTCGAGGTTCATCGCGACGACAAAGCCCTGGATCAGCTCGGTGACCTCCGCGCCGACCATGTGGGCGCCGAGCAGCTTGCCGGTCTTGGCGTCGAAGATCGTCTTGACCATGCCGCTATCCTCGCCCAGCGCCACAGCCTTGCCGTTGGCGACGAAGTTGAAGCGGCCGACCTTGAGCTGGTGCCCGGCGTCCTTGGCCTTGGCCTCGGTCAGGCCGACGCTGGCGATCTGCGGGTGGCAATAGGTGCAGCCCGGGATCATCGCCTTGTCCATCGGGTGCGGGTGCAGGCCCTTGATCGCCTCGACGCAGATCACCGCCTCGTGCTCGGCCTTGTGCGCCAGCATCGGCGGACCGGCGACGTCGCCGATCGCATAGATGCCCTTCACATTGGTGCGGCAGAGCCCGTCGATCGCGATCACGCCGCGATCGAGCTTCACGCCGAGCGCCTCCAGGCCGAGATTCTCGACATTGGCGACGACGCCGACGGCCGAGATCATCCGCTCGGCAGTAATCGTCTGCTTGTTGCCCTTATCGTCCTCGACATGGGCGGTAACCGAGTTCGCGCCCTTCTCGACCTTGGTGACCTTGGTCGAGGTCAGGATCTTCATGCCCTGCTTCTCGAAGGCTTTGCGGGCGAAGGCACCGATCTCGCCATCCTCGACCGGGACGACCTGCGGCATCACCTCGACGACCGTCACCTCGGCTCCGAGCGTGCGGTAGAACGAGGCGAACTCGATGCCGATCGCGCCCGAGCCCATCACCACCAGCGATTTCGGCATGGTCGGCGGCACCAGCGCCTCGAAATAGGTCCAGATCAGCTTGCCGTCCGGCTCCAGCCCGGGCAGCACGCGCGGGCGGGCGCCGGTCGCGACGATGATGTGGTCGGCGGTATAGGTGCCCTCGCCCTTGGCGCCCTTCGGCACTGGCCCCTGCGGCTGCATCGCCGGCTTCTTGGTCGGCGCGACCACGATGGTGTTGGCCTTGGTGAGCTTGGCCTCGCCCCAGATCACGTCGACCTTGTTCTTCTTCATCAGGAACTGGACGCCGTTGTTCATCCGGACCGCGATGCCGCGCGAGCGCTTCACCACCGCCTCCAGATCGGCCTTGAACGAGCCCTCCAGGGTCAGCCCGTAGTCCTTGGCGTGCTGGCCGTAGTGCAGGATCTCGGCCGAGCGCAGCAGCGCCTTGGTCGGGATGCAGCCCCAGTTCGAGCAGATGCCGGCGAGGTGCTCGCGTTCGACGATGGCGGTCTTGAAGCCGAGTTGCGCCGCGCGGATCGCCGCGACATAGCCGCCGGGGCCGGAGCCGATGATGATGATGTCGTAGTCAGCCATGGCTAGCGCTCCTCCCCTCCCCCTTGTGGGGAGGGGCTGGGGGTGGGGGTGGTATGACCGGGTTCGGGGCTATTCGTCAGGGCGGCAAAGATCGTGTCGACCACCATATCGGCGTCGATCATCACTTGGCGGTTCGTGAAGCGCAGGAAGCGGAATCCTTGGGTTTCAAGCCAGGCGGAACGCTTTGCGTCATAGCGAACCGCCGTATCAGATCCGTGCTGGTCGCCGTCCACCTCGATAATGAGACGGGCGCTGAAGCAGACGAAATCGACAACATAAGATCCAAGCGCGGCCTGCCGGCGAAAATGCCGGCCTTCTTGCGGCAAGCGCTTGCGAAGAAGCATCCAGAGGCGCTTCTCGGGTTCTGTTTGGCTACGCCGTAGCGTCGCAGCGTTTCGCTTAGCTGCCTCGCCAGCGACGCGATCCTTGGCTTGCACCCACGGCATAATGCCCCCCACCACGGACCAGCGCTGCAGGACGACCCCCACCCCTGCCCCTCCCCACAGGGGGGAGGGGTTAGCGCATGCGCAAACAACCTGTCGCGCCATCATCCCACGCGCCCAGTAATCCGCAGCGCCGGCCCGCGCGCCGGCAGCGGCAGGCCGAGCAGGCCGTCGACCACGGGGGCAAGCGCCAGCCCGATCGCGCGGGTGTTGTCGGCGTCGAGATGGATGCCGTCCGCGCCGGTCACCGTCGCGACCGCAGCCGCGTCGAAGAAGCTGACGCCGATCTCGTCGGCGATGCGGCGATAATAGCTCGCCAGCAGCGCCATCTTCTCGGGCGCGCCCTCCATGAAGAAATTGGCCTCATGCTCGGGGTCATCCGGCATGCGCACCACCGGCGGCGCGACGATCAGCACCTCCGGTACCGGCATGCCGGGCTCGACGGGTGGGCGCTGCGCCACCTGCGCCAGCATCCGCATCGAGCGGGCGACGTCGTAGGGCGCCAGCGAGTGCTGGCGCTGGCAGTCATTGGTGCCGAGCATCAGGATGACGAGATCGAGCGGCGCATGGCACTCGATGAAGAGTGGCAGGAGCGAGATGCCGGAGCGATAGGGGCGTAAGGGGTCTTCGACCGCGATCCGCCGGCCGTTGAGCCCCTCCTCGATCACCGTGGCATAGCCGCCGAGCGCCTTCTCGAGCACGCGCGGCCAGCGCACATCGTCGCCATGCCGCTCCGGCCGGTTTGCGATCCGGCCCCAGGTCAGGGAATCGCCGAAAGCGAGGATGCGGGCCTGGCGGGTCATCGTGATGTTCCCGAAAAGGTGCCGCAGCCGTTGCAGGGCTCGCCGACGGACGCCCTCTGCAAGCTGCACCACCCTGCTCGCTGAACTGCTCTCGCAAATCCACGCATGACGTGCCGCCCTTATGTGACCGCTTTAGCGACGTTACGACCAAGATACATCAGGCCGACTAGGACATAAGGCACGCTGTCGCGAAGGCTTACTCTCAGCCACCACAGCAACGCATACGCGCAGGCCGCCATGACGAAGTAAATCACCGGCGCGATCTCGGGAACACCCCAGCTTCTAGAGAACGAATCCGAAACTGCCAGCCACACAACGAATCCTAAACCTAGCTTGCCCCCGAGGACAAAGGCCCAGGCAATACCGGGCCCCCCGCCCAACACGACCGCCTCCGCCGCCACCCAGACGGCAACCGCCGCGATCAGGAACAGCAGCGCCGACAATCCATGCCTTTTCTTGCCGGCCGCGTTCACTCGGCTCACACCAGCATCGCCATCGGCTTCTCGATATAGCCTTTGAAGGCCTGGAGCAGCTCGGCGCCGAGCGCGCCGTCCACGGCGCGGTGGTCGGTCGAGAGCGTCACCGACATCACCGTCGCGACGGCCGGCTGGCCGCCCTTGACAATGACCCGCTGCTCGCCGGCGCCGACTGCCAGGATCGTCGCATGCGGCGGATTCACCACCGCGGCGAAGTCCTTGACGCCGAACATGCCGAGGTTCGAGACCGCCGTGGTGCCGCCCTGATACTCCTCGGGCTTCAGCTTGCGCGCTTTCGCCCGTGCCGCCATGTCCTTCATCTCGTTGGAGATCTGGCTCAGCGTCTTGTGGCAGGCGTCGCGGATGATCGGAGTGATCAGCCCGCCCGGGATCGAGACGGCGACGCCGACATCGGCATGCTTGTGCTTGAGCATGGCACCATCGGTCCAGGAGACGTTGGCGTCCGGCACGGCCTTGAGCGCCAGCGCCAGCGCCTTGATCACCATGTCGTTGACCGAGAGCTTGTAGGCCGGCTTGCCGTCCTTCTCCGGCGCTGCGGCATTGAGCTCGGCCCGCAGCTTGAGCAGCGCGTCGAGCTCGCAATCCAGCGTGACGTAGAAATGCGGGATGGTCTGTTTGGCCTCGGTCAGGCGGCGCGCGATCGTCTTGCGCATGCCGTCATGCGGGATCTCCTCATAGGAGCCCGGCGCGAACAGCTTCTTGGTCTGCTCGTCCGAGGGGCCGGTCGCGAGCGGCGCGGCGGCGGGCTTTGGCGCGGCAGGAGCGCCTGCCGGGGCAGCAGCCGGCGCGGTCTTGGCCGCCCCGCCCTGCTTGGCGGCCTCGATGTCCTTCTCGACGATACGGCCATGCGGACCCGAGCCCTGGACCTTGCCAAGGTCGATGCCGGCCTCCTTGGCGAGGCGGCGTGCCAGCGGCGAGGCGAAGGGCCGATCACCCGAGACCGATTTGCCACCGGTGTTCAAGCCGGATTCCGCGGTGACCTGCGGTGTCGATTCGTGCTTGGCTTCCGCTTTCGGTGCAGCCGCCTCGGCCTTTGCCGGCTCCTGCTTGGGAGCTTCTGCTTTCGGAGCATCGGCCTTGGCGGGCGCCGAGACGCTCTTGGCATCCTCGCCTTCGCCGGCGATCACGCCGATCACCTCGTTGACGGCGACGTCGGCCGTGCCTTCGGGCACCACGATCTTGGCGAGGACGCCCTCGTCGACCGCCTCGACCTCCATGGTCGCCTTGTCGGTCTCGATCTCGGCGATGATGTCGCCGGACTTGATGGCGTCACCTTCCTTCTTCAGCCACTTGGCGAGATTGCCCTTCTCCATCGTCGGAGAGAGCGCGGGCATCAGGATGTTCACGGGCATGGCTGGAGGCTCGCTTTTTCCAATGCGATGAACAGCATGCGGCGGATGACGCCCATGCCGAAACTGACGGAGACAAGAACGAAGGCGATATAGTCGAGATGCTCCAGCGCCGTGCCGGCCAGCGTCTTGCCGGCCATAAGTTCGGGCGCGAAAGCCTGGACGCTTTCCGGAATCAGCGTCAGCACGCCGGCGGCGGCGAGCACGAAGGCGAATATGTCGACACGGTGCAGATAGAGCCGCGTCGTAGCGAGGTCCCTCGGTGTCAGCGGGCGCGGCGCCAGCCGTTTGCGGGGCTGGACATAGGCATAGCTCGCCAGCCCCCCGATCGCCGCGAGGCCGACCGAAACCAGCATGGCTCCGATCGTCACCTGCATGGTCAGGCCCGATAGCAGACGGCCTTGGCCGCCGCGACGACCTCGCCGATATTCGGCAGCGCCAGCTTCTCGAGATTGGCGGCGTAGGGCATCGGCACGTCCTTGCCCGTGACGCGCGCGACGGGTGCATCGAGATAGTCGAAGGCCGCCTCCATGATCTTCATGCCGATCTCGGCAGTGACGCCCGATTGCGGGAAGCCCTCCTCGACCGCGACGCAGCGATTGGTCTTCTGCACCGACGCGATGACGGTCTCGATGTCCATCGGGCGGATGGTTCTGAGATCGATGACCTCGGCCTCGATGCCGTCCTTGGCCAGCGCCTCGGCCGCGCCGAGCGCATAGGTCATGCCGATGCCGAAGGAGACGATGGTGACGTCGCTGCCCGGGCGCACGACCTTGGCCTTGCCGATCGGGATCGTGAAATCGTCGCCCTTGGGCACGTCGAAGGAGCGGCCGTAGAGGATTTCGTTCTCGAGGAAGATGATCGGGTTGGGATCGCGGATTGCGCTCTTCAGCAGGCCCTTCGCATCGGAAGCGCTGTAGGGCATCACTACCTTGAGGCCGGGCACGTTCGAGTACCAGGCGGCATAGTCGTGGCTGTGCTGCGCGCCGACGCGGGCGGCGGCGCCGTTGGGGCCGCGGAAGACGATCGGGCAGCCCATCTGGCCGCCGGACATGTAGAGCGTCTTGGCCGCCGAGTTGATGATGTGGTCGATCGCCTGCATGGCGAAATTGAAGGTCATGAATTCGACGATCGGCTTCAGGCCGGTCAGCGCCGCGCCGACGCCGATGCCGGCAAAGCCGTGCTCGGTGATCGGGGTGTCGATGACGCGGCGGGCGCCGAACTCCTGCAGCAGGCCCTGCGTGACCTTGTAGGCGCCCTGATACTCGGCGACCTCCTCGCCCATGACGAAGACGTCGGCATCACGACGCATCTCCTCGGCCATGGCGTCGCGAAGCGCCTCGCGCACCGTCATCGAGACGATCTCTGCGCCGGCCGGGAACTCGGAGGAGGCGTCATAGGATTTCGCCTGAGCCGGAACGCTCGCCGCTGCGGCAGGAGCCGGGCTGGTGGGCGCCTCGGCGGCCTTTTCGGGCTCCGCCGGCTTCTCCGCGGCCTGCGGCGCGGGAGCCGCCTTGGCGGAGCCGCTGGCCGCGGCGGATACGTCCTCGCCGTCGGCGGCGATCAGGCCGATCAGCGTGTTGACCGCGACGTTCTCGGTGCCGTCGGCGATCAGGATCTTGGCGAGCACGCCCTCGTCGACCGCCTCGACCTCCATGGTCGCCTTGTCGGTCTCGATCTCGGCGATGATGTCACCGGCCTTGATCTTGTCGCCTTCGGCTTTCAGCCACTTGGCGAGCTTGCCCTGTTCCATGGTCGGCGACAGGGCGGGCATCAGAATGTCGATCGGCATTTACGCACCCGGATTTCTGGGATGGCCGCGAGGGCTGAAAGGGCGGGGAGGATCGAGCGCGGCCTTCAGGCCTGCGCCGGCTCCAGCAGGATATCGGTGTAGAGCTCGGAGACGTCCGGCTCCGGGTCATGCGTCGCGAACTCCGCCGCGTCGTTGACGATCTCGCGGACCTTGGCGTCGATCGCCTTGAGCTCGTCCTCGCCGACCTTATGCTCGCGGGTCAGGCGGGCGCGGACCTGCTCGATCGGGTCGTGCTCCTCGCGCATGCGCTGGACCTCGTCCTTCGAGCGGTACTTCGCCGGATCGGACATGGAGTGGCCGCGATAGCGGTAGGTCTGCATTTCCAGGATGTAGGGGCCCTTGCCGGAGCGGGCATGCTCGATGGCGCGGCTCGCCGCCTCGCGCACGGCCCGGACGTCCATGCCGTCGACCTGCTCGCCCGGGATGCCGAAGGAGACGCCGCGCTTGGAGAAGTCGGTCTGGGCCGAGGCACGGTTGACCGAGGTGCCCATGGCATAGCGGTTGTTCTCGATCACGAACACGACCGGCAGCTTCCAGAGCTCGGCCATGTTGAAGCTCTCATAGACCTGGCCCTGATTGGCGGCGCCGTCGCCGAAATAGGCCATCGATACGCGCCCGTCCTGGCGGTACCAATTGGCGAAGCCGAGGCCGGCGCCGAGCGAAACCTGGGCGCCGACGATGCCGTGGCCGCCGTAGAAATTCTTCTCGCGGCTGAACATGTGCATCGAGCCGCCCTTGCCGTGCGAATAGCCGCCTCGCCGGCCGGTGAGCTCGGCCATCACGCCACGCGATTCCATACCGCAAGCCAGCATGTGGCCGTGGTCGCGATAGCCGGTGATGACCTGGTCGCCCTCCTTCGACGCCATCTGCATGCCGATGACCACCGCTTCCTGGCCGATATAGAGATGGCAGAAGCCGCCGATCAGGCCCATGCCGTACATCTGGCCCGCCTTCTCTTCGAAGCGGCGGATCAGCAGCATCTCGCGATAGGCGTGGAGGTCTTCGTCCTTGTTGAAGGTCGGGACGTTCGAAAGCGTCTTGGCCGCACCTTTCGAAGCGCTCTTCGCTGGCGCCTTTGCGGCTGCCTTCGCAGGCGCCCCTGCTTTCGTCTTCCGTGCGGCAATGGCCATGAACGGTCCTCCCGAGCTCTACTGTTTTGGTTGTAGAGTAAGCCCTACACCTTGGCGAGACGGGCATCTCGCACTGCAACATAAGCTAAGTATCTGCTATTTCTATGATAATGTTATTTAACCGATTATCGGTTAATCGATCTTTTTGCGACCATTGACGCTGGGAAAGCTGGCTCGGCGCCGCTTTCGGCGTGTGCCTCGCAACCGATCGGTAGAGCTGTTTTCCAGGCTGGAACGTCGGTTCGCTGGCCTCGCCTCAAGGACGCTGCGGAGGCGTCAACGCCCCATGACGACGACGTCGTTGCGGTGGATGCGCCCGAGCACGGCACGCGCCCTCTCCTCGAGCAGGTCGCGATCGATGGCCTCGTCGCGCATCAGTCCCAGGCGCTTCTCCCAGTCCTGCCGTTCGCCGTTCAGGCTAGCGAGTTCCGCTTCCATCTCGCCGAGCTTCTCGCGCAGGCCGGCCGACGTCTCGAGCCCGCGCGCTCCGTGCTGCGCGTGGAACAGGAAATAGCCGACCACGGCGCTCGACACGAGATAGAGCGCGAGCGTGACGAGAACGGAGCGGAGACCGCGGCGGATGACCATGCCGCCACGGTAGAGTCGCTTGGTTGATGCGCCGTTAACGAGGAGCGCCGATCACGATCAAGGCCGGGTCGTCCGGCGCTCGCTGCCCCTGTCCCAGCGTGATCAGATCGGCTTCGAGCCGGCGCGCGATCGGCAACCGATAGTGCAGCGGATCCCAGTAGTTGGCATCCTCGCGGGTCAACGCTGACGGATGGGTGTAGTCGGCGACCACGGCCTTTTGACGTGACGCGATCGCCGCGATCTGCGCCTTGCAGGCAGCAAAGCGCTGCCAGGCCGGGCTGCCTTCGCGCGGCATCGCGCCGGCATGGACCGGGGGCAGCACGATCAGACGCCGCGTCGCCGCCGGAAACGCGGCGAGGCCCTGCTCCAGCCAGGCAAGCGCCGGGAAGCGCCAGCTCGCGCGTTCGGCGGCCGACACCGCGGCGCCAGGCGCCTGGGGCGCCAGATCAGGCGCTCTGCCGCCGTGGCTGCGATAGAGATGGGAGCGCGCGCGAGCGAGATCGTACGTCTCTTCGGGCGGCGTGAAGACCTCGTAGCCGTCGCCGCGCAGGCGCTCCGGCTGCAGGCCGAGCCGATAGGCAGCCAGGCGCAGCGCGATCTCGAGCGTGGTGACATTGAGCTGCTTTGGCCAATTGTACCAAGCGCTGTCGTCATAGAGCCAGGGCGGGAACGGCCGCGGCGTCAACCGGCGAGCCTCGTCGGTCGCATCGGCGTCGCACCAGGTCTGGTCGATACCCCAGATCACGACCTTAGGAGCCATGACCTTGCGCGCGAACAGGCCGGCGATCTGGCTCTGCTCCCAGGGGGTGGCGGCATTCATGCCGAGATTGGCGAAGCGGGCGGACAATCCCTTCGACAGAATCTGTGGATCGAGCAGGCGCATCGTCGAGGTGCCGAGGACGGCCGAATCGAACGCTCCCGACTTGACGATCTGCGGGTACATGAAGCGCTGGTTGAGATCCATCAGCGGCCGCGCGGGCTGGCCGGCCCGCAAGCGCGCACCGTAGGGATCGAGCACGATGATGAAGCCGAGCAGGAAGGCCGTCAGCGTCGCGGCGGCAAGCGCGAACGCCGTTGTCCAGCCGCGCCAGTCTTGCGGTGCGCCGCTCGACGCTTCTCCGGTTGCACGCTCGTTCGCCATCGGCAGGGCTTCTGCCACGATGCGTCCGCCGGAACAATGTTGACCGGCGCGCGCCACCTGCCTATGTCAGCGCACCGGAGCAGACTGAATTGGTGCGCTGCATGATCGTTTCGCTGATCGAGCGAACTGGAAGCGAGCCGGTGAGGGCGGGTAGCTCAGTGGTAGAGCACGTGACTTTTAATCATGTGGTCGAGGGTTCGATCCCCTCCCCGCTCACCAACAAAATCAATAGTTTGGCTTGATTTTTTATAAGTAGCGTTTTCCAGATTGCTTCCCAATCTGTGTTTTGGAAAGCATTTTGCTGGTCGGGAAGCGCGATTCCCCGGCATCGGTCGCGACTGAACCGCTGCTTCACGCGGCCTACTCCAGCATTTCAGAAAGCCAGTGCAGGTGATGCTTGATGTGGAGTCCCCAGTGGAATCCTCCGGAGCATGCCGCCGGCATGAGGCCAGGTTAAGCGCCCGACGTCGTTATTTGGATCGGCAAAGCCGCCGGCCCTGCCGTCTTTAGCCCAGACGTTCGACGATGCCGCCCGGC
This sequence comes from Allobosea sp. FBZP-16, assembly GCF_002831785.1. Lineage (NCBI taxonomy): Bacteria > Pseudomonadati > Pseudomonadota > Alphaproteobacteria > Hyphomicrobiales > Alloboseaceae > Allobosea > Allobosea sp. FBZP-16. Next base: position 422,840 of record NZ_LNCQ01000022.1, on the reverse strand, counting down.
AGCTTCCCCCGCGGTTGCCGCAGCGCCCTTCCACCGAAGGACTGGCCTCCCGACGGCGCGATCGCTCCGCCATAGGCGTCGAGCTCCCAACAGCGCCAGCGCTGGTAGTCGGCTGCCGTCGTCCCCTCGGAGCAGACGCGCCATTGCGAGCGCTCCCAGAAGGCCGCGGCGGGCAGTGTCGTCGCGATCATACCGAGGGCAGCGAGGCTCAAAAGCGTGAAATTCCTGCGCATCCTGTCAGGCTCCGAGCCACGCGGCGGGCCGTCAGCAAAGCGCACAGGCCTTACCGAAGCGCTAAGCCGACAGGCGTCGCGGGGTTCCGCCTCCGTCAAACGACAGGCGCATGCTCCCCATACGCGAACCAAAACGGCTTTTCCGCGTTGTTCGATCATTCCGCACATGCGGACATGATAGGAGGAAATACGATGTACAAGCGTCACGTTGCATTGACGGCTATCGGCGGCGTCATGCTTGCCACCGCTGCAGTTGCGCAGACCAGCGCGCCCTCGAACCAGCCGCCGAGCCCGCAGCCGACCGCGCCCGCGACGAGCGCGCCGGCCACTCCGGCGCCGGCGGCCGAAACCGCAAAGGCTCCCGAGAACAACCTCGCCGGCCAGGGCAAATGGCGGGCGTCGAAGCTGATGGGCGTCGACATCTACGGTCCCGACAACAAGAAGGTCGGCGACGTCACCGAGGTCGTGTTCGACAAGGCCGGCAAGATCGAGCTTGTCACGGTCGGCGTCGGCGGCTTCCTCGGCATCGGCACCAAGGATGTCGCCATCCCGTTCGAGCAGGTGCAGTGGAGCGAGGAGCCAATGGTTACGCCGGCTCCCGCCCCGGCCGGCGGGACCGGAACTGGCGGCAGCACGGCGATGAACGCGCCGCCGGCAGCCAAAAAGGGCCCGGAGATGTATCCCGACCACGGCAAGATCACGATGACCAAGGAGCAACTGACGTCCGCTCCGGCCGTGACCTACGCCGCTCGCTAAGCACGCGCTGGCAACGCTCACTGGAGGCCCGCCCTGAAAGGGGCGGGCCTTTTGTTTGCCGAGCACTTCAGTCCTCGACCTCTGCCAGCACGCCAGGGAGCGCCTCAGGCAGGTCGTCGGCGATCAAGCCCATGCCGCTCGTCTCGCCAGCCCGCCCATGCAGCCATACGGCGGCGCAGGCCGCCTCGAACGCCGGCATCTTTTGCGCCAGCAGGCCGGCAACGATTCCGCCGAGGACGTCACCTGAGCCGGCGGTCGCCAGGGCGGAAGAACCGGTGTTGTTGATCGCGGCGCGCCCATCGGGCGCGGCGATGACCGTATCCGGCCCCTTGAGGACAACGACTGCTCCCATCAGCCCGGCAGCGCGACGCGCCCGCTCGAGCTTGCCGCGTTCGGGCTCGAAGCCAGCGGCATCGGCGACGAGGCGCTTGAACTCGCCCTCATGCGGCGTCAGCACTGCCGGCCCTGGGCGCTGCTGCAGCAGATCGGGGAAGGCCGGCCGCTGCGCGCCGATGTGAGTCAGCGCATCGGCATCGAAGACGCAGGGATGGCCGCCGCGCAAGGCTGCCGCCACCCAGGATCGCGCTTCATCGTCGAGGCCGAGAGCCGGCCCGATCAGCAGCGCGTCGACCTTGCCTCCTGATAGCATCGCCTCGAAGGCTGCGGAGTCGGCCGCCGCGCGTTGCATCAAGGCATCGGGGCCGCGCGCGGCATGCGCCGCCAGCGCCTCCGGCCGGCAGATGATCGTCGCGAGCCCTGCGCCGACGCGCAGCGCCGCACGAGCACCAAGCCGCGGCGCCCCGACACCGGACAATCCGCCCGCAGCGACTGCAACAGCACCGCGGGCATATTTGTGGACGCCGGGGTCATGGTCCGGCCATCGCGTGCGCCAGAGGCCTGGCGCATTGCGGAAGGTCGATGGCGTGATCCTGCCCGGCGTGAAGATGGTTTCGGGTCGCATGCCGATATCGGCCAGGGTGACGACACCGCAGAGCGATCGACCCGGTTGGAGCAGATGGCCGGGTTTCAGCCGGAAAAAGGTCACGGTCTCGGCAGCGCGGATGACGGGGCCGTCCGCGAGCCCGGTATCGCCGTCGACACCGCTCGGCACGTCGACGCAAACGACGGGTTTGCCTGCGGCGTTGACCTGCTCGACAAGCGCCGCGAGCTCGCCGGAGATCGCACGGCTGAGCCCGGCGCCGAACAGGGCGTCGATCACGAGGTCATGCCGGGCCGGATCGATTCCATCGACCGCCGCGACAGGGCCTGTCCAGCCCTGCGCCGCCAGCGCCGCATCGCCTGTCAAGGCGGTGGGGTCGGCGGCGAGCGCCAGCGTGACCCGGCAGCCGCGCTCGGCCAGCAGCCGGGCCGCGACGAAACCATCGCCGCCATTGTTGCCAGGGCCACACAGCACGAGGACGCTCTGACCGGGGCGGATGCGCCGCGTCACCGCGTCGGCGACAGCCTTGCCCGCCCTTTCCATCAGGACGACGCCCCGCGTACCGGTCGCAATCGTCGCCGCGTCCGCCGCCGCCATCTCGGCGACGCTGAGCAACGCGAGGGGCGAGAGATCGGCAGCCATCGTCATCCGAGGATTGTCTGCCGGCACAGGCGCCGAGGCAAGGATGCAGGCAATTTCCTTGTTTGCACTCAAGATAAGCATCTGCATATTTTTTAGACGGTTTTTCGCCTCTTCAACAGGCGGTTTGCCCTGGGGGGCGTCATGGCGGCCAGACTGCGCCGATGCTATGAGCAGCGGAGGCGGAGTTTGCTGGACGCGCCGAGGTTGATCCGGACCGGCCGCCATGGTCAGAACGGAAAAAGGCTGCGTACAGTGGCCGAAGGTCACGCCAAGGAGGTCGGTCGGCGCATGAAGAAGATCGAAGCGATCATCAAGCCCTTCAAGCTCGACGAGGTGAAGGAGGCGCTGCAGGAGGTCGGCCTCCAGGGCATCACGGTGCTCGAGGCGAAGGGTTTCGGCCGCCAGAAGGGTCATACTGAGCTCTATCGCGGCGCCGAATATGTGGTCGACTTCCTGCCGAAGGTGAAGATCGAGATCGTGCTGGCCGACGACATGGTCGAGCGGGCGATCGAGGCGATCAAGAAGGCGGCCCAGACCGGCCGCATCGGCGATGGCAAGATTTTTGTATCGAGCGTGGAGGGGGCGATCCGCATCCGCACCGGCGAGTCCGGCGCGGACGCGATCTGAGGATTTGTCCCATCCCCGAAGGAATGCGTGCGCCGGCGGAGCCCCGCGGGCAGCGTCTGTCGTGAGACCCTAGCAGTCGACAAAGGAAGTCGTGAGATGAAGAACGCCAAAGAGGTCCTGAAGGCGATCAAGGACAATGACGTCAAATACGTCGACTTCCGCTTCACCGATCCGCGCGGCAAGTGGCAGCACGTCACCTTCGACGTCTCGATGATCGACGAGGAGATTTTCGCCGAGGGCACGATGTTCGACGGCTCCTCGATCGCCGGCTGGAAGGCGATCAACGAGTCCGACATGCTGCTGATGCCCGACCCGACGACGGCCTGCATCGACCCGTTCTTCTCGGCCTCGACCATGGTCATCAACTGCGACGTGCTCGAGCCGGCCACCGGCGAACCCTACAGCCGCGACCCGCGCGGCATGGCCAAGAAGGCCGAGGCGTACCTCAAGTCGACCGGCATCGGCGATACCGTCTATGTCGGCCCCGAAGCCGAATTCTTCGTCTTCGACGACGTCAAGTTCTCGGCCGACCCGTACAACACCGGCTTCAAGCTCGACAGCGTCGAGCTGCCGATCAACGGCCAGACCGAGTACGAAGGCGGCAATCTCGGCCACCGCATCGCGATCAAGGGCGGCTACTTCCCGGTTCCGCCGCAGGATTCGGCGCAGGACATGCGCGGCGAGATGCTCGCGGCCATGGCGGCGATGGGCGTCAAGGTCGAGAAGCACCACCACGAGGTCGCCTCGGCCCAGCACGAACTCGGCATGAAGTTCGACACGCTGACGCATATGGCGGACCAGATGCAGGTCTATAAGTACGCCATCCATAATGTCGCCCAGAGCTACGGCAAGACCGCGACCTTCATGCCCAAGCCGGTCTATGGCGACAACGGCTCGGGCATGCACGTCCACCTGTCGATCTGGAAGGGTGGCAAGCCGCTCTTCGCGGGCAACAAGTACGCCGACCTGTCGCAGGAGTGCCTGTGGTTCATCGGGGGCGTCATCAAGCATGCCAAGGCGCTGAACGCCTTCACCAACCCGTCGACCAACTCCTACAAGCGCCTGGTCCCGGGCTATGAGGCGCCGGTGCTGCTCGCCTATTCGGCGCGCAACCGCTCGGCCTCCTGCCGTATCCCGTGGACGACCTCGCCGAAGGCCAAGCGCGTCGAGGTCCGCTTCCCCGATCCGATGGCGAACCCCTATCTCGCCTTCGCCGCGCTGACGATGGCCGGCCTCGACGGCATCCTCAACAAGATCGATCCCGGCCCTGCGATGGACAAGGATCTCTACGACCTGCCGCCGCGCGAGCTGAAGAAGATCCCGACCGTCTGCGGCTCGCTGCGCGAGGCGCTGGATTCGCTCAAGAAGGACAACGCTTTCCTCAAGGCCGGCGGCGTCTTCACCGACGACTTCATCGAGAGCTATATCGAGCTCAAGATGCAGGACGTGGCGCGCTTCGAGATGACGCCGCACCCGGTCGAGTTCACGATGTACTATTCCTACTGAGCAGGTTTCCGGCCGGGCTTCGGGTCCGGACAGGATTTCCTCCTGGCTGCGGCGATCCGCAGTCCACCTTCGAACCGGGGCGGAAACGCCCCGGTTTTTTCATGTCCAGCGTCCGGCCTCCCAACAGGGCGTTCGGCGCTCTTCGCATGGCGCCGCTCAAGGTAGCTTGCATCATGCAAGTCGCATCTGTAACTTGCATAATGCAAGTCAATCGAGACGACCCATGAAACGGACCCCCTTCGCCGCGATGTCCTGCCCGATCGCCCGCGGCCTCGACCGCGTCGGCGAGTGGTGGAGCATCCTGATCCTGCGCGATGCCCTGCAAGGGTTGACCCGCTTCGACGAGTTCGAGCGCAGCTTGGGGATCGCGCCCAACATGCTGGCGCGACGTCTGGCAGGACTGGTCGACGGCGGCTTGATGGAAAAGCGCGCCTATAGCGAGCGTCCGCGGCGGTACGATTACGTCCTGACCGAACGCGGCCGCGACTTCCGCGAGGTGGTGCAGGCGCTGCTCGCCTGGGGGAACCGGCATTTCGCGCCGGAGGGGCCAAGCATGCTCATCGTCGATCGGACGACGGGCCTGGCCGCCGAGCCGATCCTCGTCGACAGCGTCAGCGGCAAGTCGCTCGCCGACCCCATCTTCGAGATCAGGCCCGGTCCGGCACTGGGCAGTCGCGGTCTTGCGCGCCAGGCGTTGATCGCAGCGGCGCGCGTCCGGCACGAGGCGGAGAGCCGTTCGTGACCACGACCGAGGCGGCGCCCGGAAACGCCATCCACAGCGCGCGCACGCTGCGTTTGCTCAACGACCCGATCGTCCCGACACTGCTGCGTCTCGCTTGGCCCAACATGCTGATCATGCTCGCCCAGGCCTCGACGGGCCTGATCGAGACATGGTGGGTCTCGCATCTCGGCACCGAGGCGCTCGCGGGAATGGCTCTGGTCTTCCCGGCGGCAATGCTGATGCAGATGATCTCCGCCGGCGCGATGGGAGGCGGCATCTCCTCGGCCGTGGCCCGGGCCCTCGGCGCCGGCCAGCGCGAGGAAGCCGACGCGCTCGTGCTCCATGCTGTCGTGATCAACCTGCTGCTCGGACTGGTCTTCTCGGCGGTCATGCTGGTCTGGGGGCGGCCGATCTATCGGGCACTCGGCGCGACCTCCGGCGAGCTTGATGCCGCCCTCGCCTATTCTGATGTCGTCTTCGCGGGAAACCTGCTGCTCTGGCTGATGAACGGCCTGGCGAGCGTCATCCGCGGTACCGGGAACATGCTTGTCCCGGCGCTGGTCACCATCGTCGGCGTCGCCCTGCTGATCCCGCTTTCACCACTGCTGATCTTCGGCTGGGGGCCGGTGCCCGCATTGGGCATCGCGGGAGCGGGCACCGCGCTCGTTCCGTTCTATGCGGGCGGAGCGGCCGCACTGGCCTGGTACGTGCTCTCTGGCAGGAACCTCGCGCATTTCCGCTGGGTGCCGCTGCGCTGGCCGTTGTTCTGGTCGATCCTGCGCGTCGGCGCCGTAGGCTCGGTGACGTCGCTGATGACCAATCTGACGATCGCGACCGCCACAGCTCTGGTCGCGGGTGCGGCCGGTGTCGGCGCCGTCGCCGGTTTCGGGACAGGCGCACGGCTCGAATACCTGCTGATCCCGCTCGTCTTCGGGCTCGGCGCCCCGCTCGTCGCGCTGGTCGGCACCAATATCGGCGCGGGCCGCCAGGACCGCGCGCTGCGGATCGCACTGACGGGCGGAGCCATCGCCTTTGCGCTGACGGAAGCGATCGGGCTGGCCGCCGCGGCATGGCCGGCGGCCTGGATCGGGCTTTTCACGACCGATCCTGCCGCGATCGCGACCGGAAGCCTCTATCTGCGGATCGTCGGGCCCGCCTATGGTTTCTTCGGCCTCGGCCTGTCGCTCTATTTCGCCTCGCAGGGTGCCGGCCAGTTGCGTTGGCCGTTGATCGCGGGCGGTGTCCGCATGACCATCGCATTGGGGATCGGCTCGCTGGCACTCGCGTCCGGCGGAGGGCTCACCGGGCTCTTTGCGGCGCTGGCGGCGGCTCTTCTCTGCTTCGGGTGCATCATGCTCGCCGCGGTCGCGAACGGGACCTGGTTCAGGCCGGTGTCCTGATCCAGGCGGCGCCGCGCAATCCCTTGTGCTGGGGGCGGCGCTCAACCGAAGCTTAGCAAAGCGGTGCGAAGGTGGGCCACCCGCCCATGCTGTAGATTGCCGCCGATGCCCGCTGCCCCCGCCCCCTCCGTCGTCATCTTCGGCTCGGCCAAGCCCGTCACCTGCGCGGTGATGGACTACGCCTATCGGCTCGCCGGCGCCGTCAATGCGCTGCGCCCGGGCCTCGTTGGGATCCGGACGATCGAGCCGGGACGTCCGGCCGCCTTCATCGGCGCCATCGCCGAGGAACTGCGCCGCGACCGTGTCGTGCATTTCCAGATGCCGATTGAGGGCTGGGGCAACAGCGTCGTGCCGGGCTCGGCGCTGATGGCGGCGCGGTTGATGACCCGCACGGGCCGCATCGCCATCACCCTGCACGAATGGGCCTCGCTCAATCGCCTGCGCTATCTCTCGATGGTACCGGACATCCTCGCCTGCGACGGCTTCGTCCTCGTCTCGCCGCAGCAGCGCGAGGGCTTCCTGACGACGCCATTGGTCGGCGCGGCGAAGAAGCAGGCGGCGCCGGTCATCCCGATCGGCCCCAACATCATGCCGGCCCGGATCGATCCCGAGCGGGTCGCGGCGGAACGGGTGAAACTGCGCGGCAGCGGCGCAAGCGAAGCCGATGTCGTGATCGGCTATTTCGGCGTGCTCTATGCCAGCAAGCGGCCCGATGTCCTGCTGCGCACGACGCAGGCGCTGCACCAGCGCGGCGTCAAGGCGCGCCTGCTGATCTGCGGCGATTTCCTCTGGGACAAACCTGGAGATCGCGAAGCCTTCCTTGCGCTCGCGAGCGAGCTCGGCGTCTCCGACTGGCTCGATTTCCGCGGCCGGATCGACGACGAAAGCGAGCTGATGGCGACGCTCTCGGCCGCCGATGTCTTCCTGCTGCCTTTCACCGACGGGATCAGCACGCGGCGCGGCAGCTTCCAGGCGGTCAGCCAACTCGCGATCCCGCTGGTCTCGACCGAACCGGAGCGGCAGGACGAGTTCGCGCTTGCGCCCGCGCTGAAGGCGAAGATCGACAATCCGGCGACGGTGCTCTGCCCGACAGACGCCACGCCCGAGCGCTTCGCCGAGGCGATCCTCGCCGCCCAGGTCCGCAAGGCGGAGGCGATCGGCGTCGATCTCGCCAAGTTATGGAGTGAGGCCGCCCTCGCCCATATCAGCTTCTATGACGGCTTGAAGGTGCCTGCCTGAAATACGCTCAGCGCAGCGCGACGATCGCCAGACCGATCAGCGCGACGATGGCGGCGCCCCACCAGAGCCGTCGCAGCTGCGCGCTCTCGGCATCGTGCCGCGTCTCTACGCTGGAGAGTTCCTCGTAAGCGAAGGCCTCGCCGGCAAAACGCGCGGCCCGCTCGAGACCGGCAATACGGATCTTGGGTACAGCGGAACGCGACGCCACGAGACCTTCCCCCCTCTGGCCAGCTTAGCCGAATGTGCTGTCGGAGCCAGTCCCGATTTGCATCATGATGATGAAGCCGGGGCCCTTAATGGCTGCTGAACCGACAAGTGCCGGCCAAGGTTCCATGGCCGACCGTGTCATCCTTGAATGACGGTTCGGCGACGGTCTCGCTGATCCTGACTTTCGGCGGCGATCCGATCGGTTTATTGCGGGAGAGCGGCGGGTTATAGGGGCTCCGGCAGGCGGTGGGCAGGCCGATGCGCTATCCTGCGATCTGAGCGAATCAGCGAGTGCGGTGACGATGACGGACGATCTCTTCGGCGAAGATGGCGGCAAGGAGATGCGCGAGGAATCGCGTGCGCCCGCCCCTGCGCCGAAGCCGGCCGCGCGCCCTGCTCCGCCCCCGCGCAGCGGCACGCCCTCCGAGGCCGGCTACGACGCGTCCGCGATCGAGGTGCTCGAGGGTCTGGAGCCGGTGCGGCGCCGGCCGGGCATGTATATCGGCGGCACCGATGAGCGGGCGCTGCATCACCTCTTCGCCGAGGTGATCGACAATGCCATGGACGAGGCGGTCGCCGGCCATGCCAGCTTCATCGATGTCGAGCTCTTCGCCGACGGCTCGCTCGCGGTCACCGACAATGGCCGCGGCATGCCGATCGACCCGCATCCGAAATTTCCGGACAAGTCGGCGCTCGAAGTCATCATGACGATCCTGCACGCCGGCGGAAAGTTCGACTCCAAGGTCTACGAGACCTCGGGCGGTCTCCACGGCGTCGGCGTATCCGTCGTCAATGCGCTCTCCGATCTGGTCGAGGTGGAGGTGGCGCGCGGCCAGATGCTCTATCGCCAGAGCTTCTCGCGCGGCATCCCGCTGGGGCCGCTGGAGACCGTCGGCCGGGCGCCGAACCGCCGCGGCACCCGCGTTCGCTTCCATCCGGACGCTCAGATCTTCGGCGAAGGCGCGCATTTCGTCCCGGCGCGGCTGTTCCGCATGGCCCGCTCCAAGGCCTATCTGTTCGGCGGCGTCGAGATCCGCTGGCGCTGCGCGCCGTCGCGCTTGCAGCCGGAAGGCGATGTCGCGGCCGAGGCGGTGTTCAAGTTCCCAGGCGGCTTGCGCGACTATCTCGCCCGCGAAATCGAGGGCAAGGACCTCGTCGCCGAGCCGATCTTCTCGGGCAAGATCACCAAGGAAGGCGGCCACGGCTCGCTCGAATGGGCGGTGGCATGGCTCGCGACCGGTGAGGACGGCTTCTCCTCTTCCTACTGCAACACCATCCCGACGCCGGAGGGCGGCACGCATGAATCCGGCCTGCGCATCGCGCTGCTGCGCGGCCTGCGCGACCATGCCGAACGCATCGGCCAGTCAAAGCGCATGGCACAGGTCACCGCCGACGACGTGATGGCGACCTGCGCCGCCATGCTCTCGGTCTTCATCCGCGAGCCGGAATTTCAGGGCCAGACCAAGGACAAGCTGGCGACGCTTGAAGCGGCCCGCATCGTCGAGAACGCGATCCGCGATGCTTTCGACCATTGGCTCGCCGCCTCGCCGCAACAGGCGCTGAGGCTGCTCGACTGGTCGGTCGACCGGGCCGAGGAGCGCCAGCGCCGCCGCCTCGAGAAGGAGGTCTCGCGCAAGACCGCGACACGCAAGCTGAGATTGCCCGGCAAGCTCGCCGATTGCAGCAATGCCGGCGCGGCAGGCTCCGAGCTGTTCATCGTCGAGGGCGATTCCGCCGGCGGCTCGGCCAAGCAGGCGCGCAATCGCGCCAATCAGGCGATCCTGCCCCTGCGCGGCAAGATCCTCAACGTGGCCAATGCGACGCGCGAGAAGCTCAACGCCAACCAGCAGCTCGCCGACCTGATCCTGGCGCTGGGCTGCGGCATCGGCAGCCAGTTCCGCGAAGACGACCTGCGTTACGAGAAGGTCATCGTGATGACCGACGCCGACGTCGACGGCGCCCATATCGCCTCGCTGCTGGTCACGTTCTTCTGGCGCCAGATGCCGCGCCTGATCGAGAAGGGCCATCTCTATCTGTCCGTGCCGCCGCTCTATCGGCTTCGTCATGGCACCAAGTCCGTCTATGCCCGGGACGAGGCCCATAAGGACGAGTTGATCGAGACTGTCTTCAAGGGTAAGAAGCCGGAGATCGGCCGCTTCAAGGGCCTGGGCGAGATGATGCCGGCCGAGCTCAAGGAGACCACGATGGACCCGAGCAAGCGCTCCCTGCTCAAGGTCATGGTCGACCACGAGGCGAAGGAAGAGACCTCGGACACGGTCGAGCGGCTGATGGGCAACAAGCCCGAGGCGCGTTTCCTCTTCATCCAGGAGCGGGCCGCCTTCGCCGGCGAGTTGATCGACCTGTGAGGCGAAGCCTGGCCGGCTCGAGCGCCGGGCTCCCCGGCAAGCCTGCCGGGCTGTCTTGCAACCGACATGCGCGCACTTTGCGCGCATGTCGACCGACCCGCACGATGCCGACCATGATCCCACCCATGGCCACGAGTCCGCGCCCTCCTTCCGGCCCTTGAGCGAATGGGCGAGCCTCCTGCCTCTCCATCTCGACGCGATGCCCAGGCCTCGGCCCAGACCTCGCTCTGGGCCGATCTTGAAATCTTCCACGCCATCGCCGCCACGGGCGGCCTCGCTCTGGCAGCGTCTGCGCTCGGACTGAGCGAGACGACGGTTGCGCGGCGCCTGAAAGCGTTCGAGGCGCGTCTCGGCCTGCCCCTGTTCAAGCGCGGCGCCAACCGTCTGATCCCGACGCAGATCGGCCTATCGCTCGCCGAGGATGCGGCAGCGGCGGCCGAGGCCGTCGCGCGCTTCGCGACACGAGCGAACGCCGCCCGCGCCCGCGACGACGCTCCCGTCCGCATCACGGCGACGACCTCGATCAGCCTGTTCCTGACCCAGCACGCCGCCCGGCTCTCGGCAGCCGCGGGCGGCATCGAGATCGTCATCATCAGTACCCGCGAGCGGCTCGATCTGGCACGCGGCGAGGCCGAGATCGCGATCCGCATGCGCAAACCGCCAGGTGACGCCGGCTATTTCGGCCAGAAGGTCGGCAGGCTGGCGCAGGCCTTCTACGTCCACCGCGATGTCGATCCTTCGACCGCACCGGTGATCTCGGTCAGCCGGGACGTCTCCTCACGCATCGAGCAGCACATCCTCGCCTGGGCCGCCGGACGACCGATCGCCGCGCGCGTCGGCGATTCGGCCGCGCGCTATGAGAGCATCCGCTCATCCGGTGCGGTCTCGATGGCGCCCTGCTTCCTGGCGGATGGCGATGCGGGGCTGATCCGGCTGGAGGAACCGCCCGAGGCGACCGCCGACGAGATCTTCCTGGTCTCGCACGAGAGCAGCAGGCAGCGGCCAGCTGTACTGGCCGCGCTCGACGCCTTGCGTGCACTGTTCCGCGAGCATCGTGGCAGGCTGGAAGGCAAGCGCTGACGGCGCAGCGCGTTTTTCGTCACGATGTCTGGATGCCCAGATAGAGGCAGTAGAACGGCATCGTCCAATTGTGCATGTAGTCGTACTCGCCGTCGGTCTTCAGGCGAAAATTCGCCCATTCATTGCGCCAGCGACCGACCGGCAGGAAATCCGAGCCGGGCAGCGGCGGCCCCTGCGAGGTCACGCCGCTGCGAAACAGCCGCTTCTTGCCCTTGGAATTGGCCGGCCGAGTCTGCGGTACGGGATCGATGGCGTAGCTGGCGGCAATGTCGAACTGCTTCTCGGCATGTGAGACGAACAGGTTGTGATCGCTGATGCCGCTCGAAAAGGTCATTGTCTCCAGAGTGTCGAACGAGAAGGCGCCGTTAGTCAGGTCGCTCATCTCGGTCAGCACCTGCCGCAGGAAGGCAGCGTCCCTGGCGAAGGGCCCGAGCTCGCCGCCGGCCGCGCCGGAGCGGACGATCTGCATGTAGCCGAGATTGCGCTTCTGGGCCGCAAGCGTCTGGGCGCCCCAGCGATTGACGACATGATTCAGCAGCACATAGTCGATCAGCGGCTTCGACAGCGGATTGGTCCAGTTCAGCGCCGCGAGCCTGGCCCGCGTCTTCGGCCCCTGCCCGCCGAAGCCGTGGCTGATGCAGATCAGCAGGCGATCAGGCTTGACCTGCGCCGGCAGCAGCAGGATCACCGCGCGCTCGATCCCGTCCTTGTTGCGGGCGGCGAAGATCGCGAGCCGCCCGGTCGTCAGCGGCATGATCTGGAAGTCGAGCGGCGGGCCGCCCGCTCCCTGCTTGTAGGTCGCGGTCTGGATCACGGCGATCGGCGGGATGACCTGCGTGATGAGGCCGTTCGCCGATGGAAAGGAACCTAGGATCTCGTCGGTGACCAGCCTCACCGCCGACGGCTTCTTGGGAACCGGCACGGGCGGCGGAACCGGCAAAATATTGTTGAGGTTCTTGAGCAGGTTCTCGAGCAATTGCACCGTCAGCGGGCCGACGACGCCATCCTTCTCGAGCTGATTGTTGCCCTGGAATTCCAGTACCCGGCTGTGGGTCCGCGTGCCGAAGATGCCGTCGACGACGAGCTTGACCAGCCGCGTCGGCAGCATGTTGAGCTGGTTCTGCAGCAAGCGGACCGGCTCACCCCGTGCCCCCAGTTTCAGCATCCGACGCCCCTCTGACGGTGACGACCACTGACTGTCCTAGCGTAAGCCGTTTATTCGCGCCTAGCGATGGCGAACTGAGCCAGAGACGCTTCGCTAACCAAGTTTTTACAGCCGCTGCCGCATGCTCTGTCTATCGGCGATCCCAGCCATTTGCTTTCCGGAGTTCTGCGATGCAGCTCGTCATCGCCTTCCTGCGCAACACGCGCGGCACCATGGTCGCCGATGTCGCCAAGGCCGGCGCGGCGATCGCCTTCCTTTCCGTCATCGCCGCCAATTTTGTCTCGAACCACACCGCACAGCTCGATCGTGACGCGATGCGCGAGGTCGCCCAGGCCGCGGCGAAGGGGCAGGCAATCGACCCGCTGGTCACCGGCTCACTCGCCAAGCGCGCCAATGAGACGAAACTCGACCCCTGCGTGGTCCCGCGCTGAGCCCTAAGCGAGCCAGTCGCGCAAAGCCGCCGTGACGACCTCCGGCGCCTCCAGCGTCGAGAGATGGCCGCAGCCCGGTATTTCCAGATAACGCGCCTTCGTCCCGATTCCGCCGGCGATTTCGCGCGCCTCGTCGGGCGGCGTGATCGCGTCCTCCGCGCCGACCACGACCAGCGTCGGGACGGATATCGTACGCACTACCTGCCGGGCATCCGACCTGCCCATGATGGCGCGCTGCTGGCGGATGAAACCTGATGGCCCGACGGCCTCGGCCATTGCTTTCACCTTGAGCCGCAATGCCTCGTCGGTCAGCCGATCGGGCGCGACCAGCTTCTGCCAGAGCACTGTCACGACATTGCCGAAGGCGCCCTTTTCCGCCAGCGCGATCATCTGTTCGCGTGGCGCATTGGTTTCGGGTGTCGGCGGCTTGGCGGTGGTGTCGAGCAAAGCGAGCCGCGTCACCCGCTCCGGCGCACGACGCACCACCTCGAAGGCGACATAGCCGCCCATAGACAATCCGCACAGCGCAAAGCGCTCCGGCGCCGTAGCCAGCAAACGCTCGACCATGGCGGCGATCGTATCGTCGGTTGTGTTGTCAGCGACAAGGATCTGCCGCCCCGGCGCCAGGGCTGGCCATTGCGGAGCATAGAATGCAGGCGTGCAATTCAGTCCCGGAATCAGGACGAGTGGTTCTGGAATCGTTGTCTGCATCGCAGCCATTCTTCATCAAGCTCGCTAGAATGTTGACTTTGCCCTGTTTTTTCTGCATTGCACGGGCGTCCGAAGGCGCGCAACCCAGCAAAGTCGCGCCACCGTTGCGGTCGATCGGTCATCCCGCCACGTGTCACCGACCCTTGAGAAGCGCAGCCATCGATGTCTTTTGCCGAACTCGGCCTGAGCGATAAGGTTCTAACCGCGGTCACCACCGCCGGCTACACGACGCCTACCCCCATCCAGGCCCAGGCCATTCCCCACGTGCTCGCCCGCAAGGACGTGCTCGGCATCGCCCAGACAGGCACCGGCAAGACCGCGGCCTTCACCCTGCCGATGCTGACCATCCTGGAAAACGGCCGCGCCCGTGCCCGCATGCCGCGCACGCTCATCCTGGAGCCGACGCGCGAGCTCGCAGCGCAGGTCGAGGAGAATTTCACTCGCTACGGCGTCAACCAGAAGCTTTCGGTGGCGCTGCTGATCGGCGGCGTCTCCTTCGGCGACCAGGATGCCAAGATCACGCGCGGCGTCGACGTGTTGATCGCGACGCCGGGCCGCCTGCTCGACCATGTCGAGCGCGGCAAGCTGCTCCTCACCGGCGTCGAGCTGCTCGTCATCGACGAAGCCGACCGCATGCTCGACATGGGCTTCATCCCGGACATCGAGCGGGTCTGCAAGCTTGTTCCCTTCACGCGGCAGACCCTGTTCTTCACCGCGACTATGCCGCCGGAGATCACCCGGATCAGCGAGCAGTTCCTGCACAATCCAGTGCGGATCGAAGTGTCCCGGCCTGCGACCGCCGCGACCACGATCACGCAGCGCCTGATCGCCTCCAACAGCCAGGATTTCGAGAAGCGCGAGACCCTGCGCAAGCTGATCAAGGACGCCAAGGACCTGCAGAACGCGATCGTGTTCTGCAACCGCAAGCGCGATGTAGCAACGCTGCACAAGTCCCTCCAGAAGCATGGTTTCCCGGCTGTGGCGCTGCATGGCGACATGGACCAGTACGCCCGCATGGCGGCGCTCGAGTCCTTCCGCACGGGCGAGAACCCCATCCTGGTCGCAAGCGATGTCGCGGCGCGCGGCCTCGATATTCCCGCCGTCAGCCACGTCTTCAATTTCGATGTGCCGACCCATGCCGAGGACTATGTCCACCGCATCGGCCGCACCGGCCGCGCCGGCCGCGAGGGCGCCTCCTTCACCATCGTCACCCGCCATGACGACAAGCTCCTCGCCGCGATCGAGAAATTGACCGGCCAGAGCATCGAATGGGCCGGGCCGGGCCTCGATAGCCTGCCGGCAGCCGAGCCGCGTGAAGAGCGCCGCGGCCGCCGTGGTGACGACCGAAAGGGCGGCCGCCCGCAACGCGGCGGACGCGATGGCAAGCCGTCGCGGGGCGAGCCAAGGAGCGAGCACGCTCGATCCGAAAGCCGCCCCGAGCGGGCCGAGGTGGAGGCTGTGCGCAGCAGCGAGGCACCACGGGCGCCACGCCGCGAGGAAGCCTCCGGCAACGGTGCGCCGCACGGCAATCGCGGCCGGTCACCGCGTCGCGACGACCTCGACGACGGCCCCAAGGTCAAAGGCCTCGGCGACCACGTCCCTGCCTTCCTGCTGCGCCCCGTCCGCGTCGGCTAAAATACGTATACTGGCAACCTTGCTTTAACTTCGCCTGTCCTAGGGTCAGGCGCGTAGCGGGCGCGGAAGAATTTCGCGCTCGGCAGGGGACAGGATGTCATGAC
Source organism: Allobosea sp. FBZP-16 (assembly GCF_002831785.1). Lineage (NCBI taxonomy): Bacteria > Pseudomonadati > Pseudomonadota > Alphaproteobacteria > Hyphomicrobiales > Alloboseaceae > Allobosea > Allobosea sp. FBZP-16. The sequence goes on along the minus strand of NZ_LNCQ01000022.1, from coordinate 407,077 downwards.
CAACAGCAGCTCAGGCTCGCCGCAGGCTCACGACCTCGCCGAGCAGGTCGTCGCAGCGATGCGACAGCATTATTCCCCTGGGTATCCGCGCGCTTTCGAGGTCTGGTACGCCCATCTCAGCGGCGAGATGCCGGCGCTCAGCATGGCGATGCAGGCTGTGATCGCTGCCAGCAATGGCGAAGTCGGCGCTGCGGACATCGACACGCTCTACGAGAAATTCGTCAGCACCGACCGGCTCTCGCGACAGGCGGAGCGTACCAGCCTGCAGGTGCTCGCCGAGATCGAGAGCATGATGGCGCTGGTCGATAGGGCGCTCAGCTCCAGCGAGCAGTATCATGGCCGGCTCTGCGCCATGTCGGAGGAAGTGCCTCCGTCAGCTGACCGGCAGAAGCTGCGCGAATGGGTCGAGGCACTCGTCCTGTCGACCCGCGAGGAGGTCGCCCGCAAGACGCAGCTCGAAGGCCAGCTGCGCGAGAGCGCTCATGAGATCCGCAATCTGCGCGAGGCGCTGGAATCGACACGGGCGGAGGCGCTGACCGACCCCCTCACCGGTCTCGCCAATCGCCGCCATTTCGAGGAGATGCTGCAGAAGGCGATCGATCAGGCGACGCTGCGACGCGAGCCCTTCGCGCTGGTCATGGCCGATATCGACTTCTTCAAGCACTTCAACGACATGCACGGCCATCTTACGGGCGACCAGGTGCTGCGCCTGGTCGCCAGGACGATGAAGGACAAGTTCAAGGACAAGGCGATCATCACCCGCTTCGGCGGCGAGGAGTTCGCCATCATCCTGCCGGAAGCCGATGTCGTTGCCGGCAAGTTCGGTGCCGAGACGGTGCGCCAGGCGCTGCTGACCCGCGAACTGGTCAAGCGCTCGACCAATGAGAGCCTCGGGCGGATCACCATCTCGCTCGGCGTATCGATGTACCGACGCGGTGATACGGCGAGCTCGATCGTCGAGCGGGCTGACAATGCACTGCTGCAGGCCAAGCGCGACGGCCGCAACCGCACCGTCACCGAGGACGCGGTCCAGGACGCCGCGAAGGTCGCCTGAGCGGCCTGATACCCTTATTGAGCGCTGCCTCGCGCGCTGCGGCAAGCGCGAGCTCAGTGAAATGGCGCAGCGCATCCTCGTCGTCGAAAGCCGCCGCCGGCAAACGCCAATAGCCGGTTTCGCGCTCACGGCTTCGTGCGGCATAGCGGAACGGCTCGCTGCCGGCCGCCATGAAGTCCGGCCGCGTCGCTTCCGTCGTCTTCAGGAAAATCTCGCCAGCGAAGGCGAGCGCGAACATCGCCTCGCCCGAGTATACGCCGAGCCCGCCGAACATGCGGCGCGTACGAACCGCGACCACCGGCGCGAACAGTTCCGCAACGGCGGCGGCATCCATCGCTGGCTACTGGGCCGCCAGCACCGTCTCCGAACGCGGCTTGATCTCGACCGATTCGCCACAGCCGCAGGCCGAAACCTGGTTCGGGTTGTTGAAGACGAAGGTCGAGGAAAAGCGGTCGGTCTTGAAGTCGAGCTCGGTGCCGAGCAGGAACAGCACCGCCTTGGCGTCGACGACCACGGTCGCGTCCTTCTCGGTCACGACCTCGTCGCCCTTCCCGGCCGCGCGCGCGACCTCGAAGGTGTATTCCATGCCGGCGCAGCCGCCCTTCTTGACGCCGACGCGCAGGCCGAGCGCCGGCGAATCCGGATTGTCGCGCGCCGACTGCGCCATGATCTCGCGAATGCGCCGAGCAGCAGCATCGGTCAGCGAGACCACCTTAAGACCGGGTATCGAAAACATATCCTCGTCCCTCCTCGACCGGATTCAAGGTCCGGTGAAAACAGGATTGCTGACGGCAACATAAGGATTGGTGAGCGCAACGTCGAGATGCACCGGCCGGGACGGCGCCATTTGCTTGCGTCCATTGCATGGAGCGCACGCCCGTGCACTCTGGCCCCACCATCGCAGCATCCGACAGACAGCCATGACATCCTATCGCCTGCACCGGCCCGAGGCGCTCCGCGCCCTCACCCGCGCCATGATCACCGCCGCCGGTTGGAGCGAGGACGAGGCGAAGGAGACGGCCGAGCATCTGGTGCTGGCCAATCTCAGCGGCCATGACAGCCACGGCGTCGGCATGCTGCCGCTCTATTTCAACTCGCTTGCCGACGGCAATCTGAAGCCGGAGGCCAAGCTGGCCGTCCGCAGCGAGCTCGGCTCCTTCCTGATCGTCGACGGCAATATCGCGCTCGGCCAGCCGACCGCGCGCAGCGCCGTCGACCGCGCCATCACGATCGCCCGGACTGGCGGCGTCGCCGTGCTCAATCTGCTCGATTCCCACCATATCGGCCGCATCGGCCACTATTCCGAGGTTGCGGCGGCTGCCGGGCTGATCTCGGTGTTCTGGGTCAATGTCGCCGGGCGTCCGCCGATCGTCGCGCCTTTCGCTGCCAAGCAGGCGCGCTTCGGCACCAATCCGATCTCCATCGGCCTGCCGGTTCCGGGCGGCGAGCCGTTGATCCTCGATTTCGCCACCAGTCGTATGGCGCATGGCAAGGCCCGCGTCGCCTTCAACAAGGGCGTCGACGTGCCCGAGGGCTATATCATCGATGGCGAGGGCCGGCCGACCGTCGAGCCTCGCCACGTCTTCGCGCAGCCCGACCTGCCATTGGGGGCGCTGCTGCCCTTCGGCGACCACAAGGGCGCCGGCCTCTCGCTGATCGCCGAATTGCTCTCGGCCGGGTTGATGGGAGCCGCCCGCATCGACCAGAAGCCGCATAAAACCTGGATCATCAACTCGCTGTTCGGCGTCCTGATCGATCCGGCGCGGCTCGAGCCGGATGCGGACCTGCGTCGGCAGCGGATCGAGAGCTATCTGAAATTCGTCCGCGCTGCCGCGCCGCAGGATCCCTCGCAGCCCGTGCTGGCGCCGGGCGACAAGGAGCGTACGATGCGTATCGAGCGCGAGCGCGACGGCATTCCGCTCGACGACGAGACCTGGTCGCAGATCGTCGCCGCCGCTAAGGCTCATGGCGTCGACGCCGAAAGGTTCTGATCGCGCTCAGCCGTCAGGCTTCTCGCGATCACGCGTGTGCTGCTCGGCGCCCTTCTGGTGTGCCAGCCAGGGCTCGCGGCGGATCGTCCAGAGCTCATAGGCTGGGACGAGCGAGCTCGGCGGGCTGTCCAATGTACCGAGCTTGACCTCGATCTCGTCGGCCCCCTCAGCCCAGCAGAACAGCGGCGAGCCGCAGGCGGGACAGAAGCGCTCGCCGCCGGCGCGGGCCTGCCAGCAGCCGAGTTCGCCGGACAGGGTCGCGCTCGCCCGCGGCCAGATGCCGAAATAGGAGAACGCCGAGCCGGAGCTTTTCCGGCAGGTCTCGCAATGGCAGATGCCGACGCGAATGGGCTCGCCGTCTAGCTCGTAGCGGACCTGTCCGCAATTGCAGCCGCCGGAGAGTTTCATCGTCGCCTCGCATTCGGGTCTTCGCCATCGGCAACGACATATGAGCCGGTCGGGTTCCATCATTCCGGCAGGCCGGCCTTGCGGAAGCCGTCGACGAAGCGTTCGCGCAGCATGTCATCGCGAAATGGCTCCATCGTCGCCCAGTGGCGAACGCTGAAATCCGGATTGCCGACCAGGAACAGTTCGGCCTCCGCCCTCGCCTCTTCGAGATGGCCGAGCTGGGCAAGGCTCGCGGCCAGGAAGCGGCGCGAGCTCGTCCGATGGGTCTCGTCCCGGCGCAGTGCTTCGACAGCCGCCTGATACTCGCCGGCCGCATAAAGCGCCTGGCCGAGCGGCAGATAGTACCAGCTCGCCGGAAACGGGTTCAGCCGGAAGGCCTTGCGGATCTGTTCGAGGCCCTCCTCGACCCGCCCGGCCAGCACCGTGATATCGGAGAGCGCTGCCCATGCATCGGCTTCGTTCGGATCGAGCTCGATCGCCCGGGCGAATTCCGCATCCGCCGTTGCGAAGTCTCGCTCATAGGCGAGCAGATAGGCCAGCGTCCAACGGCAGCCGGCATCGTCCTGATCGAGCGCTACGGCCTTGCGCGCCAGGTCAAGGGCGGTGCCGCGAGAGGCTTCGCTCGGCCCGCCGGAGTGCACCCAGCCCATCCAGTGGTTCAAGGCAAGCCAGCGATAGGCCTCGGCATAGTCCGGATCGAGCGAGATCGCGCGTGTCAGCAGGAGGTGCGCTTCCTGCGCGGCCTGCGGCGTGTCGTCCATCAATCGGCGCGCCCGCACGCAGAGTTCATAGGCGTCGAGGCTTTTCGGTCGCTGCCTCGGCGGCGGTGTGCGCAGGCGACCCAGCAAAGCCTGGACGATCCTGGCGGCGACCTCGTCCTGGACGGCGAAGATGTCGCCCAGCTCGCGATCGAAGCGTTCGGCCCAGAGATGATCGCCGGTCAGCGAATCGACGAGCTGGGCGTTGATGCGAACCCTCCCGGCAGCGTGCCTGACGCTTCCTTCCAGCAGGTAGCGCACGCCGAGTTCCTCGGCGATCTCGCGCACCTCCCTCGCCTTGCCCTTGTAGGCGAAGGCCGAATTGCGGGCGATGACGAAGAGCTCCGCGGTCCTCGACAGGTCAGTGATCAGGTCCTCGGTCAGTCCGTCCGCAAAGCTTTCCTGCCCGGGATCGTTGCTGACATTGACGAAGGGCAGCACGACGATCGACGGCTTGCTCGGCAGCGGCAAGGGCTCTCGCCTCGCACTGCCCAGTTGTTCGACCACTCCGGCGAAGCGGTAGCCGACACGCGGTACCGTGACGATCCAATCACCACCATTTGCGGGCTCGCCGAGCAGTTTACGCAGTTGTGCGATCTGGACGGTGAGATTGCCTTCCTCGACGGCCATGCCCGGCCAGGCGGCCTCCAGCAATGCGGCCTTGCTCAGGACACCGCCGGGCCGTCCGACGAGGGCCGCGAGCAGCTTCAGGCCACGATAGCTGGCGCTGACGGGGATACCGTTCTCGAGAAGCGTTCCCGTGCCCGAATCGAGCACGAAAGGGCCGAAGGCGAAGCGCGATCCCTGCATGGGCTGAATCCATAGTCCGTTTGGAAGTTTTTGGAACTCTTCGGGCGGGCTTAAGGACCAGGCTGCCCGCATCAAGCAGAACGAAACCTCCCTTCACTCCGGGTGCCATGCGCCCCCGAACCATGGGAGGTTGCCATGCACGACGGTCCCGTTCTCGCACCCAATTCACATCCGGCCGCCCCACAAGGCCTGCTGGCAATCTGGCGCGAACGCATTCGCGCGCGCTGGAATCTGGCGCAGATGGCGCAGGAGAATCCGCACCTGCTCAAAGATATCGGCCTGACGAAACAGCAGGTCGAGACCGAGTTCGCCAAGCGCTTCTGGCAACGCTAGCGGATAGTGTCGCCGGCTCCGGACACCCGCCGGCTGCGATTAGGATATCAAGCGATCCGACCCAGCGACTCGCGATAGCAGGACGACATGACACTCGCCGAATACAACGCCTTCTGCGCCGCCCTGCCCGCGACCAGCCATGTCGTGCAATGGGGCGGGGCCGATGTCTGGAAGGTTGGCGGCAAGGTGTTCGCGCTCGGCCGCGACGATGCCGAGGGCACACTGTTCGTCTCGTTCAAATGCTCGCCGATGGCCTATGAGATGCTACGCGACGCGCCGGGCTGCCGCCCGGCGCCCTATCTCGCCTCGCGCGGAATGAAGTGGATCCAGCGCTTCTCCGACGAAGGCCTGCCGGACGACGCCTTTCGCGACTATCTGCGCGAGAGCCACCGGCTGGTCGCGGCCGGGCTGACGCGGAAGGTGCGTGCGGAGCTCGGGCTCAGGGCCTGATCCACCTCGTTCCAAGAGCGCGTGTCATCCCGGAAGCGGCAACAACCGTGCCGATCCGGGATTCCATTCCGGAGTTTCACCGATAGAGGTTCTCGAATGGGTCCCGGGTCTCCCTCCGGTCGCCCGGGACGACTCGCGCTCCAAGGATGGAGCTCTAAACCGTCGCTTCGCCCCGCAGCACCGGCACGCAGCCGCCGCCCACCGTCGCGCGGATCTCGCTGCCGACCCGCCGCGCCGTGACCTGCAGCAGACTCGGCCGCCCCATCTCGACGCCCTGTGCGATCTCGAAGGCGATGTTGTCCTTGTCGGACAGCGAGAGGGTCAGGGCGGCGAGCGTCGCGCTGGCGCTACCTGTCGCCGGATCTTCCCAGGTGCCCGATAGCGGCGCGAACATGCGGGCGCGCACCCTCTCGCCATCCCAGGCGTAGAAGAAGATGGACAGGCGCCCCTCCAGGCCCGGATTGGCGGCCGACAGCCGGCGATAGGCAGCGATGTCCGGTGTCGCCCGCGTCAGCGCCTCCGGCGTGACCTCGACAAAGAAGAACTTGACCCCGACCGAGGCCTGCTGCGGCAAATGGCGGCCGGTGAGGATATCTTGCGCCTGAAGTCCGGCACAGCTAGCGACCGCGTCGACCGGCAGCTGGATGCCGAGCGAGAGTGCCTGCGGCGCGGCGATGGTCGCGCCCGTCACCACCCCGGCGGCATCGCGCGCCACCCGGACTTCGACGAGGCCGGCGATCTCCTCGAACAGCAGGATGCCGTCGCGGTCGCGGCCATGGCTTGCAAGCACGCAGGCCGTGCCGACATTGGGATGGCCGGCGAAAGGCATCTCGGCGGTACGGTGGAAGATGCGGACGCGCGCCGTGTTGGCCGGATCGCTCGGCGGCAGCACGAAAGTCGTCTCGCTGTAGTTCATCTCCGCCGCCAGCGCCTGCATCTCGGCATCGGACAGGCCGCGCGCATCGGTGAAGACGGCGAGCTGGTTTCCGCCGAAGCGGGTGTTGGTGAAGACGTCTACAGTCTCGAACGGATAGGACGGCATGGCGGTCTCCGGCAGCCTGGTCAGGCGCGGAGAGTGCCACCCGGTGTCGCGTCCGAGAAATCAGGATTCGGAATGCGATCGATCACGCGCTGACGGGCTTTGATCCAGCCGCACCGGATTCGCCCGAAAAGTGGATTCCACTTTCCGGTCCGGTGCTTAGGCCCACCAGCGCTCGCCGACCGGGAAGCGGCCGGCCGCTTCCTCGATGACCTGGCCGAGCGAGAACAGCGTCTCCTCGTCAAAGGGGCGGCCGATCAGCTGCAGCCCGAGCGGCAGGCCCTGGCTGTCGAGCCCGGCAGGCACGGCGATGCCCGGCAGGCCGGCCATGTTCACCGTCACCGTGAAGACGTCGTTGAGATACATCTCGACCGGGTCGGACGAGCCCTTCTCGCCGATGCCGAAGGCGGAGGATGGCGTCGCCGGCGTCAGCACCGCGTCGATGCCCTGCTCGTAGACAGCTTCGAAATCGCGCTTGATCAGCGTTCGCACCTTCTGGGCGCGCAGGTAATAGGCGTCGTAATAGCCCGAGGACAGCACATAGGTGCCGATCATGATGCGACGCCTGACCTCGGCGCCGAAACCGGCGGCACGGGTCTTCTCGTACATCTCGACGATGTCGCGGCCCTGCTCGCGCAGGCCGTAGCGGACACCGTCATAGCGGGCGAGGTTGGACGAGGCTTCCGCCGGCGCGACGATGTAATAGGCCGGCAGTGCGTATTTGGAGTGCGGCAGCGAAATCTCGACGATCTCGGCCCCGGCAGTCCTCAGCCAGTCGATGCCCTGCTGCCAGAGCGCGTCGATCTCGGGGTTGAGACCTTCGAGGCGATACTCCCGGGGAATGCCGATCTTCATGCCCTTGATCGAGCGGCCGACGGCCGCCTCGTAGTTCGGCACGGGGCGGTCGACCGAGGTCGTATCCTTCGGGTCGTGGCCGGCCATGGAGCGCAGCATCACGGCGGTGTCGCGCACGGTCTTGCCGATCGGCCCGGCCTGGTCGAGCGAGGAGGCGAAGGCGACGATGCCCCAGCGCGAGCAGCGGCCATAGGTCGGCTTGATGCCGACCGTGCCGGTGAAGGCGGCCGGCTGGCGGATAGAACCGCCGGTGTCGGTCGCGGTCGCGGCGAGGCAGAGATGCGCGGCAACAGCCGCGGCCGAGCCGCCAGAAGACCCGCCGGGCACCAAGTGGTTGCCCTCGATCGCGCCAGCAGCCCCTGCCCCGACATTGGAACCCTGCCGACGCCAGGGGTTGACCACCGGCCCGAAAGCCGAGGTCTCGTTCGACGAGCCCATGGCAAACTCGTCATTGTTGAGCTTGCCGAGCATGACGGCACCGTCGCGCCAGAGCTGCGACGAGACGGTCGATTCATAAGGCGGCACGAAGTTGCCGAGGATGCGCGAGCAGGCGGTGGTGCGCACGCCCTTGGTCGCGAACAGGTCCTTGATCCCGAGCGGCAGGCCTTCGAGCGGGCCGGCCTCGCCTCTGGCGAGCTTCTCGTCGGAGGCGGCGGCCTGCTTCAGCGCATGCTCGGGCGTCTCCAGCACATAGGCGTTGAGCGCGCGCGCCTGCTCGACGGCGGCGATATGCGCCTTGGCGAGTTCGGTGGCGGAGAACTGCTTGGCCTTAAGCCCGTCTCGAGCGTCGGTCAGGGTCAGGCGGGTGAGATCGGTCACGGGAAATATCCGTAAAACGTATAGGAACGGGCGATGAGGGTGAACGGAGCGCGTCAGGCGCTCACTCGATCACCTTCGGCACCATGAAGTAGTCGTCCTCGGAAGCCGGCGCGTTGGCGACGATATCGGCGGCGATCTCGCCATCGGTCACGACGTCCTGGCGCTTCTTCATCACCATTGGCGTGACCGAGGTCATCGGCTCGACACCTGTGACGTCGAGCTCGTTGAGCTGATCGACGAAGCCGAGGATGGCGTTGAGCTCGCCTTGCAGCTTCGGCACATCCGCATCATCGACGGCGATGCGCGAGAGATGCGCGACGCGTTTGACGGTGGCGGCGTCGACCGACATGGGCTGGCTCCTGCTGGGATCGGCGCAACGACGCCGGACATGGTTCGCCAGCGCTATAGCGCGCGGACCGCCAGTAAGTCAGCACTTACTTGCGGTCCGCCGGCTGCGGCTGCTCACAATGGCTCCGGCGTCAGACCGTGACCGCCTTGCCCTTCTCCGGCACCAGCGCCTCGATGCCGCTGCCCTTCAGCCCTTCGACGAAGACTGCTGCATCCTGGGCGATGATCGGGAAGGAGCCGTAGTGGCAGGGGATGGCGAGCTTGGGCTTGACGAAGCGGGTCATCGCCAGCGCCGCGGTCCTGGCGCCCATGGTGAAGCGATCGCCGATCGGACAGATGCAGGCCTCGACGCCGTGGATCTCGGCGAGGAGGGCCATGTCCGAGAAGATATCGGTGTCGCCCATGTGCCAGAGCGTCTTCTCGCCAGGCGTCTTGATGATCGCGCCATTGGCGTTGCCAACCGGGACGGCCACCCCCGCTTCGCCCATGCCTGCCGAATGATCGGCGCGGACCAGGGTCACCGAGAAAGCGCCGAGATCGACAGTGCCGCCTGTGTTCATCGGCTGGAACGTCTTCAGCCCCTTCGAGGCGAGGTGCATGCAGAGGTCGTAATTGGTGATCACCGTGGCGTCGTTCGCGGCGGCGATGGCGAGCGTGTCGCCGACATGGTCGCCATGGCCGTGGGTGATGACGATATGGCTGACGCCCTTGCCGGCCACTGCGGCATCGCCCTCGAAAGCCGGATTGCCGGTGAAGAACGGATCGATCAGGACCGAGGCGCCGGGCAGGTCGAGCCGAAACGCCGAATGGCCGAACCAGGTGAGCTGCATGATGGTCTCCGCGAAAAGGCTGCGTGGCAGGCATATAGCCGGGCTGGGCGGCTCAATCGAGATGTGTGGTCGGATAGAGATCGTTCCAGTCGGGATTGGCGCGTTCGATCAGCGCGATCTTCCAGGCGCGGTGCCAATGCTTGATCCGCTTTTCGTGAGCGATCGCCTCCCGCGCATCGTCGAATTGTTCCGCGTATACGAGCCGTAGAGCACCATGACGCCTGGCAAATTCGGAACCCCGTCCTTCGCGGTGCTCCAGAATGCGGCGCGACAGCGAATTGGTCACGCCGACATAGAGCGTTCCGCCCTTCTTGCTCGCTAGAAGATATACCCACATTGCAGAACCATAACGCACTGTCGTCCCGGGCGAAGCGAAGCGTAGACCCGGGACCCATTCCGGAACGGTCCAGGATAGGATGCGAAAATGTCCCGATTGTTTTGCACTGTTCCGGAATGGGTCCCGGGTCGGCGCGGCTACGCCGCTGGCCCGGGACGACACGCATGTTCGTACGTCATCACGTCGACAGCGATGCAAGGCGCGTGCAGGCTCTCCCAGCAAACCCGGAGCTCACGCCTATGACCGACGCAGCCACCCTCGCCCGCCGGATCGCGCAAGGACGGGGCGACGAGCCGGCCGATCTCGTCATTCGCGGCGCCCGGCTTTTCGACCTCGTCACGGGCGACCTCACCCCGACCGACATCGCGCTTTGCGGCGACACGATCGTCGGAAGCCATGGCCGCTATGAGGGCAAGGCGAGCTTCGATGCCTCCGGCCTGATCGCGGTGCCCGGCTTCATCGACACGCATCTCCATGTCGAATCCTCGCTGGTGACGCCACTCGAATTCGAGCGCTGCGTCCTGCCGCACGGTGTCACCACCGCGATCTGCGACCCGCACGAGATCTCCAATGTGCTCGGCGCCGAGGGCATCCGCTATTTCCTCGAATGCGCGCAGGCGATGCGGATGGATCTACGCGTCCAGCTCTCGAGCTGCGTGCCGGCGACGCATCTGGAGACGGCGGGCGCTGCGCTGGAAGCGGCCGATCTCACCCCGTTCATCGATCATCCCAAGGTGATCGGCCTCGCCGAGTTCATGAACTTCCCCGGCGTCCTCCATCGCGATCCCGGCTGCCTCGCCAAGCTGGAAGCCTTTTCGCACCGGCATATCGACGGCCATGCGCCGCTGGTGCGCGGGCTCGACCTCAACGGCTATCTCTCCGCCGGCATTCGCACCGACCACGAGACTACGACCGCCGACGAAGCGCGCGAAAAGCTCGGCAAGGGCATGGCCATCCTGATCCGCGAGGGCTCGGTCTCGAAGGATTTGCATGCGCTGATCCCGCTGATCACGCGCGACGCTTCGCCCTTCCTCGCCTTCTGCACCGACGACCGCAACCCGCTGGACATCGCCGAGGAAGGCCATCTCGACTACATGATCCGCACCGCGATCGCGCATGGCGCCGACATCCTCGCGACCTATCGCACCGCGAGCCTGTCGGCGGCACGGAACTTCGGCCTGTTCGATCGTGGCTTCATCGGCCCCGGCAAGCGCGCCGACATCGTGCTGGTCGACGATCTCGCCACCTGTCGCGTCAAGCAGGTCTTCGCCGGCGGCCGACTGGTCGAGGACGGGCTTTTCGCCGACAGGAAGGCCGTGGCACCCGTCGGCCTCGCCAGCGTCCGCAGCCGCAGGCTCGCGCCGGAGGATTTCGCGGTGAAAGCGCGCGAGGGGCAGACGCCGGTGATCGGCGTCGTGCCCGGCCGCATCATCACCGAGCGCCTTTCGATGCGCCTGCCGATGCAGGACGGCCTCGCCTTGCCCGATCTCGACCAGGATGCCGTCAAGGTCACGGTGATCGAGCGCCATGGCCGCAATGGCGGCATCGCCTCAGGCTTCGTCCATGGCTTCGGCATGAAGCACGGCGCAATCGCCTCATCGGTCGGGCATGACAGCCACAATCTCTGCGTCGTCGGCGTCGACGAGGCCTCGATGGCGGCGGCGGCCAACCGGCTGATCGAGACCGGCGGCGGCTTCGCCGTGGCGGACAACGGCAAGGTCGTCGCCGAGCTGGCGCTGCCCGTCGCCGGGCTGATGAGCGACCAGCCTTTCGAGAGGGTGCGGCATGGGCTGGAAGGCCTGCGCGCGGCTGCGAAGGCGCTCGGCGTCGTGCTGGCCGAACCCTTCCTGCAGGTCGCCTTCCTGACCCTGCCGGTGATCCCGCATCTCAAGATCACCGACAAAGGCCTTGTCGATGTTGATCGATTCGATTTCGTGTGAGCGAGAGACTGCGGTCTTTCCGGGGCTTTGCGCAGGAAAGAGTCCGGAATCCATGAACACCGGAGGCTGCTGAAGAAGCGTGTCGAGCGCCGCTGCCTTCTGGAAGCGACCTGTGTTCATGAGTTCCGGGCTCAGCCCTTCGGCCTGCCCCCGGAAGGACGCGGCATCGTTAGAATGCGACCTCGATGCCCTCCGCCCGTGCCTTGGCCCGCAAAGCATAGCGCCGCATGCCAGGCAGCCGCGTCCCCGGCTGCTCCTCGATCGCATGCGTCAGCATCCGCATGCGCTCGGCGAACCAGTTGCCGCCCATGCTCGCCGGGTCGATGGCGAGGATGAGCTGGCCGGTGTCGGGCGGGCCGCCCTGGTCGTCGAGGAAGGATGAGGCCTGGAAGGCGAAATGGGTGCCGACCAGTGCAGCAGCGAGGATCTCGACCATCATGGCAAGCGTCGCGCCCTTGGCGTCGCCGAGCGGCACCATGGTACCGGCGATCGCCGCTGTCGGATCGGTCGTCGGCTTGCCCTGGGCGTCAAGGGCCCAGCCTTCGGGGATCGGCTCGCCCTTCTGCTTGGCCGCGACGATCGGACCGCGCGCCACCTTGGACAGGGCCATATCGATTACCAGCGGCTCGCGGCCGGCCAGCGGCGCGGCAAACGCGATCGGATTGGTGCCGAAGACCGGCTTCGCGCCGCCCCAGGGCGCCATCGCGCCGGGGGTGTTGGCGAAGAGCAGCGCGACCAGGCCCTGCTCGGCCAGCCGCTCGACATGCAGGCCGGCGGCGCCGCAATGATTGGAACGGCGGATCGGCGCGGCAGCGATGCCTTGCTTGCGCGCGATTTCGGGCAGTTCGATCACGGCGAGGTCGATCGCAGGATAGGCGAAGCCGTGGGCGGCGTCGATCGCCAGCACGCCGGGCTTGGGCTGGCGCGCGATCGGTACGGCCTGACCGTCGATCTTGCCGGAGCGCAGCATCGAAATGTAGGTCGGCACGCGCGACAGGCCGTGGCCCTTGAGCCCGTCCGCCTCGGCCATGACCAGCGCCAGCGCGACTGAGGCGGCGTTGGCGGCAGAGGCGCCGGCCTCGATGAAGAGATCCGCGACCTTCTGCTCGGCCGCTTCCAGCGAGAGCTTCGTCACGCCCTGCCCTCCAGAGCCGCCATCACCCGCTCTGCCACGAGACCGGAGACGCGCCCGTTCGATTCCACCGTATTGCCGGCGATGTGCGGCGTCAGGATCAGATTGGGCGTGCCCGCGAAGACATTGGCGCCGTCGGCCTTGAGCGGCTCCTGCTCGAAGACGTCGAGCGCCGCGCCGCCAAGGCGCCCGTCCTTCAGCGCCGCAACCAGCGCCGCTTCGTCCATGATGCCGCCGCGCGCCGCGTTGATCAGGATCGCGTCGGGCTTCATCCTGGCGAAGGCGGCCTTGCCGATCAGTCCGCGCGTCTCAGGCGTCAGCGGCAGATGGATCGAGATCACGTCGGACGTCGACAGCAAAGCGTCGAGCTCGAGCTGCTCGATGCCCTGCCAGGCATCGCCAGCGGGAACATAAGGGTCATAGGCCGCGACGGTCATGCCGAGCGCCCTTGCGTGCCGCGCCGCATCGCGGGCGATCGCGCCGAAGCCGACCAGGCCCATGCGCTTGCCGGCGATCTCGCGGCCGATCAGCCTAGTCTTGGGAAATTCGCCGGCGAGCATGGCGGCATTGGCAAAATAGGCGCCGCGCAGCAGCGTCATCGCGGTGCCGATCACATACTCGACCACCGACAGGCTGTTGGCGCCGGTCGCCGGGAAAACCTTGATGCCGCGCGCCGAGCAGGCTTCCATGTCGATATTGTCGAGTCCGACGCCGAGCCGCCCGACGACTTTCAGGTTCTTGGCGGCTGCCAGCACTTCGCCACGGACCTGCGTCTGGTTGCGCACGATCAGCGCGGGGATGTCGGCGACCAGCCGCGCGAGCTCGTCCGGTTTGCCGAAGAGATCCGGGTCATGGTGCACGCTGTAGCGCGCCTTGAGCGCCGCGACCGCCGCCTCGTCCATGAATTCGGTGATGACGATCTCGGTCATGGCTGTTTCCGCTGTGAAGTCCAGTCAGCCGAGCAGGATGATCCCGCCCGTGGCGACGACGAGGATGACGAGGCTGGTGCCGGTGACCACGGCGAGATGCCGCCAGCCGAGCCGGGCCATCGCCGCGATCGAGGTGCCAAGGCCGAGCGCCGCGATGGCGATCAGCAGGCCCCAGCGCGAGATCTCAAGCAGGATATCGCGCATCGGCATGTAGATGCCGGCGAGCCCCGCCTGCGTGCTCAGCACGCTGTTGATCAGGCACATGATCAGGAAGACGAAAGCAAAGACCGGCACCGGCACCTTGGCGTCGCCATGGGTCTCGCCATGGCGGGTCAGCCACCAGCCGACGATCAGCACCGCCGGCAGCAGCAGGAAGACCCGGAACAGCTTGACGATGACAGCCGCATTCGCCGCCTCGTCCGAGACCGCCTGGCCGGCACCGACGACTTGCGCGACGTCATGGATGGTCGCTCCAAGCATCACGCCGGTCTGCTGCTGCGAGAGGCCGAGCCAGGCGCAGAGCAGCGGATAGGCCAGCATCGCGATCGTCGAGAGCACGTTCATCGCGATCACGGTGAAGGCGGTGTCGGCGGCCTTGTTGCGGTAGTCGGGCACGACGGTCGAGGTCGCGAGCGCGGCCGAGGCACCGCAGACCGCCGTTGCGACGCCGCCGAGCGCGCCGACGCCTGGCTCACGGCCGAGCAGGCGCGCCAGCACGAAGCCGGCGACGATCGTCGCGGTCATGGCGACGATGACGAGCAGGGCCGTGCCGAGGCCAAGCGCGACGATGTCCCCGAGCGCGACGCGCAGGCCGAGCAGCGCGATCGCCCAGCGCAGCAGCTTCTTGACGCAGAAGGTCATGCCAGGCTCGAAGCGCTTCGTATTGGCGATCGGGTGCAAGGTCATGCCGATTACCAGGGCGATGACGACGGCCGGGAGGCCGACGCGCCCGCCGGCGAGTTGCTTCACGATAGGCTCGGCCAGCACGGAGGCGATCGCCACCGCCACCGACAGGGCGATGCCCGGTGCGAGCCGGCCGAGCCCGTTCGTCAGGCGCAAGGTCGCCGTTTGGCTCATGATTGCAAGTCGATCCGATACATCAGCCGCTCTTCCGGCCCGTATAATGGCGCAACGAAGCTTTCGACGAAACGTCCGCCGGCCTTCTCAATGATCCGGCGCGAGGCGGCATTCGCGACGTCACAGGTGATCTTCAGGAATGGCAGGCCAATACTACGCGCCTCGACTAGCACCGCAGCCAGGGCGGCGCTGGCATAGCCGCGCCCGGCATGGTCCGGCAGGATGGTATAGCCGACATGGCCGAGCACATGCGGCGGCAATTCCGTGACCGGCTTGCCGGATTCATCTTCCTGCCAGCGCAGATTGATGCTGCCGACGAAGGGCCGCTCCGGCCGGTCGGTCGCGATGATCCAGCGGATCATGTCAGGCAGGCGCGCGACCTCGCTGCCGTCATGCAGGCGGATGGTGCCGCCGCGCTGGTTGAGCCCGGCGACGAAGGCGTCCGGATCGGCCGCAATCGCTGCGAGCTGCTCCGGCGCGACGTTGCGCATCGTGTTCGGCGACCAGCCTGCTTCGAGAGCACGGACATAGGCGGGCAAGGCATCCCGCCCCGGCTGATGTAGTGCAACGATGCTGGAAGCGATACTGACCGACACGTTTGCCTCGTCGCGCCCGGAGACGCAGTTCCTCAGGCGCTGCGGTATAGCTTGGTCATCGAGAACTCGCGATGGCCGAGCGCTTCGGCTGCCGTGAGGCGGCCATTCGCGGTGCGCACGATGTTTTCGATCAACGCATCACCGGCCTGCGGGATGGTGAGATCACGGCGCAGGATGCCAGAGACGTCGACGTCGATGTGCTCGGGCATGGTCCGCATGGTCTTCGGGTTGCCGGTGATCTTGATGACCGGGACGATCGGATTGCCGATGACGTTGCCCTGCCCGGTCGGAAAGGTGTGCACGACATAGCCGCCCGCCGCCATCAGGGTCACGCATTCGGCCGCGGCCGAGGAGGTGTCCATGTAGTAGAGGCCCGGCCCCTTTTCCGGCGCCTGCGCCGGCTCGAGGATATCGATGAACTTGCACTCGCGGCCGATCTTCTCGAGGTTGCCGAGGGCCTTCTCCTCGATCGTGGTCAGGCCACCGGCGATGTTGCCCTTGGTCGGCTGTGAATCGGAGAGGTCGTCGGTCTTGTGGGCCTCGATGACGTCGTCCTGATAGGCCTTCCACATCTTGTACCAGCGCTCGCCGACCTCCGGCGTGGCGGCGCGCGCCTTGCAGAGATGCTCGGCCCCGGTGATCTCGGAGGTCTCGCCGAAGACGCCGTAGACACCGCGCGGGATCCACTTGTCGTACATGTTGCCGACGGTCGGGCAGGAGGACAGGCCGGTCGTGGTGTCCGATTCACCGCACTTGGTCGAGACCCAGAGCTCCTCGATGCCGCATTTCACGCGCTGCAGCTCGGTCGCCCACTGCACGAACTCCTTGGCGACATAGGACGCCTTCGCAATGGTGGCGATGTCGCCATGCCCCTCGATGCCGAAGCCGACCACCGGCTTGCCGGTCCTGGCGATGCCGTCGACGACGCGCTTGGTCCAGCCATCCTCGATGCCGATGACGACCACCGCCGCGACGTTCGGGTTCGAACCGGTGCCGATCAGGGTGCGGAAATGGACCTCGAGGTCTTCGCCGAACTGCAGGCGGCCATAGGCATGCGGGATCGCCAGCGTGCCCTTGATATTGTTGGCGACAGCCTCGCAGGCGGCGTTGGAGAGGTCGTCGAGCGGCAGTAGCAGCACGTGGTTGCGCACGCCGACGCGGCCGTTCTCGCGGCGCCAGCCCATGAAGGAATCGAGGCTGCGGCCGGTCGGGCGCTTGACGAAGGGCGTCTTGAATTCGGGCGCCTCGATTTTGCGGCCCTTCACCTTGGCGAGCTTGCCTTTGACGAGGTCGAAATTGGCAACGATGGAGGACATGGGTGTTTCCTGAAAGGTTGCGGGCTCGACCGGACGGGAGCCTCGTGACGTGATCGGCGAAGAGCCGCGCTCACCAGCGCTTGGTCTTGACGTTGTGGACGTGGAGATGCTCGCCCTTGGCGATATCGGCGATCGCCTTGCCGATGTCTTGGCCGTATTTCCAGATCGTATCGCCCTTCTTGATGTCCTTGAGCGCGACCTTATGGCCGATCGGGATGTCCATCTTGGCGGCGAGGCGGAAGTCGGAATTGTCGTGCGTGACGACACAGAGCATGTCGGTTCCGGCCTTCAGGCCCTCGACGACGACGACGCCGACCGTGTCCTTCTTCTCATGCACCAGCAGATGCGGCTTGCTCATGGCTGATATCCCTGACCGTTCCCGTAATCCACGCTTCGCGACCCCTTTTCGAATAAGGCTCGACGCGGCTGCGCCCAAGTCTTATATAAGACATATGAGTGTGCACAAGCTCGAAATCACAGCGCAGCCTCGTGAGCCCGATATGCCGGAGACGCTCGGCTTCCGGCCGCTCTACCGGCAGGTCAAAGCGATCTTCGTACGCCGGCTGATGGATGGCGTCTGGGCTCCCGGCGCGGTTCTGCCGAGCGAAGGGCAACTCGCCGCCGAGATCGGCGTCAGCCAGGGCACGGTGCGCAAGGCGCTCGACGAGCTTGCTGCCGAGAACCTCGTCGTGCGGCGCCAGGGCCGCGGCACCTTCGTCGCCGAGCATGACGAGCGCCGCATCCTGTTCCAGTTCTTCAAGCTGGCGCCGGACCAGGGTGCGCCGCGCTTTCCCGACAGCGTCGTGCTCTCGGTGACGACGGGACCGGCTGACGACGCGGAACGTACGGCGCTGGACCTGCAGGAGGCTGCCCCCATCATCCGAATCCGCCGGCAGCGCTCCTTCGACGGTGCGCCGCTGATCGTCGAGACGGTCAGCCTGCCGCAAGCCCTCTTCCCGGGGCTGGAGAGCGGGCCGATCCCGAACAATCTCTACAGCCTGTATGCGGGGCACTACGGCATCACCATCGCCAATGCGCGCGAACGGCTGAAGGCGGTGGCGCTCTCGGCGAAGGACGCCGCAGTGCTGGGAGCTGCGGCTGGCGAACCGGCCCTGCAGATCGACCGTATCGCCCTGTCGCTCGATGGCACGCCTGTCGAGCACCGGCTCAGCCTGTGTCTGACCCAGGAGGTTCACTACCTGTCGGACCTGCGCTGAACCGTCCCTGCCCGATTTCGTGCGAGCACCGATCATCTACCGGTGCAAGATCAGTTTGTTGCCCTGCATTTCTAAAGTTCCGCTCGAAATCGAGCGAACCAAACTCGAGGACCGAAAAGCCACGAGATTTCGACCAAGCCGACGCAGAGCGGCCGCCCTATTGGAGGAAACGAATGATCGCGCATATCCGCAGAATCCTCATGACGCGCCGCAGCGCCCTCGCTGGGCTGGCCCTGCTGGGCCTGGGCGCACCTGCCCTGGCTCAAGGCTTCCCGACCAAGCCCATCACCCTGATCGTTCCCTTTGCCGCCGGCGGGCCCAGCGATGTTATCGCCCGCCTGCTCGGCGAGCATATGGGCCGCACGCTTGGCCAGCAGGTCATTGTCGAGAACATCGCCGGCGCCGGCGGCACTGCCGGAGCCAAGCGCCTCGTCTCGGCCGAGGCGGACGGGCACACTTTGCTGATCCACCATCTCGCGCTCGCGGCAGCGCCGGCGCTCTACAGCAATCTTGGCTACGACACGCAGACCGCCTTTGCACCAGTCGGGCTCATCAACACCGGGCCGATGGTAATTGCCGGCAAGCTCGCGCTACCCCCGGTCGATGGCAAGTCATTCTTCCCCTACGCCAAGCAGCAGGCCGAGAAGCTCACCGTTGCCCATGCCGGTGTCGGGTCGAATGCTCATCTGTGCGCGGTGCTGATCTCGCAGGCCCTGAGCGTCAAGCTTGCCCAGGTCGCCTATCGCGGCACCGGGCCGGCGATGAACGACCTGGTCGGCGGCCAGGTCGACGTGCTCTGCGACCAGTCGACGACGGCGGTGCCGCAGATCCAGTCCGACAAGATCCGCGCCTATGCGGTGACCTCGCCGGAACGGCTCGGCGTGCTGCCGAACGTCCCGACCTCGCGCGAGGCCGGCACCGAGATCGACATGACGATCTGGCACGGGCTCTACGCCCCGACGGGCACGCCGACCGCTGCACTCGACAAGCTCAACGGCGCGCTGCAGGCCGCCTTGAAGGACCCGGTCGTGCTCGAGCGCTTCAAGGCCGTCGGCACCAGCGCCTTCCCGGCCAGCGAATGGACGCGCGAGGCCCATGCCAAGCGCTTCGCCGCCGAGGTCGCCAAATGGGGAACGGCGCTGAAGGCCGCCGGGCTGACGCCGCAGAACGCCAACTAGAGTTGGCTGGGCCGCTCGCCTCTGCGGGCGGCCCATGCTACCGGCGGCAGATGAGCAATCTCGTCGCCCTGGATCATTTCGTCGCTCTGCCCGAGCACGCACGCCTGCTCGGGCTGGATCTCGGCACTAAGACGATCGGGCTCGCTCTGTCCGATGTCGAGCGCCGGATCGCGACGCCGCTGGAGACGATCCAGCGCATCAAGTTCCGCCAGGACGCTGCGGCGCTGTTGAAGGTGGCGGAGAAGCACGCGATCGCTGGGCTGGTGATCGGCCTGCCGCTCAACATGGATGGAACGGAAGGTCCGCGGGTCCAGTCGACCCGCGCCTTCGTGCGCAATCTCGCGCCGCTGACGACGCTGCCGATCGTGTTCTGGGACGAGCGGATGTCGACGCTCGCCGTCACCCGCACGCTGCTCGACGCCGATGCCTCGCGCGCCCGGCGCGCGGCCGTCGTCGACAAGATGGCCGCCGCCTATATCCTGCAGGGCGCGCTCGACCGGCTCGGCCGCCTCACGGCCGATGCGAGCGAGCCGGAGGAGGACGACTACGGAATGACGTAGCCGCGCTTGATCGCCTTCTTCTGCGCGTCGCGATGGTTCTTGATCGCCCGCTTCTGGTCTTCGATGCTCATGCCGGCGAGCGGATTATTGGGATTGGGGCCGCGCCGATAGCCGCCACCGTCCTGGCCGCCAAAACGGCGGTCGTCGCGCCCATAACCGCGATCGTCGCGACCATAGCCCCTGTCGCGGCGGCCCTGATCGTACCCGCTGTCATAGCCCCGGTCATAGCCGCGGCGACGGCCGTAGCCGTCATCGGAATAGTATTGGGCCGTTGCCGCGCCGGAACAGAGCACCGCCAGGGCGACCGCGCCGCAGCCGGACAGCAGTGTCTTGAGCGAGGGTTTCATCTTTTTTCTCCAAGGTCGGCAAGGCAACGCCCCGGGATCGGAGCCGCGAGCTCCCGTAGGCCATGAAAAGGGCCGCCCCCGTCATGATACGGAAGCGGCCCTTCAAGCCTAGGCGCCAGGCGTTCAGAATCGATTAAGGCTGTTTATCCTGGTCGGCGTTCAGCGATAGCTGCCGCCGGCCGGGTCGCGGATGTTGTCGGGGGCGTAGTAACGCGGCGCGTAGTAGCGGCGCGGCGCCACATAAACCGGCTGCTCGTCATAATAGCCGTCGTCATAGCCATAGACCGGTTCGGCATAGTCCGGACGGCTGGCAGCGATCGCCGCAGCCCCAAGGAGGCCGAGGCCAACACCAGCTGCGACCGCAGCGCCGCGATTGCCGCCCCGCCAGCCGCGACGATAGTACTGCGAGTAGTCGACTTGCGCCGCATCGAGACGGCTCTTGTCGAAGCCGACCGGGCGGGTCTCGCCCGCCATGACGGGCGTCAGGCCTGCCGCCAGAACGCTGCCGGTGACGGCGAGCGTCACGAGGAAACGGCTCTTTCCGAAAGCTGACATGGCATTCTCCTTCTCGGCGGGTTCCCGCCTTGACGCCTGATCTAGCTCGCTCCGGTTGAACCGGGTCTGAACCAATCGCGGCGGAATTGCGACTGGCAATCAACCCGGCAATCCGGAAAGTGTTCCTTTCGAGAAAATAACTGCACGCAGTGATTGCATTTCTGGAGATCGAGTAGCAAGAATAGCTGCGTCGAACGCCGGTTCGTTTCCCGAATTAGTGCGGCCACAGGGTTGGGCGAGATGAGGAAAGCAGCATCGCGGCGAATCAAGGAGGATAAAATCTATCGGGATGACAATCACTTGCCTCGAGCTTCCGGCATCGGCCGCAGCGCCTCGGCCTCGCCCGGTCCGTACAGCATGGACGCGCTGGCGCGCATGCAATTGGAGGTTGCATCTTATATCGAGGAGATCACCATCGAGCTCGGTGCGATGGCCCGGGCGGCGCAGCTCAGCAGCCTGGCCTATTTCGTCGAGATGACGCGGCTTGAGGCGGCGATCAATCGACGGACCTGCCAATTGCAGCTCGGCGACGTGGCCGATCCCGATAGTTCACCTTGAAGCCGGGCTTTGCAGATTATTAAACTATAGGTTGCATTAATATTATTCAGCAACCTGACAGGAGTGTCCGATGCCGGCTTCTCCGACGATCGCCTGCCCAAGCGGCGCCCTTCTCTCCGCGGAAGGCCTGTACCGTCACGGCGAACCGGAGGCACTGGCCTTGCAGCTCTTGGTCGAGAAGCGAGCCCGTCAACGCGACCTGCAGCGCGACGTCGCCGTAAAGGCGGCGACTATGCTCGCCGAACTTGGCAACCAGGCTCGCGCCGCCGAGCTTGACCTGCTGGTGACCTTCCTCGAGCTAGCGGCGGCGGAGGCCGTGCGCGAGCGCAGCCGCTGGGGCGACGCGGCCGGCTGACCGTCCCGCCTCCAGGGGTCAGGTCGACCGTGAAAGCGCGCCGCCGGCGTGGCGCTGCACCATGCCCTCCAGTTCCAGTTCCAGCACGATGCGGCTGACCTCGCGCACCGGCTGGCCGCTGGCGCGAACGAGATCGTCCAGCGCCGTCGGCGTGGCCCCGATCAGGTCGAGCAGGCGCCGGCGGGGAGCATCTTCGACGTGCCCCTCCTGCGAGATGGGCTCGCGTTCGAGCTCGAGCTTCGGGGCCGGCAGGATCTCCGGCAGATCGAGCTCGTCCCAGAGCGCTTCCTTCCGGGGTTCCGTGCCAGCCTCTTCGCGCGCCAGAATCGGCGCTGACCCGAACAGATCGCCCTGCCGTAGCATCGGCGCCAGGACATCGACGACATGAGCCGTTTCTGCGCAGAGGATCGCGCCTTCGCGAATCAGGTGGTTGCCACCCTCGGCCCGTGGATCGAGCGGCGAACCCGGCACGGCGAAGACCTGACGGCCCTGCTCATTGGCGAAGCGGGCGGTGATCAGCGAACCGGATTTGCGCGCGGCCTCGACGACCACCGTCCCTAGAGCCAGCCCCGAGACGAGGCGATTGCGCCTCGGGAAATCGCGCCCGCGCGGCACCCAGCCGAGCGGCATCTCGCTCAGCGCTGCGCCGCGCCCGCGGATACGATCCAGCAACGGGATGTTCTGCGGTGGATAGACCTCGTCGAGCCCGCCTGCGAGCACCGCGATCGTGCCGCTCTCCAGGCTCGCCTGATGCGCCGACGTGTCGATCCCTCGGGCAAGACCCGAAACGACGACGAAGCCAGCCTCGCCCAGCTCCCGCGCCAGCGTCGCGGTGAATTTCAGCCCGGCGGCGGAGGCGTTGCGCGAGCCGACAAGTGCGACGCAGGGGCGACCCAGCACCGCCGGATCGCCTTCGATCGCGATCAGCGGCGGAGCCGAATCGATCGCCTGCAGCGGCACGGGATAGGCGGCCTCGCCGAGCGCGATCAGATGGGCACCACGCCGGTGCAGCGCCTCGAATTCCCGCTCGGCCTCCGCTGGCGTGCACAGCCGAAGCGTCCGCCCGGCCTGCCGGCCGAGCTGCGGCAAGGCTTCGAGAGCCCCGGCGGCACCGCCGAAGCGATTGACCAGGGTGCGGAAGGTGCGTGGGCCGATGCTCTCGCTGCGGATCAGGCGGAGCCAGTCGAGGCGTTGCCGATCGTCGAGAGCGAAACCGGCCATCGCCATTCAGCCCTTCTGTCCGATCTTGCCCTCGCGGCCGGCGAGCAGCCTCGCGATGTTCTCGCGATGCATGAACCAGAGCAATAGCGCGAGGATCGCCATCAGCCCGGCCGCCTGGGCATCGCGAATCCAGAACCAGAGCAGCAGCACCGTGAGCAGGCTGGCGATCAGGGCCGAAAGCGAGGAATACTTGGAGAGATAGGCGATGCTCAGCCAGACCGCCGCGAAGATCAGCGCGATCGACCAATTCAAGCCGATCAGGATGCCGAGGAAGGTCGCGACGCCTTTCCCGCCCTTGAAGCGCAGCCAGACCGGGAAGAGATGGCCGAGGAAGGCGCCGAGGCCGGCGGCGAGCGCAGCCGCCTTGCCGCCGAGCAGCCAGCCGGCGAGCAGGACCGCCGACGTGCCCTTCAGCATGTCCCCGAGCAGCGTCAGCGCCGCCAGCTTCTTGTTGCCGGTGCGCAGGACATTGGTCGCGCCGATATTGCCGGAGCCGATCGTGCGCAGGTCGGGGCCGCCGCTCAGCCGGGTCAGGATGATACCGAACGGAATCGACCCGAGGAGGTAGCCGAGGACAAGCGCGCCGAGCCCTATCGGGCTCGGATACGCCCAAGCGAACGCCTCAGCCATGCAACCTCCCCCGCCCGTACGGCCGCAACCCTAAGCTGCTTCGCCGCGATATACTACCCGGCCACCGACCCAGGTCGCCCGCACCAGCCCTTGCAGCCGCGCCTCGTCGAAGGGCGAATTCTTGGCGCGTGATTTCAGCTTGCGCTTGTCGACGACGAAGGGCGCGTCGATGTCGATCAAGGCAAGATCGGCTGGTGCGCCGATCGCAAGCCGGCCGCAGCCAAGCCCGAGCAATTCAGCCGGCCGGCTCGACAGGGCGGCGAACAGCGAGGCAAGGCCGACCTGCTCGCCGTGATAGAGCCTGAGCGCCGCCGGCAGCAGCGTCTCGATGCCGAGCGCGCCATTGGCGGCTTCGGCGAAGGGCTGGCGCTTGGTCTCGACGTCCTGCGGGTCGTGGTCGGAGACGATGACATCGACCAGGCCCTCGGCTACGGCCTCGATCATCGCCAGCCGCTCGTCCTCGTGCCGCAGCGGCGGCGAGACCTTGCAGAAGGTGCGGTACTCGCCGACATCGTTCTCGTTCAGGCAGAGATTGTTGATCGAGACGCCGCAGGTGACGGAAAGCCCGTCCTCCTTGGCCCGGCGGATCAGCGCGAGCGAATCCGAGCAGGAGATCATGGCGGCGTGGTAGCGGGCGCCGGAGGCGCGAGCGAGGCGCAGGTCGCGCTCGAGCATCACCGTCTCGGCCTCGTGCGGAATGCCCGGCAGGCCCTTGCGGCTGGCGAATTCGCCCTCGTTCATCACGCCGACGCCGCGCAGATCGGGATCCTCGACATGGTTGATCAACAGCGCGTCGAAGTCGCGGGCATAGATCATGGCGCGGCGCATCACCTGCGGGTTGCGCACGCCCTTGGCGCCGTCGCTGAAGGCGACCGCGCCGGCTTCCAGCAGCAGGCCGAACTCGGTGATCTCCCTGCCGTGCAATCCCTTGGTCAAGGCCGCAGCGGGCAGGACATTGACGATCGCCTTGTCGCGGGCACGGCGCTTGATGAAGTCGATGACGGAGGGATCGTCGATCGGCGGATCGGTGTCCGGACGGCAGATCACCGTGGTGACGCCGCCGGCCGCGGCGGCTTGCGAGCCAGTCCCGAGCGTCTCCCGGAATTCGGCGCCGGGCTCGCCGAGGAAGGCGCGCAGATCGACGAGGCCGGGCGCCAGCACGAGGCCTTGGCCGTCCTCGACCGGGATGCCGGCGGGCAGCTCCGGACGATCGCCACCCCAATGGACATCGGCGATCACACCGTCGCGGATCAGGACGCTGCCGACGCCCTCGCGGCCGGAGGCCGGGTCGACCAGTTGCGCGCCGATGATCGCAAGATCGCTGCTCTCAGCCATCGCTACGCTCGATCCCATTCTCGCGCTCGCGGCGCTGCGTGAAGACATAATGCCAGAACCCGACCAGCCCCCAGATGCCGATGCACAGAAGCGCACCGAGGAGAACGATCAGCCAGGTCCAGGCGGAGCGCGGCTCGGCATAGACGAAGCCGGCCACGACCACGAGATAGAGTCCGACGAAGACGATCCTTGCCCGGCGCATCTGTCGCAGCAGCCAGGCGAAGAAGAGCTCCATCCGGCTCAGCCATTCGGGAGATGCTGCGCAAGCGCATCGAGCACCGCCATGCGCACGGCCACGCCCATCTCGACCTGCTCGCGGATCAGCGACTGGGCGCCGTCCGCCACCTCGGACGAGATCTCGACGCCGCGGTTCATCGGGCCGGGATGCATGACGAGCGCATCCGGCGCGGCCAGCGAGAGCTTGTCGCGGTCGAGCCCGAAATAGCGGAAGTATTCCTTCGAGGACGGCACGAAGGCGCCGTTCATGCGCTCGAGCTGCAGGCGCAGCATCATGACGATGTCGACGCCCTCCAGCCCCTTCTTCATGTCACGGAAGACCTCGACCCCCATGCGCTCGACACCGGTCGGCAGCAGGGTCGAAGGCGCGATCAGGCGGACCTTGGCGCCAAGGGCGCTCAGCAGGATGATGTTGGAGCGGGCGACGCGCGAATGCACGATGTCGCCGCAGATCGCGACGGTAAGCCCGGCGATCCGGCCCTTGTTACGGCGGATGGTCAGGGCGTCGAGCAGGGCCTGAGTCGGATGCTCATGGGCGCCGTCGCCGGCATTGACGACGGAGCAATCGACCTTGCGGGCGAGCAGATTGACCGCGCCGGCGGCATGGTGGCGCACGACCAGGATGTCCGGCCGCATCGCGTTCAGCGTCGCGGCAGTGTCGATCAGAGTCTCGCCCTTCTTCACCGAGGAGGAGCCGACCGACATGTTCATCACATCGGCGCCCAGACGCTTGCCCGCGAGCTCGAACGAGGCCTGCGTCCGTGTCGACGGCTCGAAGAACAGGTTGATCTGGGTGCGGCCGCGCAGCGTGGCCGTCTTCTTCTCGATCTGGCGCGAGAGCGCGACATAGGTCTCGGCGCGCTCGAGCAGCGCCTCGATATCCAGATGTGACAGCCCCTCGATCCCGAGGAGGTGCCGGTGCGGATAGAGCGATACGGTCGATGTCATTTGAAGACCGCTGTTTAGGGGCGAGTCGTGGCCGGCGCAAGGCGGCGCGCACGTTCTTCAGTGCGTCACTCTGCTTTCAACGCGTAGACATGTGCTTCACCAGGGAACTGGCGGCTGCGCACCTCGGCGGCGTAGGCACGCACCACCTCCCGGGCCTGTGCTGCGAGATTGCCATAGGCCTTCACGAATTTCGGCACCCGGCCGGTGAGGCCGAGCATGTCGTCGAGGACGAGGACCTGCCCGTCGCAGGCGGCCGAGGCGCCGATCCCGATGGTCGGGATCGCGACCTTTTTGGTGATCTCGACCGCCAGCGGCTCAGCCACCGCCTCGATCACCAGGGAGAATGCCCCGGCATCTGCGATCGCCGTGGCGTCGGCGATGAGGGCCGGCCACTCAGCCTTGCTGCGACCCTGCGCCTTGTAGCCACCGAGCGTGTTGACCGCCTGCGGCGTAAGCCCGACATGGCCCATCACCGGCACGCCGCGCTCGACCAAGAAGCGCACGGTCTCGGCCATCCTCGCGCCGCCTTCGAGCTTCACGGCGCCGGCGCCAGTCTCCTTGAGCAGCCGGGCGGCATTACGGAAGGCCTGTTCACGGCCCTCTTCATAACTGCCGAACGGCATGTCGATCACGACGAGGGAACGCGTCGTCGCGCGCGTCACGGCCTGGCCGTGCAGGCTCATCATCTCCAGCGTCACCGGGACGGTGCTGTCGAGGCCGTAGACGACCATGCCGAGCGAGTCGCCGACGAGCGCGACATCCGCGACCTCGTCGACGATCCTGGCCATCGGCGCGATACAGGCCGTCAGGGCGACGAGCGGCTCGCCGCCCTTGCGTCCGCGAATATCGAGCGAGGTCAGCCGACTTGTCCGGTTCTGCGACGACATGCCAAGCTCTCCATATCAGACGCCGAAACGGCGGCGGCTGCTGACGTAGCCTGACCGCCCTGCCCCGGAAAGCAGAATCGGGTTTGACAGGACCGGCCGCGTGAACCACTTTCGCGCGCAATCCCGAACCGCTATCAACGCGCCCCGCGCCAAGTTCGGCGAGGCTGGCTGCTAGTGCCCGCCTTACCCTTGTCTATGAGATCGAAAGCGTCATGAAGCTCCTCGTCGTCGAGTCGCCGGCCAAGGCCAAGACGATCAACAAATATCTGGGCCCGGACTACGAGGTCATCGCCTCGTTCGGGCACATTCGCGATCTCCCCGCGAAGGACGGCTCGGTCGATCCCGAGAACGACTTCGCAATGCTCTGGGAGACCGAGGGGCGCGGCGCCAAGCAGGTCGCCGAGATCGCCAAGGCGGCAAAGAACGCCGAGAAGGTCATTCTCGCCACCGACCCGGATCGCGAGGGCGAGGCGATCTCCTGGCACGTGCTGGAGGCGCTGAACCAGAAGCGGGCCATCAAGGGCATCCCGGTCGAGCGCGTCACCTTCAACGCCGTGACCAAGGACGCCGTGCAGAAGGCGCTGGCCAATCCGCGCCCGATCGACCAGGCGCTGGTCGACGCCTATCTCGCCCGCCGCGCCCTCGACTATCTCGTCGGCTTCACGCTGTCGCCTGTGCTGTGGCGCAAGCTCCCCGGCGCCCGCTCGGCCGGGCGCGTGCAATCGGTCGCGCTGCGCCTGGTCAGCGACCGCGAACGCGAGATCGAGGCCTTCCGGGCCCGCGAATACTGGTCGCTGATCGCGACGCTCGCAACCGCCAGCGGCGCAACCTTCGATGCACGCCTCAGTGGCGCCGACGGCAAGAAGATCACCCGGCTCGACATCGGCACGGGCGATGAGGCCGCGGCCTTCAAGGCCGCGCTGGAGACCGCAAGGTTCTCGGTCGCCGAGGTCGAGGCCAAGCCGGTCAAGCGGCATCCGCAGCCGCCCTTCCAGACTTCGACCCTGCAGCAGGAGGCCTCGCGCAAGCTGGGCATGGCGCCGGCCCGCACCATGCAGGTCGCGCAGCGCCTCTATGAGGGCGTCGACATCGGCGGCGAGACCGTCGGCCTGATCACCTATATGCGGACCGACGGCGTCGACATGGACGGCTCCGCGATCACGGCGGCGCGGCGGGTCATCGGCAAGGAGTTCGGCGACAACTACGTGCCCGACGCCCCGCGCAAATACACGGTCAAGGCCAAGAATGCGCAGGAAGCGCACGAAGCCATCCGCCCGACCGATCTCGGCCGCCTGCCGGCGATGGTGACGCGCCATCTCGAGCCCGAGCAGGCCAAGCTTTATGAGCTGATCTGGAAGCGAACCATCGCCAGCCAGATGGAATCGGCCTCGATGGAGCGCACTACAGTCGATATCGCCGCCCAGGTCGGGGCCCGCGCGCTCGAACTGCGCGCGACCGGCCAGGTCGTGCTCTTCGACGGCTTCCTGACGCTCTATCAGGAGAGCCGCGACGACGAGGAGGACGAGGACTCCAAGAAGCTGCCCCCGATGAAGGCCGGCGATCCGCTGGAGAAGCGCGCCATCGCCGCCGACCAGCATTTCACCGAGCCGCCGCCGCGCTTTTCGGAAGCGAGCCTGGTCAAGCGCATGGAAGAGCTCGGTATCGGCCGGCCTTCGACCTATGCCGCGACGCTGGCAACGCTGCGCGACCGCGAGTATGTCCGCGTCGAGAAGAAGCGCCTGGTGCCCGAGGACAAGGGCATGCTGGTTACGGCATTCCTGGAGTCCTTCTTCAAGCGCTATGTCGAGTTCGACTTCACGGCGAGCCTGGAGGAGAAGCTCGATCTGGTTTCCAGCGGCGATGTCGACTGGAAGGTCCTGCTGCGCGAGTTCTGGGACGAATTCACCAAGGCGATCGGCGAAACCAAGGAGCTGCGCGTCGGCGACGTTCTGGAAGCGCTGAACGGCATCCTGGGTCAGCACGTCTTCCCGCCGCGCCCCGATGGCAGCGATCCGCGCAGCTGCCAGGTCTGCGGCACCGGCACGCTATCGCTCAAGCTCGGCAAGTTCGGCGCCTTCGTCGGCTGCTCGAACTATCCCGAATGCCGCTTCACCCGCCCGCTCACGGCGTCCGCCGCCGATGGCGAGGCGTCGGCCGAAGGCGGGCAGGCCGTCAATGGCGTCCGCATCCTCGGCAAGGATCCGGTCACCGATCTCGAAGTCACCGCGCGCGACGGCCGCTTCGGCCCCTATATCCAGCTTGGCGACGGCGAGAAGCCGAAGCGCTCCAGCCTGCCCAAGGGTGAGACCGTCGGCTCGCTGACGCTGGAGAAGGCACTCGCCCTGCTCTCGCTACCGCGGGAGGTCGCGAAGCACCCGACCAGCGGCGAGCCGATCCTCGCCGGCATCGGCCGCTACGGCCCTTACGTCCAGCACGGCAAGACCTACGCCAATATCGACAAGGGCGACGACATCCTGGAGATCGGCGCCAACCGCGCCATCGACCTGATCGTGGCCAAGGAGAGCGGTGCGGGCGGCCGCCGTTTCGGCAATGCCGCGGCGACGCCAGGGCGCGATCTCGGCGAGCACCCGCAGGGCGGCAAGATGGAGGTCAGGGCCGGCCGCTACGGTCCTTATGTCGCATGGGGCAAGGTCTACGCCACGCTGCCGAAGACGATGGCGCAGGAGAGCATCACCACCGAACAGGCGATCGAGCTGGTCAACGCCAAGGCGGCGACCGGCGGTGGCACCAAGAGCAAGGCGAAGGCACCCGCCAAGAAGCCGGCAGCTGCCAAGAAGCCGGCAGCAGCCAAGAAGGCGCCAGCGAAAGCAAAGAGCGCCAAGGCCAAGAAGGCCAGCGCCGCGGAGGAATAGCCGCCATTAGCCCGCAGCGATCTTTCAACCGATTGAAAAAGCGCTCTAAAGCCGATCACGGTTAACTCCGGATTCAAAGCCTCTCGCTAGGTTTCAGCGCCGCAGTCGAACTAGCGGCCTGCGAGGGGACATCATGAAATCCATCAGGACCCAGATTCTGGGGCTGATCGCGATCGTCGCGGCCGGCGCCTTGGTTGCACTCGGCTGCGCCTTGCTGGCGATGACCCGCATCGACACGATGAACGATCGTTCGTCGCAGCAGAACCACATCGCCCTCGCCGCCGAACGGCTCAATGCCGCGGTCAATCTCGTCGTCGCCGATTCCTACCTCGTCTACACCGCCCGCAACCCGCATTTCGCCGGCATCGCAGCGACGACGGTCGAGGGCGGCCTCGCCAGGGTCGAGGAGCGCCGCAAGGATCTCGCCAGGCTCGTCCCGCCGGCCGAACGCGAGCGGATGGAGAAGATCAGTGGCCTGATCACCGAATTCGTCGCCATCCGGCTGGAGACGACGCGCATGGTCCGCGAGATCTCGGCCCGTGCGGCGGAAGCCTGGGGCAACAGCGACGCCAGCAAGAAGAACCGCGCGACGCTGCAGGAAGAGCTGACGTCGCTGAGCAGCTTCAACGAGACGCTCGCCAACGAGGTCGATGCAGCCTCCAGCGCCTTTTCGGAGCAGGTGCGGACCTGGCTGCCGGTCGCGCTGATCGCGGTGCTCGGCGGCGCGATCTTCGGCGCGCTGGTCTTTTCGCGGCGCTCGATCATCCGTCCTCTCGTCGACCTCGGCGGGACGATGAGCCGCCTCACCGCCGGGGAGACTCAGATCGAGGTGCCACATACCAAGCGCCGCGACGAGATCGGCGAGATGGCCCGGGCAGTCTCGGTCCTGCGCCAGAGCACCGAGCAGGTCGCGCTGCTGCAGGAGCAGGAGCGTGCCGCCTCCGCAACGCGCATTCGCTCGGCGGATGCGATGGCCTCGGTGGTGTCCGATGTCGGCGAGGTCGTCGCCGCGGCCGCCGCGGGCGATTTCTCAGCCCGGCTCCAGATCGACCATGGCGACGAGCAGATGCAGAAGCTGGTCGCCGGGATCAACGAGATCAATGCTGTCGTCGACAACGCCACCACGGAGTTCGTCGCGGTGCTGCAGGCGCTCGCCGCCGGCGACCTGACCCGCCAGGTCCCGACGGCCTATCGCGGCCGCTTCGCCGAATTGAAGGATGCGATCAACGAAACGTTGTCGCGGCTGTCGGCGACCGTCAGCACGATCCAGACGATGTCGGCGGATGTCGGCCTGTCGGCGCGCGAGATCAACATGGGCGCCGACGATCTCTCCAAGCGCACCGAGGAGCAGGCCTCCTCGCTGGAGGAGAGTGCTGCGACCACCGAGGAGCTCGCCGCCTCCGTCAAGGCCGCCGCCCAGGCCGCCCAGCAGGCGGTGCGCCAGGCCGGCGAGGCGATGCAGGTCGCGCAGGCCGGCGGCAACATCGTCACCGACGCCGTCTCGGCGATGGAACGGATCGAGGCGGCCTCGAAGAAGATCTCCGACATCACCCGCGTGATCGACGACATCGCCTTCCAGACCAATCTGCTGGCGCTCAATGCAGCGGTGGAAGCGGCGCGGGCCGGCGACGCCGGCAAGGGCTTTGCGGTCGTCGCGTCGGAAGTCCGCACGCTCGCCCAGCGCTCGGGCGAGGCGGCCAAGGGCATCACCGGCCTGATCTCCTCCTCGAACACCGAGGTCGAAGCGGGCGTCAAACTGGTTCGCCAGGCCGGCGACGCGCTGACCCGCATCGTCTCCGCCTCGCAGAGCGTCCAAGCGACCGTCTCCGAGGTCGCTGCGGCCTCGAGCGAACAGGCGAACGGCATCGAGGAGATGAGCCAGACCGTCGCCCATATGGACGAGATGACCCAGGCGAACGCGGCACTCGCCGAACAGAGCGCCGCCTCTGCCGGCGCGTTGTCGAGCAAGATCGGCGAACTCAACGCCCTGGTCTCCGGCTTCCGGACCAGTGCGAGCGCCGGCACCGCCTCGCCGCAGTCGGCTGCGTTCGTCTTGGTCAACGCATCGGAGCCGGTACGGCTGCAGCAGCGTGCGGAGGCCGCCTTTGCCCAACACAAGCCGGCACCGCGTCGCGAACGTGCTGTGCCCGCGCCCATGCCGGCCCCTGCCCGCAAGGTCGCCAATGCCCGCGGCGGCGACGCGGGCTGGGAAGAGTTCTGAAACAGAACACTCGGCCGGGGCCCGCGGCACGCCCCACGCACTTGGTTGAACAGAGACATCGTCGGGGCCAGCTGCAAGCTGGCCCCTTTTCATTGGTCAGCGCCGCCTGATGCGCTGCAGATGGCAGATCTTGACCCGCCCACCCCTGCCATCCGCATGCCAGGAGCAACCAGGACTGCGCGGCCGCCCATCGTAGACGCGGTAGGCGCCGCGATTGCGGCGATCGAAGCGCTGGTTCGAGGCATCGTGGCCGCCGATGCGGACATTGCTGCCTAAACGCACTTCGGCGGCGGCCGGAGCGGCCACCGCCAGAGAGAGTGCCAGCACAGCAAGCGCCAGCAGAGAGGTCGGAAGAGTGGGCGGTCTCGTCATCCGCCGATCAGAGCAGCCGGGCTCCCATGGGGGCAAGGCTGGCGGCGGCGCCTCAACTCCGCCCGCCCACGACGACGAGCTGCTTGATCTCGCCGCGCAGGAAGGCCTGCAGGAAGCGGTCGTAGTCCTTGACCGATACACAGCCATTCGAGTCGCCGCGCGGCCCGAGCAGGTAGCTGTGCACCAGCAGGCCGGCGCGGCCGAAGATCTTGCCGCTGCCGCCAACCGGATGCATGCGGATGGCGCGCACGCCGTGGAAGAGCGCCTCGCGCTCGGTCAGATTGTAGACGTGCGGCGGCGTCGGGCCATGCATGCGGACATGGACGTAGCGCAGGTCGTTCATCTTGTCGCCAAGGCCGGAATTGGCTTCCAGCCGCTCGCCATTGGGCAAGTAAACGGTGCGAGCGCTGATGTCGTAGACTGCGGTCTTGCCGCTGGCAGCCGGCGCCGTCGATGCGATCGGCGCCGGCATGGGCGCCGGAGCGACCGTGAGGCCGCTGCCTCGGCCGCTGCGCTGGGTGATGTCGTCCTGCGGCGCGGCATAGGCGAGACGTTCGCCGGAGCTCTGCGGGGCATTTGCA
Organism: Allobosea sp. FBZP-16; assembly: GCF_002831785.1. NCBI lineage: Bacteria > Pseudomonadati > Pseudomonadota > Alphaproteobacteria > Hyphomicrobiales > Alloboseaceae > Allobosea > Allobosea sp. FBZP-16. Next base: position 373,980 of record NZ_LNCQ01000022.1, on the reverse strand, counting down.
TTCACGCCGAAAAGCTTCTCGAAGAAGGAGCGGTTGTCGGGGGCAGGCTCGGCCTTGGCGACGATATCCTTGCCCTGGCGCGAGATTGCGCGCGTCGCGAGGCGCGGCTCAGGCGGTGTCGGCAGCTTGAGATCGGACGGGCGCGGAACTGGACGCGGCGCGATCAGCGCGATTCGCGGGGCTTCAGCAGTAGCGGGCTGGACGGCAATAGTGGCCGTCGCCAGGCTTGGGCCGGCCGCCGGCTCAGACGGCGCGATCGAGCCGGTCGTCTCAGGATCGAATACCACGGCCTGCGGGGCGGCGACTGTCGACTGGAAGCGACTGGAGAGCGGTGCGCTCTCGGCGAGAGATTGCGCGACATAGCCAACGACATAGCCGGGGCGGAGCAGCGGTGTTGCGCTGTGGGGCGATGTCGAATGGCCCAGCGCGTGCTTCTGGGGCGGCAGTGTTGCGGTCGCCGCCTGCTCGGTCTGCCTGCCAGACCAGGCCGACACCCCCGCCATCGCGCCGGCGGCAACGGCCACGAGGACGCCAAGGCGGATGAAGGGGCTGCCGCGCCGACGCTTCAGGCTATAGGAATAACCGGCGAACTTGTTCGAGCTACGCATACGCAACGCCTCGGGACACCTTGCAGGCCTCCCGCTGAGGCGCAGCGCCCTGCTCGTCTCGCCGCCGCGCTCGATACGCACCGGGAGACCGTAGCGGCCTGCTAATCAGTCTCGGGAGGCCCCAACCTCACGAGGTTCATTCAGCGCGACCTTGGTTAATTCGCGATGAATCAAAAGCATTTTAGGGAATGCTTCTCGCGCTGCGGCCGTCCTGGCCGCAGCGCGCTTCTATGGCCCGGGCGCCGTCAGGCCAGAGGCTTCAGCCCGGCCTCGATCGCCGCCCGCTTCGGCTCCAGGAAAGGCGGCAGCGACAGCCCCTCGCCCATGGTCTCGAAGGGCTCGTCGGTGGCGAAGCCGGGCCCGTCGCTGGCGATCTCGATCAGCACGCCATTCGGCTCGCGCAGATAGAGCGAGCGGAAATAGAAGCGATCGACCGGCCCGCTGTTCGGATAGCCGGAGGCGCGCAGCCTCTCGGCCCAGGCGTCGTACTCCCCGAAGCTCGGCGTCCGCAGAGCCAGGTGATGGACGCCGCCGGCGCCTTCGCGGGCCGGGGCAAGACCGGGCTCGACTGCGACATTGAGCTCGGCCGCAGGGCCGCCCTCGCCGATCCGGAAGACATGGATGTCACCGCTGGCGTGGCCCGCGTCGCGATAGTCCGCGATGCGCTCCAACCCGAGCAGCTTGGTCAGAACCAGCTCCGTGCGCTCGATCTGCGGCACCGAGATCGTCACCGGCCCGAGGCCGCGGATCTGATGCTCGGCCGGAACCGGGCTCTTCTCCCAGGCGACGAAGGGAATCGCGCCGCCATCCACGATAAGCGTCAGGCGCTGGCCTTCCGGATCCTCGAAATCTAGCGCGGCGCGGCCATTGAGCAGGCGCGTGTCGGAGACGGTGACGCCGGCTGCCGTGAGTCGCTCGCGCCAGAAGTCGAGCGAGGTCTCGCTCGCGACCCTGAGCGCGGTCCGGGTGATCGAGTTCGTGCCGCGCCGGGCAGGAGACGTTGGCCAGTCGAAGAAGGTCAGGTCGGTGCCGGGCGAGCCGGCGCCGTCGGCGTAGAACAGGTGATAGGCAGAGGTGTCGTCCTGGTTCACCGTCTTCTTGACCAGGCGCAGGCCGAGCGTCTCGACGTAGAAGCGCCGGTTCTGCGCGGCCTGGGCGGTGATCGCGGTGACGTGGTGGATGCCGGTGAGCTGCATGATGCGGACCCCTTGGTTGCGGGCTTCATCTGACGAAGCGCTTGCGCTGCTCACCAAGATAATCTTTGCGCCTACGCCATAAAGACGGCGCGCATCCAATCATAAATTGCATGAATGCAATCATGGAACCTGCTTCGGCGGCGAGGACGATTGCTTGGGCAAGCTGCTCTTGTCACCCGGCGATGGCGGCGTGGTGCAATCCTGCGGCTTGTTCTTGCAGTCATAGACCATGGTCGGCGCGGCCGACTGCCCGGCCTGTCCCGCCGAAGGCAGGATCATGTTCTGGCCCTTGTCGACCTGGCTCGGATGCGTCGTAGTCGGACCGACGCCCGAGTTGTCGGGCTGTTTCGTGGTTTGAGGTGTCTGCGCCACGGCGGCGGCAGTCAGCGCGACCGTCGTCAGCAGGGCAAGCAGCGTCGTCCTGGCAGTCATGGCGGATCTCCGGTTGATCGAGGAAGTCCTTGATCAACCGGCCACCTCCCGATCAGGTTCCGCCTACTCCGCCGCTCGCGCAGCCGGAATGCTCGTCGGATCAGCCGGTGCGCCACCGTGCCGGCTCGGCTTGGCCTTGAGCTTGAGTGTCTCCAGCTCCTCGCGCTCGCGCGGCGTGTTGCGCATGAGCTGGTCCTTGCCCGGCTGGTACTGGACCGGCTGCGCGACGTCCGCCCCATACCAGGCGGCGGCCCTGAGCACGAAGGAGGGGTCGGCAAGGTGCGGGCGTCCCAGCGCGACGAGATCGGCGCGGCCGGCGGCGACGATCGTGTTGGCCTGGTCGGCCGTGGTGATCGCGCCGACGCACATGGTCGCGACGCCGGCCTCGTTGCGGATGCGGTCGGCGAACGGCGTCTGGAACATGCGGCCATAATGCGGGCGGGCGCGCGGCGTCGTCTGCCCGGTCGAGACGTCGACGAGGTCGCAGCCGGCCCCGGCGAAGGCCTCGGAGATCGCGACGGAATCTTCCGCGCTGATGCCGCCCTCCTGCCAGTCGGTCGCCGAGATCCGTACCGACATCGGCTTGTCGGCCGGCCACATCTGGCGAAGCGCGTCGAAGACTTCGAGCGGGAAGCGCAGGCGGTTCTCGAGCGAGCCGCCGTACTCGTCGCTGCGCTTGTTGGTCAGCGGCGAAAGGAAGCTCGCCAGCAGATAGCCGTGGGCGCAGTGCAGTTCGAGCATGTCGAAGCCGGCGCCCAGGCCGCGCTCGGCCGACGCGACGAAATCGGCCTTGACCCGCTCCATGTCGGCTCGGGTCATTTCGCGTGGCACCTGGCTTTCGGGATAATACGGCAGCGGCGATGCCGAGATGATCGGCCAGGCGCCCTCGGCGAGCGGCCGGTCCATGCCGTCCCACATCAGCTTGCTCGCCCCTTTTCGCCCGGCATGGCCGAGCTGCAGGCAGATCTTCGCAGCCGAGTTGCCATGGACGAAATCGACGATGCGCGTCCAGGCGGCTTCCTGCGCATCATTGTAGAGCCCGGCGCAGCCGGGGGTGATGCGGGCATCGGCCGAGACGCAGGTCATTTCGGTGAAGACGAGCCCTGCCCCGCCGATGGCGCGGGCGCCGTAATGCATCAGGTGCCAGTCGCCCGGCAGGCCATCCTGTGCGGAATACTGGCACATCGGCGAGACGACGAAGCGGTTCGCCACCTTCATCTCGCGCAGGAAGAAGGGCTGGAAGGCCGGTGGCACCGGCGTGCCGTCGCGGCGCGTCGCTTGATCTGCGCCGAGATCGTCGGCGACCAGCCTGTCGATCGCCGCGACGAACTCGGGGGCACGCAGCGCGAGGTTGTCGTAGGTGATCGCCTTGGAACGGGTCATCAGGCCGAAGGCGAAGCGCAGCGGCTCGAAATCCCAGAAGCGCTTCAACTGCTCGAACCAGACCAGCGAGACGTCGGCGGCGTGCTGGGTCTTCTCGACCTCCTCGCGCCGCCCGGTCTCGAAGCCGGCGAGCGCCGCCTTGACGTCGAGCCCGGCGCGATGGAAGGCGCGATGCAGCGCGATCGAATCCTCCATGGCGAGCTTGGTGCCGGAGCCGATCGAGAAATGCGCCGTCGCCTTGGCGTCACCGAGCAGCACGACATTATCGACGACCCAGTTGCTGCAGCGGATCATCGGGAACTGCCGCCAGAGCGAGCGATTGGTGATCAGCCTGTGACCCTGCAATTCCTCGGCGAAGACCTGTTCCAGGAAGGCAGCTGTGCCGGCCTCATCCAGGCCCTCCAGCCCGGCGCGGGCGAAGGTCTCGGGGTCGGTCTCCAGCACCCAGGTCGATTGCCCCGGCTCGTACTGGTAGCAATGGGCGATGAAGACGCCGTGCTGCGTCTGCTTGAAGAAGAAGGTGAAGGCGTCGAAGGGCCGGGTCGAGCCCATCCAGACGAAGCGGTTCGGCCGCAGATCGACCTGCGGCGCGAAGCGTTCGCGGTCGCCCTCGCGGATGCGGCTGTTGATGCCGTCTGCGGCGACGACGAGGTCGTAATCGCGCTTGAGCGCGGCGACGTCCTCGATCTCCTGCGAGAAGACGAGCTTGACGCCGACCTGGCGCGCCCGCTCTTGCAAAAGCATCAGCAGCGTGCGGCGCGAGCAGCCGCAGAAGCCGTTGCCGGGCACGCGACGCACCGTGCCTTTGAAATGGATCTCGATATCGTCCCAATAGGCGAAGCTGCGAACGATCGCCTCATAGCTCGGCAGGTCGGCCGCCTTGAACAGGTCGAGTGTCTGGTCGGAGAAGACGACGCCGAAGCCGAAGGTGTCGTCGGGGCGGTTGCGCTCGAAGACGGTGACGTCGAGCTCCGGCCAGTCCCGCTTCATCAGCAGCGCGTAATAAAGACCTGCCGGACCGCCGCCCACCACCGCAATGCGCATGACGCTCTCCCTCGCTCGTGAAATCATTTTAAACCTAAAATAATTTCGGCTCAAGCCCCGATGGATCGGCCATGTTCCCGACCGCAGCACAGGCTGGTCGAGTCAAAGCTAAATCCGCATAATACATTGTCATATCAACGATATTTATCCTCATCCCTGTTTCTCTCCATCCCTCTTGCAAAATGTTTCAGACCTAAAATATATTGACTGCCAAGAGGGAGTGAACGGCATGGCATCGGCTCTGGCGGGACAACATGCCCTGGTGAGCGGCGGCGGACGCGGCATCGGCCGCGCCATTGCCTCCATCCTGCGCCAGGCCGGCGCCCGCGTCTCGATCATCGGCCGCAATGACGACATCCTGCAACAGGCGGTGATCGCTGGCGCAGCCGATGCCGCCCATGCCGTCGACGTGACCGATGAGAGCGCCGTGAGCGAGGCGATGGCCGGACTCTCGGCGGGACAACCCTTCGACATCGTCGTCGCCAATGCCGGCGCGGCCGAAAGCGCCAGCTTCCAGCGCAGCGACGCCGAGCTGTTCCGGCGCATGGTCGAGATCAACCTGATCGGCACGGTGAACTGCTTCCGTCCCGCTTTGCCTGGCATGACCGAGCGCCGCTCGGGCCGACTGATCGCGATCGCCTCGACCGCCGGGCACCGCGGCTATGCCTATGTTTCAGCCTATGTCGCCGCCAAGCACGCGGTCGTCGGTCTCGTGCGCTCGCTGGCGCTGGAGACGGCGCGCTCCGGCGTCACCGTCAACGCGATCTGCCCCGGCTACACCGACACCGACATGGTCGCCGGCAGCCTGACGACGATCGCCGCCAAGACCGGCAAGAGCCGCGAGGAGGCGCTGGCGGAGCTGACCAAGGACAATCCGCAGCACCGGCTGATCACGCCGGCGGAAGTCGCGGCCGCCGTCCTCAATCTCTGCGGGCCGCAAAGCCGCGGCATCACTGGGCAGTCCATCCTGATCAATGGCGGGGAATTCTGACCATGGAAATCCCGTCCACCGCCCCCCTGCTCGACCGCGAAACCAAGGCGAGCGAGCGCCCCGGCGACCACAAGGATGAGTTGCGCCTCTGGCTGCGGATGCTGACCTGCTCGACCCTGATCGAGAGCGAAATCCGCACCCGCCTGCGCGAGGAGTTCAAGACGACGCTGCCGCGCTTCGACCTGATGGCGCAGCTCGAGAAGTCGACCACCGGCATGACCGTCGGCGAGGTCTCGCAGCGGCTGATGGTCTCGAACGGCAACGTCACGGCCGTCGTCGCCGGCCTGCTCACCGACGGGCTGGTCGACAAGCGCCCGGCGGCGCAGGACCGGCGCGTCCAGGTGCTGACGCTGACTGCCCAGGGCAGGCGCGCCTTCAAGGCGATGGCCGAGCGTCATGAAGGCTGGATCGCGGAGCTCTTCGCCGACCTCGGCCCAGCCGAGATCGGCCAGCTCTTCCGCCTGCTCGGCGGGGTCAAGGCCTCGCTCCACCAGGCCATCAGCAACCGCCAGAACGGCACGCCGACCGCGGCGGGAGAGACCGAATGACCAGCGCAAACCCCGTCACCCTGCCGCTTTCCGGCTTCAAGCCGCAGCATTTCCAGCTCTCGGTCGCCGGCAAGGTCGCGACCGTGACGCTGAACCGGCCGGAGAAGAAGAACCCGTTGACCTTCGAGAGCTATCGCGAGCTGACCGATCTCTTCCTCGCGGCGCAGAAGGAGGAAGCGGTCAAGGCGATCGTCGTGACGGGCGCAGGCGGCAACTTTTCTTCGGGCGGCGACGTCTTCGAGATCATCGGGCCGCTGGTCGCGATGGATACCAAGGACCTGCTCAAGTTTACCCGGATGACCGGCGAGCTGGTCAAGACGATGCGTGCCTGTCCGCAGCCCATCGTCGCCGCGATCGACGGCATCTGCGCCGGCGCCGGCGCGATCATCGCCATGGCCTCCGATCTGCGCCTCGGCACGGCCGAGACCAAGATCGCCTTCCTGTTCAACCGTGTCGGCCTCGCCGGCTGCGATATGGGCGCCTGCGCGATGCTGCCGCGCATCATCGGACAGGGTCGCGCCGCCGAGCTTCTGTATACCGGCCGAGTGCTCAAGGGCGAGGAAGCCGAGCGTTGGGGCTTCCTCAACCGGCTCATCGCCCGCGAGATCGTGCTCGCCGAGGCACAGGCGCTCGCGGCCGAGCTCGCCGACGGGCCGACTTTCGCCAACGCCATGACCAAGCGCATGCTCGAAATGGAATGGGCGATGTCGGTCGAATCCGCGATCGAGGCGGAGGCGGTGGCGCAGGCGCTGTGCATGCAGACCGAGGATTTCGCCCGCGCCTATCACGCCTTCGCCGAGAAGCGGAAGCCGGTGTTCGAGGGCAACTGAGATGGCTGCGCTCGGCACAGGATTCCTCGGCGACACGCTCGACTGGCCCTTCTTCGAGGCGCATCACCGCGACTTCGCTGGGCGGCTCTCCGCCTGGGCCGACGCCACCCTGCCGGGCCTGCCGCATGACGATGTCGACGAAGCCTGCCGGGCCCGGGTGAAAGCGCTGGGCGAGGCTGGTTTCCTGAGGGCCGCCGTGCCGGCCGAATACGGCGGACTGCATGCCGCGCTCGACGTACGCACGCTCTGCCTCGCCCGCGAAATCCTCGCCGCCCGCGACGGGCTCGCCGATTTCGCCTTCGCCATGCAGGGGCTGGGGACCGGCTCGATCAGCGTCGCCGGTTCGCCCGAGATGAAGGCGCGCATCCTGCCGGCGGTGGCGCGCGGCGAGAGGATCGCGGCCTTCGCCCTCTCCGAGAAGGAAGCCGGCTCCGACGTCGCCGCCCTGGCGACAACGGCGACGCCGGACGGCAATACCCATGTCCGGATCGACGGCGAGAAGACCTGGATCTCGAATGGCGGCATCGCCGACCATTACGTCGTCTTCGCCCGCTCCGGCGAGGCGCCCGGCGCGCGCGGCCTCTCGGCCTATCTGGTCGAGGCCGATACGCCTGGGCTTTTCATCGCCGAGCGCATCGACGTGATCGCGCCGCATCCGCTCGCGACCTTACGCTTCGATGGCTGCCGCATCCCCGCCGCGAACCGCATCGGCGGTCCTGGCGACGGCTTCAAGGTGGCGATGGCGACGCTCGATATCTTCCGATCGACGGTCGGCGCCGCGGCGCTCGGCTTCGCCCGTCGCGCGCTGCACGAAACGGTTTCCCATGCCAAGAACCGCAAGCTCTTCGGCGGGACGCTCGGCGACCTCCAGCTCTCGCAGGCCGCGATCGCCGACAGCGCGACCGAGGTCGATGCCGCCGCCCTCCTCGTCTACCGCGCCGCCTGGACCAAGGACCGGGGCGCAGCCCGCGTCACCCGCGAGGCGGCGCTCGCCAAGCTCGTCGCGACCGAGAACGCTCAGAAGGTGATCGACCGCGCCGTGCAGATCCATGGCGGTCTCGGGGTCACCCGCGGCGTCAAGGTCGAGGAACTCTATCGCGAGATCAGGGCGCTCAGAATCTACGAGGGCGCCAGCGAGGTGCAGAAGGTCGTGATCGCACGCGACCTGCTGAAGTAGGCGCGAGCATGGTCCGCAAAAGTGGGAACCGGTTTTGCGACAAGACTACGTTCAAAAAATGGACCAGGGGAACGAGATGGGTACCGCAGATCTCATGCGGTCGGGACATGTGGACTCTTTCGCGCGGGACAACCTGCCGCGGCGTGAAAGCTGGCCGCGCCTCGACCTCGCAGCCGCCGGGCTAAGCTATCCGGAACGGCTCAACGTCGTCACCGAGTTCGTCGATCGCCATGTCGCCGAGGGGCGCGGCGAACGCGACGCGGTGATCGGCCCGAGCGAGACCTGGAGCTATCGGGCGCTCGCCGAAATCGTGAACCGCATCGCCAATGTGCTGACCCGCGATCTCGGCATGGTGCCGGGCAACCGGGTACTGCTGCGCGCCGCCAACACGCCGATGATGGTCGCGACCTATTTCGCGGTGCTCAAGGCCGGCGGCGTGGTGGTCGCGACCATGCCGATGCTGCGTGCCGGCGAGCTCGCCTATCCGATCCGCAAGGCGAAGATCGGGCTGGCGCTGTGCGATGCGACGCTGGTCGATGAACTCAAGGCTGCCCAACAGCTTGCAGCAGAACTCTCGACCATCGTCACATGGGGCGATGGCGGGCTAGAAGCCCTGATGGACAAAGCCGGCTACGAGAGTTTCGAGCCGGCTGACACCGCGCAGGACGATGTCTGCCTGATCGCCTTCACCTCGGGCACCACCGGCGAACCCAAGGGCACGATGCATTTCCAGCGCGACCTGTTGGCGATCTGCGACGCCTATGGCGCGCGCGTGCTGCAGGCTGCACCTGACGACCGCTTCATCGGTTCGCCGCCGCTCGCCTTCACCTTCGGGCTTGGCGGCATCGTGCTCTTTCCCTTGCGCATCGGCGCCGCCTGCATCCTGCCGGCCAAGGTCGCGCCGCCCGATCTCGCCGAAGCGATCGAGCGCCATCGTGCGACGGTCTGCTTCACCGCTCCCACTGCCTATCGCGCCATGCTCGGCAAACTCGCCGAGCGCGACCTCTCTTCACTGCGCATCTGCGTCTCGGCCGGCGAAACGCTGCCGAAGGCGACCTTCGACGCCTGGCAGGAGGCAACCGGGCTGCCATTGATGGACGGGATCGGCGCGACCGAGATGCTGCACATTTTCATCGGCGCGCCGCGCGACAAGATACGGCCGGGCTCGACCGGCCTGCCGGTGCCCGGCTACGAGGCGAAGATCGTCGACGAGGATGGCAAGGAGGTGCCGGACGGCACGCCCGGGCGCCTCGCCGTGCGCGGCCCGACCGGCTGCCGCTACCTAGCCGATCCGCGCCAGGCCAAATACATCCTCGATGGCTGGAACGTCACCGGCGACACCTATCTGCGCGATGGCGACGGCTATTTCTGGTACCAGGCGCGCTCCGACGACATGATCATCTCGGCCGGCTACAACATCGCCGGGCCGGAGGTCGAGGCCTCCCTGCTGACGCATGCGGCGGTGGCCGAATGCGGCGTCGTCGGAGCGCCCTGCCCCGAGCGCGGCCAGATCGTGAAGGCCTATGTGCTGCTGCGCGAGGGCTTCACTGGCGATGCCGCGCTGGCCAAGGCGCTGCAGGAGCATGTCAAGGCGACGATCGCGCCCTACAAATACCCACGCGCCATCGCCTTCGTGACAACCCTGCCGAAGACCTCTACCGGGAAGCTGCAGCGCTTCGCCCTGCGCGAGATCGCGCGCCTGGAAGCTTCGGCTTCCTGACTATTGCTTGAGAAAGACCACGCCCATGACCAGCGGCACCTCGCCATCCGATTCCGCTCCGCGCCGCGCCCGCGCGGTCCTGCCCGAAGGCTGGCCGCAGCCGCGCGGTTATGCCAACGGCATGGTCGCCGAAGGCAAGGTGCTGGTGACCGGCGGTCTCGTCGGCTGGGACGTCCAGGGCGTCTTCGCCAAGGGCTTCGTCGCCCAGGTCGGCCAGACGCTCGCCAACATCAAGGCCGTGGTCGAGGCCGGCGGCGGCAAGGTCGAGGATATCGTGCGCCTGACCTGGTACGTCACCGACATCGAGGCCTATCGCAACAGCCTGGCCGAGCTCGGCCCGGCCTATCGCGCCAATCTCGGCCGGCATTTCCCCGCCATGGCGGTGGTCTCCGTTCCCGCTCTGGTCGAGCCGGAGGCGATGGTCGAGATCGAGGCGACGGCCGTGCTGCCGGGCTGAGCCATCGCTCCGGCGCAGTGTAAGACGCGCTAGGAATTTACCAAGAATTAGCCACGATACTCGACGGCGCCGTCTGATCCGGGCGGTGAATCGTCAGGAGTATCGCATGACGAGTATCAGCGGCGCCGGGGGCTTTCGCCCGCCACCGCCAGGAAAGCCGCCGAGTTTCGACAAGCTCGACAGCAATAGCGACGGGGTGCTCAACCTCGCCGAATTCTCCGCCGGCGCGCCGAAAGGCGCCGACAACGCCAAGACAGAGAAACTGTTCAAGGCGATGGACACCGACCAGGACGGGTCGGTCAGCAAGGCGGAATCGGACGCCTTCAAGGCGAAGGCGGAGAAGGCTGACCAGCAGACGCAGGCCCTCCTGCTGATGCTCCAGTCGGATACGGCCAACGCCAAGACGTCGACCAAGACCGACGCCAAGGATGGCGAGGACAAGAACTACTTCGCCAAGCTTGATGCCGATTCAGACGGCAGCGTCGCCAAGGACGAATTCCTGAAGGTGGTCGCTCCCGACGGAGACAGCTCGAACGGCCTGCTAAGCCGCCTCTTCGCCGCGATGGATGCGGACAAGGACGGCCAGGTCTCCAAGGAGGAGATGGCCGACTTCAAGAAGCAGATGGAAGAACGCGCCTCGCAGCGGCCGCCTCCGCCACCATTGCCGGCGGAGATCAGCGGCGCGTCGGAAGCTTATGGCCAGACCTACCAGCTCGGAGCGAAGGCTTCCGCTGGCACGACCTATTCCCAGGCGGCCTGATCACCGCTTGCGCAACGCCGGGCCGGCAGAAGGCCGTCCGGCGCTCTCGAGATATGCGGTTCAGATGCCCGCCCCGTCATAGAGCGAAGGCGGCGCCTTCTTTGCCCACAGCCTCGCATGCAGGTCCTTCAGCAGCGGCCGCAGCGCGATATCGCCGAGTGCAAGCACGGCCGCGAGACCCCACTGCCCCGTCGACAGCGCCACGACGGCGAAGACGAACAATCCGCTTGCCAGGCGCCAGCTCGCGGCCTCGAACCAGGCGCGTCGTTCCTGTGCACCGCGCCAGCCGACGAGACGCAGGACCGCGCCGCTGACCGCACCAGCCTCAGTGATCGAACGAGCCTTGTCCTGAGCCTTATGGGTCTCGACGAAGCCGAAGGCGACCGTCTGGTTGCTGAGCCTGTCGATCAGAATGAAGCCACCGAGCTCGCGGCTATGCGTGTAGTCGAGCACCGCGAGCTGCCGGTCGAGCGTCAGCGTCGCCAGGCCGATGCCGTTCATCGCCAGGCTGTCGGCCGGTGCCTCGGCATAGCTTTCGATGTCGACGCTGTGGTGCAGGCGCACGATCTGCGCGTTGGCGCTCGCGGTGGCGAGCTTCACGATGAACTCGCCGCCTTCGCGCAGCGCGGCCTCGCCGGTCCAGAGCAGGCGCGCCTGTAATTCCTGCTTCACCACCGGAGCGTGAGCGACCGAGGCAATGACGTCGCCGCGCGAGACGTCGATCTCGTCCGCAAGCGTGACCGTCACCGACTGGCCGGCGCTCGCCTGCGAGACGTCGCCGGACGGCGCAAGGATGCGGGCGATCGTGCTGCGACGGCCCGACGGCAGCGCCGCGACCGCATCGCCGACGCGCAGGCGCCCGCGCGCGACCGTGCCGGCGAAGCCGCGGAAGTCGAGATCGGGCCGGTTGACCCATTGCACCGGCAAAGCGAAGCCGGCTTCGACTTCCGCCTCGGCGACGACCACGACGGATTCGAGCAGGGGCAGCAGCGCCGGGCCGCGATACCAGGGCGTCAGCTTGGAGAGACTCGTGACGTTCTCGCCGTCTCGAGCCGAGACCGGGACGAAGTCGATGCTGGCGAAGCCTAAGCCCGCGACGGCCTTGCGATAGTCCTGCTCGATCTGGCGGAAGACCGCCTCGTCATAGCCGACCAGGTCCATCTTGTTGACGGCGACGACGACATGGCGGACGCCGACCAGCGAAACGATGAAGGAGTGCCGGCGCGTCTGCGGCAGCAGGCCCTTGCGGGCGTCGATCAGGATGATGGCGAGGTCCGCGGTCGAGGCGCCGGTCGCCATATTGCGGGTGTACTGCTCGTGACCGGGGGTGTCGGCGACGATGAAGCTGCGCTGGTCGGTCGAGAAATACCGATAGGCGACATCGATGGTGATGCCCTGCTCGCGCTCGGCCGAGAGCCCATCGACCAGCAGAGCGAAGTCCGGCGCCGCGCCCTGCGTGCCGAACTTGCGGGAATCTGAGTCGAGCGCAGTGAGCTGGTCGTCGAAGACCGCGCCGGCCTCATAGAGAATCCGGCCGATCAGAGTCGACTTGCCGTCGTCGACCGAGCCGCAGGTGATGAAGCGCAGCAAGGCGCGGGCGCTGCCCTCGGTTCTCTGGCTCTGGTCGTTGGCGGGGTGCGGCTGGCCAGCCGGAGCGGGCTGGCCCTTCAACTTCGCGAGCGCCGCCATCAGAAATAGCCTTCCTGCTTCTTCTGCTCCATCGAGCCGGAGCCGTCATGGTCGATGACGCGCCCTTCCCGCTCGGAGGAACGTGACGCACGCATCTCGGCGATGATGTCGGTAAGGTTCGCCGCTTCGCTCTCGACCGCGCCGGTCAGCGGGTAGCAGCCGAGCGTGCGGAAGCGGACCATGCGGGTCTCGAGCTTTTCGCCGGGCAGCAGCTCCATGCGCTCGTCGTCGCGCATGATCCAGGCGCCGTTGCGGCGCACGACCGGGCGCGGCGCGGCGAAATAGAGCGGCACGACCGGGATGTTCTCGAGCGCGATGTAGTCCCAGACGTCCTTCTCGGTCCAATTGGAGAGCGGGAAGACGCGGAAGCTCTCGCCCTGGGCCTTGCGGGTGTTGAACAGCCGCCAGGGCTCGGGCCGCTGGTTCTTCGGATCCCACCGGTGCTGGGCCGAGCGCAGCGAGAACACCCGCTCCTTGGCCCGGCTCTTCTCCTCGTCGCGACGGGCGCCACCGAAGGCCGCGTCGAAGCCGTATTTGTCGAGCGCCTGCTTCAGCCCTTGCGTCTTCATCACATCGGTGTGCAGGCGCGAGCCCGAGGCAAACGGGTTCACGCCGGCCCTCCGGCCCTCCTCGTTGATGTGCACGATCAGGTCGAGCCCGAGCCGGCTCGCGGTCTGGTCACGGAAGGCGATCATGTCCCGGAACTTCCAGGTCGTGTCGACATGGAGCAGCGGGAATGGCGGCTTGCCGGGATAGAAGGCCTTCATGGCAAGATGCAGCAGGACCGCCGAGTCCTTGCCGATCGAATAGAGCAGCACCGGCTTTTCGCAGGTCGCGGCGACCTCGCGGATGATGAAGATCGCCTCGGCTTCGAGCTTCTGCAGATGACTGAGCTGGATCACGCCAAAACCTCCGCGGCCGGCTTGGACCGCACCAACCGGCCGTCCGGGCCGACATGCAGGCCGCACTCCTTGGCGGCTTCCTCTTCCCACCACCAGCGCCCCGCCCGCTCCGGCTCGCCCGGCTGGATGGCGCGGGTGCAGGGCTGGCAGCCAATCGAGAGGAAACCCTTCTCATGCAGCGGGTTGAGCGGAACATCGTGCTTGCGGGCGAAGGCCAGCGCCTGGTCGCGCGACCAGTCGAGCAGGGGATTGAACTTGATGAGGCTGCGCTCCCGGTCGGCCTCGGCGAGCGCGACGCCACCGCGTGCGGCCGACTGGTCGGCGCGCAGGCCGGTGATCCAGGCGGCGGCTCCGGCGAGCGCCCGGCCGAGCGGCTCGACCTTGCGGACATTGCAGCAGGCCTTGCGGGCCTCGATCGAATTGTAGAAGCCGTTGATGCCGTGGCCGAGCACGAAGGCCTCGACCGCGTCGTGACGCGGATAGAACGGCGTGATCGTGATGCCGTAGCGCGCCTCGGTCTGCGCCCAGAGCGCATGGACCTCACCGAAGAGCCGGCCGGTATCGAGCGTGACGATCTCGATCGGCAGGTTCTGGGTTGCGATCAGATGGGTGACGACCTGATCCTCGAGGCCGAAGCTGGTGGTGAAGACGAGGCGCCCACCAGTGTTCCGCACCAATCCTGCGAGGCGCTCGGCTGCATCCGACGTTCCGAACGCAGCATTGAGGTTTTCGGCCTGTTCCTGCAACTCGACCATGTACTTGCTCTGCGCAGACAAGGCCGACGCGGACAGCACGATGCCGCCCTCGCCCGCCACGACCTGCCATGTCGTCAGTCAGTGGGATGTTCTGTAAATCGAACAATCCACATATAACTTGAAAGCCTGTCAATCAATTCACATCAGATAGCGTGAATTTTCTTATTTCGAGGAAGAAGGAGAAAATCCTTCCCGATCCATTGAATCCGTAGCCTGCTCGCAAGCGCGCCTGAGCCGTTGCCACAGGAACTTTCGCTCAAGCACCTGCGTTGACGGGACATGCAGGCTGGTCCTGCGACACTACAGGGGGACTATCATGGCGAATTCGGCAAACCACGCGGTCGAGAGCTTGCGCAAGGAGCAGCGCGAACAGCGCAATGACGCGAAGAAGGCGGGTGGCTCGGCCGAGAAGGAGCTCGACAAGGCGCTGAAGGACACCTTTCCCGCCAGCGATCCGGTCTCGCCGCAAGTTCCGACCAAGCCCGGAGCGCCCAAGCACCGGAGCTGATGCTGACACGCTCCATCGCGGACGGAGCTATTCTCCACCATCTCGGCCTGACGAGATGGAGATGGCTATGCCTGACCGTGCGAGAGTCGATGCCTTTGTCGCCGCCGTCGTGAGCGGCGATCATGTCGGCGCCATTCGCGATTTCTACACTGACGACGCGACCATGCAGGAGAACGCCAACGAGCCGCGCCGCGGCCGCGAGGCGCTGATGGCGCACGAGGCGCGCGCGCTGGAGCGGCTCGAGAAGATGCATACGCATCCCCCCGCCGCAGTGCTGGTCGACGGCGACCATGTCGTCGTCCGCTGGATTTTCGACGCGACCGACAAGACAGGCGTGACGCGCCGGCTCGAAGAGCTGGCTTTCCAGCGCTGGCGGGGCGACCGTATCGCCGAAGAGCGCTTCTTCTACGACACCGGAAGCGCGTGGCGGGAGGTCGGTTCAAGCGCAACCTGACAGCAAGGTGAGATCGGGACACCGGATCTCTCACTTGCAGCTGGTCTCGCCGGAGCGCTATCGACGTCGAAGCGGAAGCGAGAGCGTCGATGATTGCTGGTGATCGCAACGAGGTCCGTCCTGCTGCGGCATTCCTGCCCAGCGGGGTCCGGCTTCATCTGACGGAATTCGGATCCCGGGATGCCGAGGCGGTCCTGCTCCTGCATGGCTGGCCCCAGACGTCTTATGCCTGGCGACACGTTGCGCCCCTGCTGGCAAAGGCCGGATACCGGGCGATCGCGGTGGATCTGCGTGGCTTCGGCCACAGCTTGAAGCCGCCCGACGGCTATGACAAGAAGAGCGTCGCACGCGACCTGCTCGAACTGCTCGACAGCCTCGCCATTCCGTCGTGCTGGGTGGTCGGTCACGACATGGGCGGACAGGTGGCCTATCCGTTCGTGGCGCAATGGCCGGAGCGGGCGAAGGGCCTGGTGTTCATCGAGTCGGGCCTGCCCGGCTTCGGCCAGGAGAACGCCATGAACATCGCGCAGGGCGGGAGTTGGCATTTCGGCTTCAACGCCGCCGGTGACATCGCCGAGGCCTTGGTCGCCGGCCGCGAGCACATGTTCATCCGCCATATGCTGCATCGCGACAAGGTCGGGCTGTGGGACCGCACTGCCATCGCCGAGGTGGACATCGCGGTCTATGCCGCAGCAGCGGCAGCCCCCGGCTGCCTGCGGAGCATGTTCGCCTACTACAGAACCCTGTTGTCGCATGACCTTCAGGACAACCTGGATTTCGGCTCGCGCAAACTGATGCTCCCAGTCCTGGCGATCGGCGCCGAGCACGGCTATCGCGGCGCAGCCCTCGCGACGATGCAGCGGGTCGCGGCAAATCCACAGGGCTGGATCGCCAGCCGTAGCGGGCACTATGTTCCTGAAGAGCGCCCGGCCGAACTGAGCGAGCGGCTCGTCTCCTTCTTCGCGGGTGCCGGCTAGAGCAATTCCAGCAACGGTGCGCAGCGGTTTTGCGTCAGGAATTGCGTGAAAACAGAGAGATGGAGCATTGGAGGCGAACCCGTGTTCGCCGGAAATGCTCTAGGCGCCGGGCGGCACCTCGCGCCCACTCAGCGCAGGCCGCTCGGCCCGACCGTCAGCTTGTCGCCAATCTGGATGAATTTGAGGGGATTGCGCGCCTCGTCCGAGAGCCGCGTCTCATAGTGAAGATGCGGGCCGGTCGAGCGGCCGGTCGAGCCGACGCGGCCGATGACCTGGCCGGCGGCGACGATCTGGCCGGCCTTGACGTCGAAGGCCGAAAGATGGCCGTAGCGCGTCGTCACGCCATTGCCGTGATCGAGTTCGACGAGGTTGCCGTAGCCGCCGGCAACCTCTGCACGCAGCACCTTGCCTGCCCCGGCAGCATGCACCGGCGTGCCGGTCTCGCCTCGAAAGTCCATGCCGGCATGCATCGCGGTGCCGCCGGTGAACGGATCGGAGCGCGGGCCGAAATTGCTGGTGGTGGTGTCGTCGGTCGGGACCGGGCGCTGGAATGGGACGATGGTCGCAAGGTCACGCCAGCGCCCGAAAACTGCGCGCGCTTCGCCGAGCTGCATCAGCGCATGCTCGAAGGTACCGGCCTTCACCGTCATCGGTATGAGCGGGCCGCCCATGCCCGGCTGGCCCGGCGGCAGCTTGACCTTGGCAGGATCGAGCCCGATCTCGGTCAGCGCTGCCTTCACTTCTTGCACACGGCCGACGAGCTGGCGCCCGAGCGCCGGAAGCTGCTGGTTCTGGCCGTTCTGCACCCGGTCGAGCGATTGGCCGAGTATGGCGATGCGCTGGTCGAGCGACATCGTCTCAGCTGCCTTGACCGCTGCCGCGACCTGCCGGCGCTGTTGCGCCAGTATGGCGGGATTGACGCGATCCAGGACATTCTGGCCGTCGGCGAACTGATTGCCGCCCTGCGCCTTGGCGCCGCCCTGCGGCAGGATCGGCCCGACTGCCTGGCCGGTCAGCGCGCCGAGCAGGGCCTGGCGGGCCTCGAGCTCGATCTGACGCGTGATCAGGTCGGCGAGCTGGTCGCCCGCCTTGCCGGACGCAGCGGGCTGGCCCGGCTGCGACGGCAGGCCGGGCGAATTGCCGGAGGCGACGATGGCGCTGACGAGGCGACGCTGCAGCGCCTTCAGCTTCTCGTCATAGCTGCTCTGCAGGATGGCCTGCTCCTGCTGGAGTGCCGCGACGCGGCTCTTTTCCTCATAGAGAAGATGGCCGGTGACGCCGGCAGCGACGATCGCCAGCACAGCCAGAATCCAGGGCAGCACGCTGCCGCGTCCCGACCCTGACCGTCCGCCACCGCTACGTGGACGCCGCGCTGTCTCGCTCTCCGGCTGGAGAGAGGTGGTGCTGGCGGCCTCGTCGGGCCGTCGCTTCAGGCGAACCGGTTGCACGTCTCTGTTTCCGCGTCGAACCCGCCGCGCAAGTATATCTCAAACAGAGATCGGCGGCGATGCTTGTCTCGCTGCTGGCCCCGTTCCGTCATTCCGAGGAGCGTAGCGACGAAGCAATCCAGGGGACGTAGAGCCCGCCACTCGTGAATTGCTTCGCCTTCCGTCGCAATGACGCTGGGACCACCACTTCAATTGCAGGCGTAGTGGAAAGCGCCATCCTCCACCGTGACCTTCGCCTCGGTCAGCGGCTTCTTCTCCAATTGCAGGTTGAGGATGCTGCGCGAGAGCGCCGGCAGCATCGAGTTGGTGATGATGTTGTCGATCATGCGCCCGCCCGAATCCGGGTCGTTGCACTGGGCGACGATGTGCTCGACCACCGCGTCGTCATAGGTGAAGGCAGCGTTGTGATTGTCGCGCAGGCGCTTGCCGATGCGCCCGAGCTGGAGGCGCACGATCCCGCCGAGCATCTCGCCGGAGAGCGGGTAATACGGAATCGTCACCAGACGGCCGATCAGCGCCGGCGGGAAGACCTTGAGCAGTGCCGGCCGCAGCGCGACCGCGAGCTCCTCGGAATCCGGACGGCTCGCCTCGTCGCCGGCCATGCGCATGATCTCGTCGGTGCCGACATTCGAGGTCAGGATGATCAGCGTGTTCTTGAAGTCGATGCGCCTTCCGGTCCCGTCCTCCATCGTGCCCTTGTCGAAGACCTGGAAGAACAGCTCGTGCACGTCGGGATGGGCCTTCTCGACCTCGTCGAGCAGCACGACCGAATAGGGCTTGCGGCGCACGGCCTCGGTGAGGCGTCCGCCCTCGCCATAGCCGACATAGCCGGGAGGCGCCCCCTTCAGCGTGGAGACGGTGTGAGCCTCCTGGAACTCGCTCATATTGATGGTGATGACGTTCTGCTCGCCGCCATAGAGCGATTCAGCCAGCGCCAGCGCCGTCTCGGTCTTGCCGACGCCCGACGGGCCGCAGAGCATGAACACGCCGATCGGCTTGTTCGGATTGTCGAGTTTGGCGCGATTGGTCTCGATGCGCTTGGCGATCATGGCGATGCCATGCCCCTGCCCGACCACGCGCTTGTTCAGCGTCGCGGCGAGGTTGAGCACGGTCTCGATCTCGTCCTTGACCATGCGGCCGACGGGGATGCCGGTCCAGTCGGAGACGACGGAGGCGACCGACTGCTCGTCGACATGGGCGTAGATCATCCGGCCCGCCGGATCGATCGCGCCGAGCGCATCGAACTTCT
This sequence comes from Allobosea sp. FBZP-16, assembly GCF_002831785.1. NCBI lineage: Bacteria > Pseudomonadati > Pseudomonadota > Alphaproteobacteria > Hyphomicrobiales > Alloboseaceae > Allobosea > Allobosea sp. FBZP-16. Next base: position 354,852 of record NZ_LNCQ01000022.1, on the reverse strand, counting down.
CGCGCAGGCTGGCGCGCGTCGCCTCGGGATCGGCCGGCGCTTCGGCGGGCGCGGCGTCGGCAGATGCCTCGCCATCAGCAGGAACAGCCTCAGCGGCCGGTTTCTCGCCGAGCTTGCCGCGCAGCAGCGTGATCTCCTCGACGAGGGCGAGCTCGGAAGCCCAGTCGGCTTCGAGCGCCTCCAGCTTCGCCGTCAGCGCAGCGCTCTCTTCCTCGATCTTGCCGAGGCGCTCATCGGTGGCGTCGCCGAGATCCTTGTCGGCGATCAGCGCGATCTTCTCCTTCTCCAGCGCGGTAATGGCGACGCGGGCATCCTCGATCGCCGCCGGGGTTGCAGTCTGGCTGATCGCGACGCGAGCGCAGGCCGTATCGAGCAGGCTCACCGCCTTGTCGGGGAGCTGCCGTGCCGGGATGTAACGCGAGGAGAGCTGCACCGCTGCGACGATGGCGGCGTCGGAGATGCGGACCTTGTGGTGCTTTTCCATCGGCCCGATCAGGCCACGCAGCATCGTGCAGCAGCGCACGACGTCCGGCTCGTCGACCTGGACCGGCTGGAAGCGGCGGGTCAGTGCCGGATCCTTCTCGAAATACTGGCGATACTCGGACCAGGTCGTCGCGGCGATGGTGCGCAGCGTGCCACGGGCCAGCGCGGGCTTCAGCAGATTGGCGGCGTCGCCGGTGCCGGCAGCTCCGCCTGCGCCGATCAGCGTATGCGCCTCGTCGATGAACAGGATCACCGGCGTCGGCGAAGACTGGACCTCGTCGATGACCGATCGCAGGCGCTGCTCGAACTCACCCTTCATCGAGGCGCCGGCCTGCATCAGGCCGATGTCGAGGGCGCAGACCTTGACCCCGCGCAAGGGCGGCGGCACGTCGCCGGCGACGATGCGCTGGGCGAAGCCTTCGGCGATCGCGGTCTTGCCGACGCCGGCCTCGCCGGTGAGGATCGGGTTGTTCTGGCGCCGGCGCATCAGCACGTCGATGACCTGGCGGATTTCGTCGTCGCGCCCGAGGATCGGGTCCATCGTGCCTGAGCGCGCCTTCTCGGTCAGGTCCTGCGAGAAGCGGTCGAGCGCGGTGGTGCCCTTGGCGCCATCCGCCTGCTCTGCGCCCGGCGTGCCGGCGGCGCGCAGCCCCGAGCCGTCCATCGGCCGCAGGTTCTCCTCTTCGGAGTCCTTCCAGATCTTGGCGTACCCGGCGGCGAGCTCCTCGACCGGGATTTTGCCGAACTCCTTGGAGATGCCGGTCAGCGCCCGCTTGAGCTCGAGCGACTTCAGCGCCGCGACCAGGACATGGCCGCTCCGGATCTGGGTCTCGCCGAAGAACAGCGTGGCGTAATGCCAGCCGCGGTCGAGCACGTCGACGACGTTGTTCGCGACGCCGGGCATCTCCGTTTCGTTCTTGCGGAAACCCTCGATGACGCCGCCGATATCGGTGGCCAGCCGAGCCATGTCGAGGCCGTAATGCTGCGCGGTCAGCCCGATATCGGTGGAGCGCCGCTGCAGGATCTGGGCGAGCCAGTGCGCCAGCTCGACATTGCGGTTGCCGGCTCCCTTGGCCTGGCGCAAGGCCTGGATGAAGGCTTCATAGCCGACGCGGTTGAGTTTGCCGGTGACGGCTTCGAGACTGATGTCGGCCATGGCGGTCCCCTATCGTCTGTCTTTTTGAATCAGGTTTGTTTCAATGAAGCTGGCTTGGTGGAAGCTTGCTTGGTCAAGTTCTGGCTTTGCCGGCTGCGCTTCTGGCGCATGCGTTCGGCCGGGTGGAAACGGGCATCGCGGCGCAGGCTGCCGTCCGGGACGTTCCAGTTCGGCGAGATCCAGCTCGACCAGCCTAGCGCGCCGGAGCGGCCGAGCTGCATTGGCTGGACCTTGCCGACCGGCAGAGCGAGCTCGACATCCCATTCGAACTGCTCGCCGAGATAGAAGAACACCGCGTCGGCCAGAGGCTCGCAGCGATCGCCATTCGGCAGGAAGCGATTGAACTGCTCGAGGTCGCGGGCGACCAGCTTGACCCGGAACTTGTCCTCGACGCTGTAGACGCTGGCGCCGAGCAGGACATTGCTGCCCAAGGCGCATTGGCCGCGGCCGAGCTTGGTCCTGTCCTCGGGGTCGAAGACCAGCCGCATGCCGACGAATTGCTCGACCTCGACCTCGATGTCGAAGAGCCCGGCGAGCAGGCTGCGCAGGCGCGAAGCCGACTTGGCCTGCGCGCCGGTGAGACCGGCATGGGCGAGCTTTTCGGGATCGGGGACGCTGTCACGGTTCTGATAGGGCTGCGAGCCCAGGCCCGTCATGCTGCCGACATAGGCGATGAAGCGGTCCTTGTCGGGCCGGTCATGCTGCGCGACAGGCCGCGAATCCGCCCAGGCCCGGTAGAAGAGCTGCAGGAACCGGTTGTTGAAGATGTCGAGGAAGCGCGGGAAGGCGTCGTCGCGAACGAGCTGCCAGTGATAGCTCTCCTCGGTCGTCGCCAGCGGCAGCGCACCTTGCGGGCCCAGCAGGCCGAGGAACTTGACGAAGAGTCGCAGCCGGCCCTGCAGGTCGCGATCGGCCTCGGCGATGGCCGAGGCCGGAAAGTCCATATAGGGCTGCTCGCCGAGCGCGACATACTCATCCCGCCTGGCGGCGACGTCACCGATGCGCTCGCGCTCCGGGAAGCTACGTTCGATCCGGCGCAGCGCCGCATAGAAATCATGCCGCCAGGGCTCGGCCCGCAACCCTTCGACGAAGGGCGGCTCGACGCGCAGATCGTCGAGCGCGGCTGGTGGCGGCAGGGCTGGCGCGCGCTCGTTCACAGGATGCGCCTCGTGCCGGCGCGCGGCGGGAAGCGCATGACCTCGCCGCGCTCGACGGTGCGGATCACGGTCTGCGTGAAATGGTTCATCGCCGCGTATTCGGCGAAGAAGCGGTCGAGGATCGCCCCCAGCAGGAAGACGCCGCTGCCCTCGAACGCCTTTTCGTCGAAGAGGACTGTGATCTCGAGCCCGCGCGCAGCGCCTGTTCCGGCCCGCTGCGGGAAGCGCCGGATCACCGGGCGGCTGTCGACACTCTTGATGCCGCGGATGCGGCGCTCCGTGGCGCTATCGGCGAGGTCGGCGAAGAGCGAGAGCATCTCGCGCAGCGCCTCGGCGTTCTCGCCGGCGCCACGCTGAACCAGGCCGAGATGGTTGAGGCTGAGCAGATTGATCAGCCGCCAGGTGACGACGCCGGTGCTCGCCGTCTCCGAGCGCAGCCGAAGCTGCGAGACGATCGGCTCGCGCGGCGGGGTCGGACCGGCGAGGGAGGTCACGTCGAGCACGACATTGTCGATCAGGCGGAAATCGGCGCCGCCGACGCCGGTCGGCAGATGCTCGGTCAAATGGCGGTTGGAGCAGAGAGCCCGGATGCTGAGCTCGGCCACGGCTGCGGCATCGGAAACCGTCGCCGGCTCGTAGAGGGAGATGAACATCTCGGTGCCGGTATAGTCGGACGCCCGCCCCTCGCGGCGCTCCGCCGAGGAACGCCGGCGCGGCAGCCGCCGCTGCGTGTAGAGCAGGCCGTGGGTCGGCGAAGCGCCTTCGGGTGAGGAATAGAGCGGGTGGACCGGCTGCTTGTCGCGGCCGCCGCTGTAATGCGCGTAGACGTCGAGGATCGAGTGCGGCTCGTAGTCGAGCATGCGGCTGCGATCGGGCACGACGTGATATTCGTGCTCGTTCCGGCGCACCGGGATGCGGTCGGTCGTCTTCTCGAACAGGTTCACCGCGGGGGCGGCATAGAGCGCGAACATCTCGCGCTGGACCGCTGCCGGCAGGCGCGTGTTGACCTCGTCGAAGACGAAGATGATGTCGACCGCCTTGGCCTTGAGCCGGGACATCACCTTGTCGAGACCGCTCAGCTTGAAGCCGAGGAATTTGCGCGGGAACCAGAACTGCTCGCGCAGCAGGTCGAAGCCGCGGAAGACCCGCGTATCGGCCGGCAGCAGCGCCTCGTCCTCATCGAAGCCGATCTGCTCCAGCGCGCACTCCGCCCCCGACAGCACCACGGGATCGCCGAACTCGTCGAGATAGCGGAAATAGAGACCGAGGCGGTCGGCGAAGATCTGCTCATAGAGCGCGATCGCATCGGCTTCCGTGCCGAGCAGGTGCACTGTGAGCTCGCGCGTCTTGCAGCCGGCAAACCAGCTGTTCGGCAGCTTGCTCGCCTGCTCCGGCGATGGTTCCTCGGCCGGGTCGCTGGCGATGCGATGGGTCAGCGACAGGCGCAGTCCCGAGAGCACCCGGCCGTCGGCCGGGAGCCCAAGCGCCTGCAGCCGCCCCGGCGCGGCGATGTATTCGGCGGAGGCGACCTCGAACGGCCAGATCGTAACGGGCGAGCTCAGCCGGTAGCGGCAGGCGACGCGTCGGTCGCGTTCGACATAGGTTGCGTCGAGATAGGAGCCACGCGGCACCTCGACCCCCTCGCGCAGAGCCGGGTCGCCGTAGGTGGGCGCGATCCCGGCGAGCAGAGCCGACGGCGTCGGCGCCAGATAGTTCGGGATCAGCTGCTCGAGCAGATTGTTGGTGAACTCGGGGAATTCGTGCTTGAGCTTGAGCTGGACCCGCGCGGCAAGGAAGGCCGCCCCCTCCAGCAGGCCGCCGACCATCGGGTCCATGCGCTCGCCGACGAGACCGCCGAGCCGCTCGGCGATGCCGGGGTATTCCTCGGCGAACTCCTTCGTATGCTCGGTGAAGAGCCTGAGCTCGCGATTGTAGAAGTCGAGGAATTCCTGGTTCATTCCACGCTACCGGTTCTTGATCGCGATCTTGCCGGTGTCGAGTTCGACATCGGCGACGAATTGCACCGGAATATTCAGCGGCTCGCAATTGAGATCTGCCCGCACGATGAAGCGGATCTTGAGCTCGGCCTTGTCGAGCCCTTCGTCGCGCTCGACCACGATCGACTGCTTCATCAGCCGCGGCTCGTAGGCGAGCAGCACCTGCGCGAGCTCGTCCTTGATCGCGCCGACCCGGTGCTCGTCGATCGACTTGTTCTGGACGTCCGGGAAGCCGCAGTTGAGCACGGAGCGGCGGACATGCTCGAAGCGCGACAGATCCGTCGAGGAAGCGAAATTGATCGTGTTGACCAGGGCTTCGAGGTCGAGCGCGATCTCCTGGCGCAGCTTGCTCTCGGTGATCGCGGTCCGCGGCGCAGCGCGGCGCCCAGCCACCACGCGCTCGCCGCCGGCGTCGCGCAGGTCGAGCTGGACCTTCGCGTCCTTGGCGCGATGCGCCTCACGGAAGGCGAACATCAACGGCGGTCGCAACCGGTTCTTCGCCTTGGGGTCGAGCATCTGGGTCATCCCGAACGAAGCTGCTCAATGCGACGGACTCCCGGTGATTGCTGCCGCAATCGCGGGGAGTCCGTGCGGAACGTGACAGGATCGGCGACGCCGGTCGAGGCGGGACACCGGAAGCTGCCCTCCAGCCGGGCCCGCCCGAGCGGACCCGGCTGGAATGGCGTATTACTCTTGGTTCTTCTTGAGGTCGTAGGTACCGGTGATCGCCGAACCGAGCGAGCCGTCCTTGTTCTGCGGCTTGTATTCGAACTTGATCTTGGCGAAGTTCAGCGAGAACTGATCGGTCGGGACCGGGTTGCCGCCGGTCGAGTCGCCCGACTGGTAGCTCGACACGAGCAGGTCCTCGAGCGTGACCGTGTAGAACTCCTGCTGGCCCTTGCCCTGCTTGCGGACGTGCAGCACGGCCTTCTTGATGTGCTCGCCGGTCGAGCACTTCAGCATCAGGGTCGCCGAGGCCTTGTTGACGTTGGCCGTGCAGTGCAGGTCCTGGTAGCTCGCCTTGCCGGCGCCGCCGCCATGCCCGGCGGCGTGCGTGCCGGAATTGCTGACGCCCCAGGAGAAGGATTCGATCTCGATCGTGTCCTTGTGCTTGGCGTCCTGGCTTTCGCCCTTGATACCGTCGATCTCCAGATGGAAGTCGCTAGCCATGGTGCTCTCCAATTGTTGGCTGATTCAGGTGATTTAGGCATAGAACTCGCGTCGCCTGGAGAGCTCCCCCCATGCGTCGCTACTCTCCCTGCGCCGCGAGCGCAGGGTCGACTGTTGTCCTGGGGGCCGGCGCGCCTAAGGGCCCGCCTGGGTCTCAGGTCTTGGGCGCCGGCAGGCGCGAGACGAGGCTCAGGCCGATATCCATGCCCTCGAGCTGGAAGTGCGGCCGGAGGTAGAACTTAGCCGAATAATAACCGGGGTTCTCCTCGTCCTCGAAGACGTCGATGCGCGCATCGGACAGGGGCTTGCGCGCCTTCGTCTCCTCGCTGGAGTTCAGCGGATCGCCGTCCACATATTCGGTGATCCACTCCTGCAGCCAGCGACGCAGGGGTTCGCGCTCCTTGTAGGAGCCGATCTTGTCGCGCACCATGCACTTCAGGTAATGCGCGAAGCGCGACACGGCGAACATATAGGGAAGTCGCGAAGACAGGTTGTCGGAGGCCGTCGCCGCGACGCCGTCGGGCCCGAAGAAGGTCTTGGGCTTGTAGAGCGACTGCGCGCCGATGAAGGCCGCCTTGTCCGTGTTCTTGCGATGGATCAGCGGGATCAGGCCGGACTTGGCCAGTTCCGCCTCGCGGCGGTCGCTGATCGCGATTTCGGTCGGGCACTTCAGGTCGACGCCGCCGTCATCGGTCGGGAAGGTATGGGTCGGCAGGTTGAGAACCTCGCCGCCCGACTGGACGCCGCGGATGCGGGTGCACCAGCCATACTCCTTGAAGGCCCGGTTGATGTTCACCGCCATGGCGTAGGCGGCGTTCATCCAGGCGTATTTCTCGCCCTTGTGGCCGTCGGTGTCTTCCTCGAAGGCGAACTCCTCGACCGGCTCCGACTTGGCCCCGTAGGGAACCCGCGCCAGCACTCGCGGCAGGCACAGGCCGACATAACGGGAGTCGGCCGCGTCGCGCAGGCCCTTCCAGGCCGCATAGTCCGGCGTGTCGAAGACCTTGCCAAGGTCGCGCGGGTTCGAGAGCTCCGTCCAGGAGTCCATGCCCATCAGGTTCGGGTCGGCGCCGGTGAAGAATGGCGCATGGGCGGCGGCCGCGATCTTGGAGAGATCGCGCAGCAACTGCACGTCCGTGGGGGCGTGGCTGAAGTGATAGTCGCCGACGAGCGCGCCGAAGGGCTGGCCGCCGAGCTGACCGAACTCCTGCTCGTAGAGCTGCTTGAACAGCGGGCTCTGGTCCCAGCGGGCGCCGGGATAGGTCTTGAGGTTACGGTAGAGCTCGGTCTTGCCGACGTTCATCACCTTGATCTTCAGCTGCGAGTCGGTCTCGGAGTTGAAGACGAGGTAGTTGAGGCCGCGCCAGGCGCTTTCGAGCTTCTGGAACTCCGGCGCATGCAGCACCTCGTTCATCTGCTCGCTGAGCTTGGCGTCGAGCCGGGCGATCATCTCCTCGATCGTGTCGAGTACGTCGCCCTTGATCAGCGTCGAGTCGGCGAGAGCCTGGTTGACCAGGGTCGCGACCGCGTTCTCGACCTCGCTGGCCGCTCGTTCGGTCTTCGGCTTGAAGCTCTGCTTCAGCAGTGCCGAGAAGTCGTCGGCGCCTTGCGTTTCAGCAGCTGCCGCGCCGGGTTGTTGGATCTGTGCTTCCGCCATAGCCGCCTCGCTTACCCGTTGCTGTCCTGCTTGTCGTCACCAGCCGGCTTTTCGCCGAGCTTGTCCTTCAGCGCCGCCATCAATTGCGGATCAGCCAGAAGGGCCTTGAGCTGGTCGCTGGCCGCGACCTTGCCATCCATGTAGCGCAGGAGGTTGGCGAGCTGCTCGCGTGCCTCCAGCAGCTTGGCCGTCGCCGGAATCTGGCGGGCGATCGCAGCCGGGTTGAAGTCCTCGTATTTCTTGAACTTCAGCGACACGGACAGCTTGTCGCTCCCGTCCCCGAGCTTGTTCGGCACGGTAAAGGCCGCGCCCGGTTCGATCGCGGCCATGCGCTGATCGAAATTGTCCATGTCGATGTCGAGGAACTTGCGGTCGCCAACGTCGGGCTTCTCGACCGCCGAAGCATTGCCCGACAGATCGGCGAGAACCCCCATCACGAAGGGCAGCTCGACCTTCTGGTCGGCATTGTAGGGATCCTCATAGGTAATGTGGACCCGCGGTGGCCTATTGCGGCGAATGAATTTCTGCCCCGAATCTCCGGCCATGACGGCGCCCCTTCCTTTAGAGGCATCACGCAAGGAGAGCGTGATGCCACGCTTACGATCCAGCTCGCTATACCATACACACTTGCCGACCGCTTGACAGTTCTTGTCGAACTGCTCGCATCGGCTGCACAAGATCCAGCCAGCTCAGCTTTGCAGGCGGATGACGTCACCGCATCCACCGAACGAATGAGGCGCGGCGCTCCACGAAGGGACCGTCGCGACCTACTCGCCGCTGCTCTGCCTTATGCCGACTTCAGGCAGGATATCGCCGAGCAGCGACAGAAAATCTTGCTGCGCCAGCGCACAGGCCTTGTCCATCAGCAGCGGCACCGGATTGGACGGCTCGGCGTGACGATAGAAGCCGGCGACGGCCTTCATCCGGGCGATCGCCTCGGCCCGGCTCGCGATGGTGATCGCAGGTACAGGTGCCACCGCCGCGGAAGCACTCGCTCTGGATTCGGTCCCGGCCTGCGGCTGCTCGCTCTCAGTCTCCTCGTCGGCGCCCTGTTCCCCTTCGTCGTCGGCTTCCTGGTCAGCTCCGTCCCCGGCGTCCGTCTCCTCATCATCGGACGAATTTTCCTCGTCATCGTAGGATGAGCTCTCTTCGTCGCCATCGGAGGCGTAGCCGTCGTCCTCACCGCTGTCGTCGCCATAGCCGCCGCCAGAACCATCGCCACCCAGGCGCTCCAGCGGCAGCTGATATTTCGTGTCGTCGCCGATCTCGAGCATCGCCTTGTCGACGTGCTCCGGGAACATGATCTGGATGACCTCGATCAGCGACTTGCCGATCAGGCGCTGCGCCTGGCCGATCAGCAGCACGGCCGGGCTCGACGGCTCGACCCGGCGGAAATAGGCGAGACAGCCGGCGAGCGCGGCCTGGGCCTCGTCGACGGAGGCGCAGACGCCGGGCGGAAGCGCTGCAACCACAATCGTCCCGGTCGCAGCGCCGCCGACGGCTGCGGGCACCTCGGCGCCGGCGGCGCCCTGCCCGCCGGGCGCCTTCCGTTCGATCGCGGCCTCGAGAAACGCGATGATCTGCCCGACAAGTCCGGCAAGCCGCGGGAAGGTCACCGCCTGGTCGGTGCCGAGCTTCTCGCTCCAGATCGCGCGCAATCGCAACTGCGCGTCCCGGATCGCGGTGACATGGCCGAGCATCGCCGTCAGGTCGGAGAGTTCCACCTCCTTCAGCGCCGCGTTGATTCCGCCGGCATCGGGGTGTTTCTCATCCTCGCCGGGCCGCAGCTCGCCCGAGGCGACGAGCTGGCTGCGAAACATCACCGGTCCCAGCCGCTTGCTCAGGAACAGCGGCGCATGCTGCAGCGGCAGGGCGACGGTGGCGTTCTCGTCGAGCCCCTGCAGCGCGACCTCGCGCATGATGAAGTCGCCGTCCTCGGCCCGAGGATAGACCTCTTCCCAATAGTCGCCGAGATAGCTCGCGATCAGCCCGAGGCTCGCGGCGAAACCGGCGATGTCGCGATTGAGCAGACAAAGCTTGCCCGCCAGGACGAAGCCACGCAGGTCGCGGCTCTGCTTCAGCACCTTGCCGAGATCGCCGAAGGCTACGGGAAAATCGATCGTGCTGCGATCGAACGGGATTTGCCGCCCTTCGTCGTCGCGGCGGAAATAGGAGGTCGGCAGCGCCACTTCGAGGCGCGCCATGACGTTCATGACGTCGGGATCGGCATCCGGATCGGGACCGCAGGGATCATCCGCCGAAACCGGCTTCGCCAGATCAGCGAAATTGAGCGCGGCCATGCCCCCTCACGATCAATCGAGCTTATCGGGGCGGCCGCCTGGCCGTCACTCCACCTGCAGCCGCGTCTCGACCCGGCGATTATCGGCCGAGAACTTGTCGGAAACGACGGGCTTGCTCTGGCCGAGGCCGCGCGGGACGAGCTTGGCGGTATCGACGCCCCGATCGCTGAGATAGCGCACGACCGCCTTGGCGCGCCGCTCCGACAGACTCAGATTGTAGTCCGCGGTGCCGCTGGCATCAGTGTGCCCCTCGACCAGGAAACTGCTCGCCGAAAGCTGCGGATCCTTCAGCGCCTTGGCGAACTCGTCGAGGTTCACCCGCGCCTCGGGCTCGAGCACGTCGGAATTGTATTTGAACTTGACGACGAGATCGAAGGCGGTCGGCGGCTTCACGACGTGGCCGGCCCTGTTGCACTCGGCCTCGGTGCCGACGCACAGGCCGCGCGAGACGCCGAGATTCGGCTTCGCGGCTCCGAAGTGCTTGACGATATCGTCCGCCTTGTAGGCCTGTGCCTGCGCGGAAAACGGCGACAGGACGCAGAAGCCTGCGGCAAGAGCGGCACTAACCATGACAAGGGCCTGCTTGCGCACGGTCTTCCTCCCGTTTAGGTTCGCTGAGGCGGTTGAAGACTGACGGCGCGAACTATGCCTCGCAGCGTTTGCTGCGTCAATAGTCGTCTCTTGTCGCAAGCCACGAGGTTTTGTTGATGCCCGCCGCTCCAGGACAATCGAAAAGACTTGCCTCCTTTACGACACCGGCGGGTCAAGATGTCTTCTCACTTCTCAAGTTTGAGGCGCGCGAAGCTCTCAGCGAATTATTTGTTTATCAAATCGAGGCTGTGAGTACTTCTCGGGGCGACGATCTTCAAAATTTAATTGGCGAGAAATGCCATATTAAAATGACGCTGAAGAACGGTGAAGACCGGATCTTCAACGGCGTGCTCGTCGAGGCGCAGTGGCTCGGCCGGGAGAAGGATCTCGACCACTACCGCTTCGTGCTGCGGCCCTGGCTCTGGCTGCTCTCGCAGCGCTCCGATTGCCGCATCTTCAAGAACAAGACGGCCCTCGACATCATCAAGACGATCTTCGGGAAAGAGGACAAGGCGAGCTTCGAGGACCGCGTCAGCGAGCCGCCCCCGGAGATTGACTATTGCGTGCAGTACCGCGAGTCCGATCTCGACTTCGTCCTGCGCCTGATGGAGAAATACGGCATCTACTACTATTTCAAGCACACCGAGGGGGACCACAAGCTGGTCCTCTCGGATGCGCGCAACTCGCATGATGCGGTGACTGCCGCAGCCGAACCGAGCTTCGCCGGAGCCGGCGCCGCCTACCCGTTCATGCCGACGGACGGTGCCCAAAGGCGGCGCATCGAGCATCTGACGCAATGGTCGGCGCAGCGGCGGCTGCGGACCGGCAAGATCGAGATCAAGGACTATGATTTCGAGAAATCCACCTCGGACCTGACGGCGCGCGCCGAGGACGGCTTCCCGCGCACTAAGTCCTACGAGGCGTTCGACTATCCCGGCGCCTATCTCGACCGCGGCAAGGGCGAGAAGCTCGCCCGTATCCAGGTCCAGGCCGAGCAGGCGCAGGACGAGCGGCGCCTCGCCGTCGGCGATGCGCCCAGCCTCAATCCTGGGACCCTGATGACGTTGGCCGATCATCCCGTCGGCTCGGAGAACGCCGAGTTCCTGGTGGTGCGGGCGACGCACAGCTACGGCGTGCAGAGCTATCGCTCGTCCAAGCGCACCGACCAGGCGATCTACCACGGCTCCTACGAACTCCAGAAAGCGACCAAGCGCTTCCGCGCCCCGCTGCTGACACCCTCCCCGCTCCATATCGGCCCCGACACCGCCAAGGTGGTCGGCGAGAAGAACAAGGGCGAGGAAGGCGACATCGACGTCGACAAGTACGGCCGGGTCTGGCTGCGCTTCCACTGGGACCGCGAGAAGGAGTCGACCTCCTGCCGCGTGCGCGTGGCGCAGGCCTGGTCGGGCAAGAACTGGGGCGGGCAGATCATCCCGCGCATCGGCCAGGAGGTCGTGGTCTCCTATATCGGCGGCGACCCCGACCGGCCGATCATCACCGGCGCTGTGGTCAACGACCAGCATATGCCGCCCTACGACCTGCCGGCCAACAAGACCCAATCGGGCCTGAAGTCGGAATCGACCGATGGCGGCGGCAAGTCGGGGAAGTTCAACGAGATCAAGTTCGAGGACCTGGCCGGCAAGGAGGTCTTCTCCATGCAGGCCGAACGCGACCACAAGACCGAGGTCTTCAACCTCGAGACCCGCGACGTCGGCAAGAAATTCGAGGGCGGCCCGACCGACTTCGCCCGCACGACGCAGATCCTGAGCGGCAGCGACAAGCTGCACGTCAAGCAGGGCAAGCGCTATGTCGAGGCTGCTCTGGAGATCAAGCTGGTCTGCGGCCAGAGCGAGATCACGATGACGCCGACCAACATCACCATCACCTCGCCGATGATCAAGGTCGAGAGCACCGCAAAGACCGAGATCAACGGCGGCGGCATGACCATCATCACGGGCGGCGTCGTCAAGATCAACTGACAGCCTCTGGTACAGCGATGTCGAAACTTCGGTTCAGCACAGCGCAGGAGGTCTTCGAGACCTTCCCCGCCGCGCGCGAGATCATCCAGACCGCGCCGACCACCGAGCCGCCGCTGAGCTTCCTGCGCAAGCTCCTTGCCTCGGGCGATCACAAGGACGCGATCGGCTTCTGCGCCTTCCTGATGCCACGCCGCGAAGCCGTCTGGTGGGCCCTGCAGAGCGTCCAGCGCATGCAGCCTGCCGGAACCGCAGCAGATCCCGGCCTGAAGGCAGCCGAAGCCTGGGTTCGCGACCCGACCGACGAGACGCGCCGTGCTGCCCTGGCGCTCGGCGAAAGCGGCCATCACGCCAGCCTCGGCACTTGGGTCGCGCTGGCGGCCGGATATTCCGGCGGCAGCATGGTGGCGAGCCATGCCGTGCCCGCACCGCCGGACTTGACCGCCAAGACGGCGCGGATCGCGGTATTAACCGCACTCGGAAGGGTATCCGAGCCAGAACGCGATGCCGCATTGCGAAATTGCGTCGAAGCATGCATTCGTCTGATCGATGACGAAAGCGGCAGGACGAGAGCATAGCTTGGCCCCGGCGCCGATGCGGCAGCCGGTGTCGGACTATGACGAGGCGGGCGGCCCGACATGGCGCTGACGCTGACGATCGAGAACCAGGCTTCACTGCCGGATGGCGGCCCGCTCAGCGTCACGCTGAGCGGCGGGCGCGGGCTGGATATCGGCCGCGACCAGCATCTCGACTGGTGCCTGCCGGATCCGAGCCGGGCCATCTCCGGGCGGCATTGCGAAATCCGCTTCAACGACAACGCCTACTGGCTGCGCGACATCTCGACCAATGGCACCTTCGTCAATGGCGGTGCCTATCGGGTGCAGTCGCCCTACCGGTTGCAGCATGGCGACCGGCTCGAGATCGGCCAATACATCATCGCGGTCGCGATCGACGAGGCGGAGCGCGGAGTCCCCGGCCCGGCCGAGCGAGCGGCGATGCCGCCGCCGCCTGGCGAATCGCTGTGGGACTCGAACGGTGACGAGGCGCCGCCGATCGCCCGCCGCGATCTGATTCCGCCGCAAAAATACCAGCCCGTGCACGCGCCCTTCATCGACTGGGCCGCCGATATCCCGACTCCGTCGGAATCGGCGCAGGTCTATGCTGCGCCGCCGG